>JAURKV010000294.1 GCA_030831585.1 Ramlibacter sp. | reverse complement strand
GACCGGCCTGACTATGGCCGAAAGCTTCCGCGACGAGGGCCGCGACATCCTGTTCTTCGTCGACAACATTTACCGCTTCACGCTGGCCGGCACCGAGGTGAGCTCGCTGCCCGGGCGGATGCCTTCGGCAGTGGGCTACCAGCCGACGCTGGCCGAGGAGATGGGCCGTCTTCAAGAGCGCATTACCTCCACCAAGGTCGGCTCGATCACTTCGATCCAGGCCGTGTACGTGCCTGCGGACGACTTGACCGACCCGTCGCCTGCCACTACCTTCGCCCACTTGGACTCCACCGTGGTGCTGTCGCGTGACATCGCTGCCCTGGGTATCTACCCCGCCGTAGATCCGCTCGACTCCACCAGCCGCCAGCTCGACCCACTGGTCGTTGGTGAAGAGCACTACAGCGTGGCTCGCGCGGTGCAGGGCACCCTGCAGCGCTACAAGGAGCTGCGCGACATCATCGCGATTCTGGGCATGGACGAACTCGCGCCGGAAGACAAGCTCGCCGTGGCTCGCGCTCGCAAGATCCAGCGTTTCCTGTCCCAGCCCTTCCATGTGGCCGAAGTGTTCACCGGTTCGCCCGGCAAGTACGTGCCCCTCGCAGAGACAATTCGCGGCTTCAAGATGATCAGCAGCGGCGAGTGCGACCACCTGCCCGAGCAGGCCTTCTACATGGTCGGCACCATCGACGAAGCCTTCGAGAAGGCCAAGAAGCTGGCGGCGGCCTAAACCATGACGGACAGTTCCCACACCATGCGCGTGGACGTGGTCAGCGCCGAGGAGAGCATCTTCTCGGGGCAGGCCCGTTTCGTGGCGCTGCCTGGCGAAGCCGGCGAGCTGGGCATCTATCCGCGGCACACCCCGCTGATCACCCGTATCCGGCCCGGCTCGGTACGCATTGAAACTGCCGACGGCGGCGAGGAATTCGTTTTCGTCGCCGGTGGTGTTCTCGAAGTTCAGCCCGACGGCGTCACCGTACTGTCCGACACCGCCGTTCGCGGCAAGGACCTGGACGAGGAAAAGGCCAATGAGGCCCGCCGCGCCGCCGAAGAGGCGGTCAAGAACGCCAAGAGCGAAATTGATCTGGCCAAGGCTCAGTCGGAGCTGGCCGTCATGGCCGCTCAGTTGGCCGCCTTGCGCAAGTACCGCCAGAAGCACTGAGCCGGTACCATCCCTACAAGAACGCGCCAAAAATCAGCGCATTCCAAACCCCGGCCGAGAGGTCGGGGTTTTTTTCATCGTGGAGGAGCCCCGATGTGTACGCCGCAGAGGTCTTTCCCCGGCGGTGCGGTTTCAGGCGAACGGATTTCTCGGCACAATTTGTCCCGATGCGCAAAAACCCGCTCCAAGCCGCCAGTCTGGAGGGCAACGCCGACGACGTCGAGGCGGCCTTCTATGACGCCCTCCAGAACGGCGATGTCGACAAGCTGATGTCCTGCTGGGCTGATGAGGACGAGATCGTCTGTGTCCACCCCGGCGGACCGCGGCTGGTGGGCGCTACCGCCATTCGCGCCACGTTTGAAGCCATGTTCGCGAGCGGCACGATCCGCGCCTGGCCTGAGCGCGTGCACAAGGTGGAGTCGTTGGGCAGTGCGGTGCACCACCTGGTCGAGCGGGTCGAGGTGCAAAGCGCTACCGGTCCACGCAATGCCTGGGTGCTCGCGACCAACGTCTATCACAAGACCGCCCAAGGTTGGCGCATGGTAGCCCACCACGCCAGCCCCGGCACTGCGAGTGACGTGCAAGAGATCGCCGGCGGCCCCCAGGTCTTGCACTAGGACGTTCCTCCGGTTGCAGCACTACCGCGCCCCTTTCTGGTTGCCTGGCGGCAACTTGCAGACGATTTGGCCAGCGCTGTGGAGCCGGCGTGTTGCAGGGATGCCCATCGCATACCGGCGCGAGCGCTGGACCACGCCGGACGGCGACTTTGTCGATGCGGACTGGCTTGACGACACCGCCTCATCTCCCGAGGGCACCGCCTTACAGACTGCAACTGCACCTGGCCCGGCCTGCGCCCCCCTGTTGGTCCTTTTTCATGGCCTGGAGGGCTCGTCGCGCAGCGCTTACAGCGAGGCCTTCGCTGGCGTGGCGCGGGCGCGCGGTTGGCAATTCGTCGTGCCGCATTTCCGTGGTTGCAGTGGCGAGATCAATCGTGCGCCACGGGCCTACCACTCAGGCGACTACGAAGAGGTGGGCGGTATCCTGGCCCGTTTGCGCGAGCGGCATCCGGGACCGCTGCTGGCCGTGGGCATCTCGTTAGGCGGCAATGCGCTCATGCGCTGGGCCGCCGAGGCGGGAGCGAGCGCCGCCGCGATTGCCAATGGCATCGCGGCAGTGTGCTCCCCGCTGGACCTCGCCGCTGGCAGCCAGGCGATTGGCCGGGGATTCAACCGCTGGGTCTACACGACCATGTTTCTGCGGACGATGAAGCCCAAAGCCCTGGCCAAGCTGGCCCAGTACCCCGGCCTGTTCGACCGCGAGTTGCTGGCCGCCGCCCGCGACCTGTATGAATTTGACGACCTTTTCACCGCGCCGCTCCACGGGTTTCGCAGCGCGGACGATTACTACGCCCGCGCCTCGGCGCGCCCGCACCTGCACCGGATCCGCATCCCCGCGCTGGCCCTGCACGCGCGCAATGACCCCTTCGTTCCTGCGGGTAGCTTGCCGGTGGACGGCGAGGTCGGCCCCTGCGTGACATTGTGGCAACCTGCCGCTGGCGGACATGTGGGATTTCCTCGCGGCACCCCACCCGGCGATGTGCGCGCGATGCCCGAGGCCGTGAGCACCTGGCTCGCCCAACAGACTGGGGTGTGAGGCACCCAGCGAAAGCCGCAGGGAAGCCGCAGGAGCATGAAGTAGATGTTTGGCGTTCCCCTTTTGCGATCACTCGTCCTTTGGCTGGCTTGCCTCTTGGTCGCCGGCTGCGCCTGGACCCCCAACAGCCCGCACCCCGACTACGACCCGTCCAAGCCGCATCACCGGCCTGAGGGCTTCGTCAACCGGTATGGGTCTGCGGCGGGCACAGGCAGCCTGCTGCGATGGCAGTGGGAGCGACTTCGCGAGGGTCTACCCAAGCCCCCGGCGGCGCCGATCACCGGTGTCGCGGCTGACCTCGCCTTGATCCGCGCTCCCGGGTCGGCTCCTGCCGTGACCTGGGTGGGCCACGCCACCGTGCTGATCCAGGTCGACGGAGTGAACCTGCTCACCGATCCGCACTGGGGTGAACGCGCATCGCCGTTTTCTTTCGCCGGGCCCCGTCGCCATCAGCCGCCAGGCATTCCCTTCGATGCGTTACCGCCCATCCATGCGGTGCTGATCTCCCACAATCATTGGGACCATCTGGACGAGAAGACCGCGCAGCGCCTCATGGATCGGCATCCCGGCATTCGTTTCTATGTGCCACTGGGCGTCCAGCACTGGTTCCGCGCCCACATACGTGGGGTGCGCCTTGATGGACCCGGGCAGAACGTATTCGCGCTCGACTGGGACCACACCGCCAGGATTGAGGGAGCCAGCGCGCCGCTGACCCTGCATTTCCTGGCCGTGCAGCACTGGAGCGCGCGCATGCCCTGGGACCGCCAGCAGACGCTGTGGGGCAGCTGGGCGGTCCTACACCCCCGCCTCCGGTTCTGGTTCTCGGGCGACCTGGGTTATTCGAAAGACACGCAGGACATCGGCCGACGGCTGGGCGATATCGACCTGGCCGCCATCGCCATCGGGGCCTACCAGCCGCGCTGGTTCATGAAGGCCTCGCACATCGACCCCGCCGAGGCGGTGCAGGTGATGCGCGATGTGCGGGCCCGCTCGGCCCTCGCCATCCACTGGGGGACGTTTGAGGGCCTGAGTGACGAATCCCTGGATCAGCCGCCTGTGGACCTGCGCCAGGCAATCGAGTCGCAGCCGCAAAGGCCCGACTTCCGGGTGCTGCGGCATGGCCAGACCTGGCGGCTGGACTGACAGAAACTACTCCTGACCTGGCCCGCCGTGTCAGTGTAAAAACGCTAGAACGATCTGCATGAATCTCACACCCATCATCGCTATTCACATGACGTTCGCCCTGACCGCCGTCGCGGTGGGGCCGGTTGCCCTGTGGACTCGCCTTGGCGCGCGGGTGCGGCCACGCTGGCATCGGGCGTTTGGCTATGCCTGGGTCACATGCATGCTGGGCGCAGCCCTTTCTGGTCTTTTCATCCGCGATGAGCGACTGCCCAATCTCGCGGGCTACACCCCCATTCACCTTCTAATCCCAGTTACGCTCCTGAGCCTGTGGCGCGCCTTCCACTACCTGGCCCGTGGCAATGTGCGTGGACACCGCCTGACCATGCAGTGGACCTATGCCATGGCCTGCATCGTCACGGGGCTGTTCACATTGATGCCGCAGCGCTACCTGGGCCAATTACTCTGGCAGCCTTAAGGTCTGCCTCGTGCCGCGGCCGCCTTGGCCCGGGATGCAGGCGTCGCTGCTGCGCCTGCTGGCAGTACCGCCGCCGGCGGCCAGGCCGCTTCAGCGCTTCGCGGTGTGCTGATGGGCCTGCCGGCGAGTCCCTTGCGAACTGCCTCCAGGTCTTCGGTCGTCGGCACCTGCCCCTGCAGCCAGTAGTCGAACACCCGCCGTGCGATCGGGGCGGCCGCTACTGCGCCAAAGCCCGCGTTTTCGACCACCATGGCCAGGGCGATCTTCGGCTGGTTTGCCGGGGCAAAGGCGATGTAGAGAGAGTGGTCCCTTTGATGCTCCTCCAGCTTAGAGGCGTTGTACTTGTCCTTCTGGCCGATCCCTACCGCCTGCGCCGTACCGGTCTTGCCACCGGACTCATAAGCTGCGCCAGCAAACACCTGCGCCGAGGTGCCGCCTTGCACCACGCCCACCATGGCCCGCTTGACGATCTCGACATGCTCGGGCTTGTAGCCCAGGTCTTGAGGCGCTTGCGGAGCCACCGCTTGCAGGGTGCGTGATACCGGATCCTCGGTACCGATCACCAGCCGCGGACGGTGCTTGACGCCGTTGTTCACCAGGGTCGCCGTGGCTTGCGCCAGTTGCAGCATGGTGAAGCTGTTGTAGCCCTGACCAATGCCCAAGGAAATGGTTTCACCCGAGTACCAGCGTTTTTGTTCGGGCCGTTTGTAACTGGTCTGTTTCCACTCGGTCGAGGGCAAGATGCCGCGCGACT
>JAURKV010000293.1 GCA_030831585.1 Ramlibacter sp. | reverse complement strand
CGGCGGCGGCGGCATGTCGGCGGCCCTGTTCGCGGCGCGCGCGGGCCTGCGGGTCATGGTCTGCGAAAAACGCCAGTACCTGGGTGGCACCACCGCCACCTCGGGCGGCGGCATCTGGGTGCCAGGAACCCCCGGGGGTCTGGCCGCCGGCGACACCATCGAGCGCGCGCGGGAGTACCTCCGCTGGGAACTGGGTGACCACTACCGCTCCGACATCATCGATACCTTCCTGGCCCAGGGCGCTGGCATCGTCGAGACGCTCAACACGCAAACCGATGTGAAGTTTGAGCTCTCGAGTTGGCCCGACTACCACTCTGACGAGCCGGGTGGTGCCAAGAAGGGACGCACGCTGTTCCCGGCGCCGTTTGACGGCAAGCGCTTGGGCCGCGACTTCGCTCTGTTGCAGCCACCCATGCACCGCATCATGGTGCTCGGCGGCCTCATGCTCGGTCCCGACGAGGTGCCCGATTTCCTGCGGCCCCTGTCATCGGTCCGTGCCTTCCGACGGGTCCTGCGCAAGCTGGCGCGCTACGCGCTCGACTGGCTTCGCTTCGGTCGCGGCACCGACCTGCGATCTGGCAACGCCATGATCGCCAGCATGATGTACAGCATGCCGCGCGATCGGGTGTCTCTGCGAACCCAGCACGCGCTGGTCGAATTGCTCAAGGAAAACGGGCGCGTGGTGGGCGCCGTGGTGCAGGGCAGCGCCGGAACTCGCCGCATCCGCGCGCGCCGCGCGGTGGTGCTGGCCACCGGCGGCTTTCCGCATAACAAAGACATGCTGCGCACCTACGGCCCGAAGTTCCCGCACCAGCAAAGCCTGGGCTGCGAGGCCAATGTGGGCGAGGGCATCAAGTCCGCACTGGCCGTAGGCGCTTCGATGGACACCGACTTGAATAGCGTGGCCAACTGGACGCCGGCCTCCGTCATGCGAGACCGCCAGGGCCGAGAGATACCGGTCATCTACGGCTATCTGGACCGCGGGCGTCCGGGCGTCATTGCGGTGGACGCCAAGGGCCAGCGCTTTGTCAACGAATCAAGCTCGTACCATGACATCGTGTCTGCGATGTTCAAGCACAGTGGCGGCGAGGGTACGTTCCACTTTGTCTGCGACCTGGCCTTTGTGCGCCGGCATGGCTTGGGCGCCGTTCGCCCCTGGCCATGGACCCGCTCGCTGGTGCCCTTCGTCCGCTCGGGCTACCTGACCATGGCTTCCAGCCTGCCCGAACTCGCCCGCGCCATCGGCGCCGACGAGGCGACTTTGACGGAGACGGTGCAGCGCCACAACGCCAACTGCAAGACCGGTGTCGACGTCGACTTCGGCCGTGGCGCAACCGCCTACAACCGGATGTTCGGCCATGTGACCGGCCAGCCCAATCCCAACCTGGCCCCCATCGGGGCACCGCCGTATTTGGCGCTGCGCATTCATGCGGCTTCTTTGGGAACGACCATCGGCCTCAAGACCACCGCCGACGCGCAGGTGGTGGGCGTCGACGGGCAGCCGATCGACGGCCTCTATGCCTGTGGCAATGACCTGGCCGCCGCCTTCCGTGGCCGCTACCCCGGCGGCGGCACGACGCTGGGGCCCGCCGTGGTCTTCGGCGCGCTGGCTGCCCAGCACATTGCCAAATCAGCCCGAACCGCCGATTGACGCGTACACGATTCAACGAAGTTTCATAGAAGCAGACAACTGCCGCCAACCCATCCACAAGCACGAGGAGACACACCGTGACCCACCCGTTCAACTTTCGCCGCACCCTCACGCGCGGCCTGTTTGCTGCCGCAGCGGTTTGCTGCCTGCCCGCCAGCGCCTGGGCGCAGGAGTGGCCCACCCGACCGGTGAAGATCGTGATCGGCCTGGCCGCTGGCTCGGCCGGCGACACCGTGGCGCGTTCCATGGCGCCGCATCTGGAGGCTTTGTGGAAGCAGCCGGTGATCGTCGAGAACCGTCCGGGCGCCAATATGGTGATTGCCACCGAATATGTGGCGCGGGCGACGGACAACCACACCCTGATCCTGGGCACGCTGAGCAGCCTGCTGCCCAAGTACACGACCAAGAATCTGCGCTTTGACCCCGTGACTGACCTGGTGCCGATCTACCGCGTCATCAACTACCAGTTGGTCATCGCTACCAACGCCAAGACGGCGCAGAAAGCCAAGACGCTCAAAGAAGTGGCCGCCCTCAGCGAGGCCAACCCGCTGTTCTTGTCTGGCACGGGTCGTACCTCCATCTTCAACCTGGCGATGGCGCTGGTGAACCAGACCGTCAATGTGAAGTACTCCGAGATCGACTACGGCAGCGTGCCGGCGATGAACCTGGCGCTGATGCGCAACGACACGCAGCTGATGGTCAACACCCCGGGATCGATCAAGGGCCAGCTCGACTCCGGAGAACTGGTCGCTCTGGCGGTGATCAATGCCGAGCGCTACCCGAACCTGCCCAATGTCCCCTCGCTGCGCGAGGTGGGTGGCTACACCGGCTTCATCCCGACCTCGTGGGCTGGCTTCTTCGGGCCCAAGGGCCTGCCGACCCCCATCGTCGACCGCATCGGACGTGACGTCCTGACCGTGCTGTCCGATGCCGAGTTCAAGAAGCAGTTGGAAACCCGGGTCACCGGGACCGTGCTGCGCTCCTCGCCGGCCGAGTTTGCGCGCGAGTACCAGGAGGAGGCGCGTGTCTGGCAGCGTCTGTTCAACACCCTCAACCTCAAGCCAGAGTGAGCGGTTCAGGCTCCAAGCGGTCAGTGTGAATTTTCCGGGACGGTGATGGTGGGCGGCAGCGAAGAGCGTTTGGACGAAGCGCAGTGGGACGAAGAGCGTGACCTGATCGTGCTGGGAAGCGGCTGCGCTGGCATGGCCGCCGCTCTTTTTGCCTCGAAGAAATCACTCGACGTGCTCTTGTGCGAGAAGTCCTCGCACCTGGGCGGCACCACGGCCAGCTCGGGCGGCGTGCTCTGGATCCCCTGCTCGGACGAGGCACGCAACGCCGGCATTCAGGACTCCCCCGAAGAGGCCGCCCGGTACCTGCGCAGCATGCTCGGGGATCATTTCCGCGAAGATATCGCCGCGGCCTATCTGCAAAGTGCCCCGGCCGCGGCTGCCGCCATTCAGCAGGGCACCGAGGTTCGTCTCAAGTTAATGACCACCATGGGCGACTACCAGGCCTCCCTGCCTGGAGGGATGGCCATTGGCCGCTCGCTCGAGCCTTTGCGCTTTGACGGGCGACGTCTCGGCGCGGACTTCGAACTCGTGCGTCCGCCCATCGCGCAACTGATGCTCTTGGGTGGTTTGTATGTCGACAAGCGCCGGGTAGACGAGTTTCTCAATCCCTTCGCTTCCTGGGGCAACTTCGCAGGCACCTTGCGCACCCTGGTGCGCTATGCCTTCGACCGGCTTCGTTACAGCCGCGGCACCGACGTCGGCGCGGGCAATGCGCTCATTGCCTCCATGCTGCTCAGTTTTCGGAGGCGCAAGATTGCTTTCTGGCTCGACTCACCGATGGTCGAGTTGATCTACGACGCCAAACAGGGCGTGCAGGGCGCGGTGATACGCCGTGACGGCCGCCTGCTGCGCGTGCGGGCGCGGCGCGGCGTGGTGCTGGCCACGGGCGGCTTTCCGCGCAACCCCGATCTGCTCAAGGAGCTGGCCCCCAGCTTCCCGCACGACCAGACCGTGTCCTTCCAGGGCAATGTGGGCGACGCCATGGTGCAGGCGCGGCGCCTGGGCGCAGTGGCCGACAACGCCATGTCGGGCCCATGCCTGTGGACACCGACTTCCAAGCTGCATCAGCCCGATGGCAGCGCGCGCACGGTGCTTTATGGCTATCTGGACCGGGGCCGGCCAGGGATGATTGCAGTGGACGCCCGCGGCCAACGCTTCGTCAACGAGTCGAACTCGTACCACCACATCGTCGCTGGCATGTTCGACCGTGGGGTCGACGCGGACAGCCGCTTCTACCAGGTGTGCGACCGCCGCTTCCTCTGGCGCCGCGGGCTGGGCATGATCCGGCCCTTCCAGCCTTCGCTGCGCCGTCACCTGCGCAATGGCTACATCGTCTCTGGCCGCACCATCGCCGAACTGGCCGAGCGCATTGGCATCGAGCCCCAGGCCCTGGAACGCACCGTGGCGCGCCACAACGAGTTTTGCCGCACCGGCGTCGACCTGGACTACGGCAAAGGTGAGGATCCGTACAACCGGCAGTTCGGTGACCCCTCTGTGGCCCGCCCCAATCCCAACCTAGCGCCGATCCAGCACGGCCCCTTCTTTGCGCTGCGCATCTACCCTGCCAGCCTCGGTACCGCGATGGGCCTCAAGACGAGCGCTGATGCCCAGGTGCTGAGCGGCAGCGGCGCCCCCATTGCTGGCTTGTACGCCTGCGGCAACGACATGGCCTCCGTCTTTCGGGGCTACTACCCAGGCGGTGGGGCCACGCTGGGGCCCGGTCTGGTGTTTGCGTACCGGGCAATTGAGCACATTGCTTCGAAGGCCGATTAGCTAGGCAGCCCAGGCGTTCTGGGGTCAGACATATCAGGTGCGCTGCCGCGTCCAATCCCAGGCTGGGGCAAGGCCTCGCTGCCCCAACGCGGACGCTGCGTGCGCAGGCGATAGCGACGTCGGTATTCGCCGGGCAAGGTGCCGGTGTGCTTGAGAAAAACCCGACGGAAGGTACTCGGACTCTCCAGCCCGCTGGAGCGGCCGATTTCCTCCACAGTGATGTGCGTCGTCTGCAGCAGTAGGCAAGCCCGCTCTACCCGCAGGCGCTCCAGGTAGCTGTGCGCACTTATTCCATGAGTCGCCAGAAAATGCCGCGCCAGCGTTCGTGGGCTGGTCGCGGCAGCCTTCGCGAGGGTTCGAGCGTTAAAGGGCGTAGCCAGATTTTTTACTAGCCACTGGCGCGCGCGCTCGACGATGCCGTCCGGCAAACGGTTGCGAGCCAGGCGGGAGCCCTCAGTGCGTGCATGAACTACGGTCACCGCTTGGCGCAGGGGTGCTGGAATCAGCACATCGCGTGCCGCGCTGGCCAGATCGGTCAGCGGTGTCGCACCCATCAAGTCCAGTACGGCTTCGGTCGTGGCCACTGGCGATGCACAGGTCCACACGCTGCGGTCGCTGGTCCAGTCGGGTGCGTCTGACCAGTTCACCGATTCGGCTGCGCCTAACCCGGATGCCGAGGCGTGCCGCATCACCGAAACAAAGAAAGGCCAGGGTGCGGCAAAGCGGCGCTGGTGCAAGCAGCCTGCGGCCGCCAGCAGCGCCACGCCGGTGAATACGCCAAGCAAGGCGCCGCCCTGCGCCAATGTCTGCTGCAGATGGGACGTGAGCGCGCTACTGCGCACGACCCATTGGTCAATTTCAGGGCCATCGCGCACCATCCAACCCGGCACCACGACCACATCGGCTATCTCCCGGTAGGCCGCAGGGCTCCGGCGGGTGATAAGGCCGGACTGCTCGTGGGCAGGCAGTTCTCCCAGAGCGGGCGGTCTTGCCGGCCTGCCGTCGCATTGCACCCAGCGCCACAGGAGGGGCGGCGGTGCGGTGGGCGCCTCCAGAGCGGCAATTCCGTTGATCAGGCGCAGGACGTCGACGACGGCCTGCGCGGCGCTGCCCAGGCTGCCAGGCTCCCAGACGATCTCGAACACAAGGCTGTCTCGTGGCACCAGATGACGTATGGATGGCATTTTTTGAACTATACCAACGTGGCTGACTGACCTAGATTCCCCTTGTTCACAGCAAGGTGCTCCCACCGCCACATAGCGATCGCCCATGAATTACCGAACGCTCTCGTTCCGTGATTGCCGCCAGCCTGCGGGCCAGGCGAGTCTGGCCAGCGTCGGGGCGAGTGCTTGCGGCGCTCGTGCGCAGCGCGATGCGAATCACGTCAGGCGGAGCTTCTGATGACGCTGGCAGCGCCCCGGGTGGCGATCCTCGGGTTCTTCATCGAGTGCAACCGGTGGGCGCCGGTGAGCACGCAGGCCATGTTCGAGCAGTCAATCGACATCGCAGGCGAATCGCTGGCCGCCGAGATACGGAGCCAGACGCCCCGGCTGCTGCCCGACACCCTTGGCTTTGTCGCCGAGATGGACCGGGCTGGTCCTTGGCACGCGCTTCCCATTCGTGCGGCAGGGGCGCAGCCCGGAGGCCCGGTCGAACAGGCCTACTTCGACGGGTTGCTCGCCGACATGGAAGTCCGCTTGAAGCAGGCGCTCCCCCTCGATGCCGTGTTTATCAGCTCGCATGGGGCCGCATTGAGCACCGGAATGGAGGACCCCGATGGCGAGTTGTTCTCGCGTGTGCGGGCCTTGGTCGGCCCGCGGGTACCGGTGGTTGCGGTACTGGATTTACATACCAACGTCTCTAAGCGGATGACTGACGCCTTGTCGGCATTTGTGGCCTATCGCACCAACCCACACAATGATCTGCGCGCGCGGGGTGAGGAAGCAGCCCGCTTGATGCAGTCCTTTTTGCGCGAAGGACCAGGGGAAGTGTCTCTGGTCAAGCTGCCCCTGGTGCCGCCAGCCACCTCACAGCTGATCGCCCCAGGCACCGTATACAGCGAGTTGATCGATGCCGCGCAGGCTCATGTGGCGGGCGAGGTGCTGAATGTGTCGCTGTGTGGTGGATTCGCCCTGGCCGACAGCCCCAAGTGCGGATTCAGTGTGGTGGTGACCACCCGCGGCGGACACCGATCTCAAGGGGCGGCGCTCGCCCGTCGGTTGGCCAGCGATGTCTGGAACGCGCGTCGCCGTTTTGTTTCCCGGCTAGTGCCAATGTCGGAGGCGGTAGCGAAGGCGGTGGTGTGTGGGCTTGATCCCAATTCTCCCCCGATGATCCTGGCCGATGTCGCTGACAACCCCGGCGCGGGCGGTGGTGGCAACACGGTAGACCTACTTCAGGCCTTGATCGAGGCGCAAGTTCAGGGGGCACTTCTGGGGGTCTTTACAGATGCCGAGTTGGCTCGCGAGGCGCACACCCTAGGCCTTGGCGCTCGCTTTGACGCAGCTTTCAACCGTGCAGCCGATGTCGTAGGCGGTGTATGCCGAATTAAGCCCTCCAGCTCTCCTGGGGTGTCCTGTCTGCGCCACTCTGCACAGGTGGTAGCCCTGAGCGATGGCCGCTTCTTGGGCAGGCGAGGTCTGGTGGCCGGAACGCAGCGCGACATGGGCCTTTCTGCCCTGCTCGATCTAGGTGGCCTGCGCGTGGCGGTCATTTCCAACCGGCAGCAGTTGCTGGATCCGGCGCAGTTGGATGTCCTGGGGGTCGACCTCGCCACCGTACGCACCTTGGTGGTGAAAAGTCGCGGGCACTTCCGCGCGGCATTCGAGGGCTTTGCCACGTCTGATCGCATTTTTGAGGTGGATTGTCCGGGCCTCACGACTCCTAACCTGCGGACCCTGCCCTGGCGGCATCTGCCTCGGCCGGTGTACCCCGTTGATGAAGACACGACCTGGCCCACCACAACTCCCTGAGCCCAATTCGTATTCACCACAAGCCCGAAACCCATGGACCTCTCCCGCTTTCCCCGCCGCCGCTACACCCCTTTTGCGACTCCCATCGAGCCGATGCCACGCTTCTCTGCGGCGCTAGCTGCCACCTGCCCTGGCGGGGAGGGGCCCGATGTCTGGATCAAGCGTGACGACATGCTGGGGCTCTTCCCAGGTGGCAACAAGACGCGCAAGCTTGAATTTCTGGTGGCCGATGCGCTTGCGCAGGGCGCCGACACGCTGATCACCTGCGGCGCGCCGCAATCCAACCACTGCCGTATCACCCTCGCGGCTGCCGCCCGCGAGGGCCTGAAGTGTCAATTCGTCATCGAGGAGCGAGTGCCCGGCAGCTACAACCCCCGGGCCAGCGGCAATCACTTCATGTTTCGGCTCATGGGCGTAGAGCGCATCATGGTTGTCCCAGCGGGTGCCGATATCGGCGCTGCCATGGAACAACTGGCCGCTGACCTCGTTGCCCAAGGCCGAAGGGGCTATGTGATTCCCGGTGGAGGCTCCAATGCGGTGGGCGGTCTGGGATACGTGGCCTGTGCCCAGGAGATGCAAGAACAGTGGTTCGAAATGGGGCTACGGTTTGATCGCATCCTCGTGGGCTCGGGCAGTTCGGGTACGCACGGTGGCCTGGTGGCTGGCTTTGTGGGCAACCGAATCGATATTCCAATCGTCGGCGTTGGCGTCAGCCGTGACCCTGAGCAGCAGGAGCCATTGGTCATGAAGGAGGCCCAGGCCGTGGCCGATCTGCTCGGCTTGGGTCTGCAGGTCCCGCGGGATGCGGTTCGTAGCGTAGGCGGCTACTGGCAGCCCAAGTACTCGGTACCCAACGTCCGCATGATCGAGGCTGTCCAGATGCTGGCGCGTACCGAAGGCATCCCGCTTGACCCGGTCTACACCGGAAAGATCATGGCCGGTTTGATTGGACTGGCGCGTGCGGGTGAGTTCTCGCCCGGGGAGCGCGTACTGTTCGTTCATACCGGGGGCCTGCCTTCCCTGCATGCCTATGAGGGCGTCGTGCTGGGCGAGGGAGAGGCGGTGGCGCCATGACCCTGGGCAACCACACGCGGCAAGACGCTGCCTCAGGGTTGCGAGCGACCGGGCGCCTTCAAGTCGACGGTGCGCAGATCCACTACGAGGTTTCTGGTCAGGGGCCAGCGCTTGTATTTGCCCATGGACTGGGGGGCAATCACATGTCGTGGTGGCAGCAGGTGGGCCACTTCCGCGACCGCTTCACCTGCGTCACCTTTTCCCATCGGGGGTTTGCGCCCTCTTCGGTGGAAGCGGTTCATCCAGATCCGCGCCAGTACGCCGATGACCTGGCCGCCCTGATCGACTACTTGCAGCTGGGCCAGGTCTGCCTGGTGGGGCAATCGATGGGTGGGTGGACAGTCGTGGAGTACTGCCTTGAGCATCCGCGGCGTGTGAGGGGCCTGGTGCTGTCTGCCACGGTCGGGTCGATCGATCTGGATCGGATCGCAGGGCTCAAACCAGCCGACCTGTCGGCCTGGCTGCAAGCCTCTGAGAAGTCCGTGGCGCTGTGTCGCGCGCAGCGGGTTCATCAGGCTGCCGGCCTGCGGATGGCGCTCGAGCAACCGGCCATGCACCTGCTTTATCAGCAGATTGACGAACAGGCGCGCGATTTGGACAAGGAGGTGCTGCGGGGCCGCCTGCGCGCGATGCGCGTTCGAGGACCCGCTGATATTGCAGGCATGGGTGTTCCATTGCTGGTGATATCGCCACAGGAAGACATTGTGATCCCTCCGCCGGCCCTGCGCGCCCTCGCCAGTGAAGTTCCAGGCACCAGATTCGTCGAACTGCCTGAGGTTGGCCATTCCCCGTATTTTGAAAAGGCACAGGTCTTTAACCAACACCTCGGCGACTTTCTTCGGGACCTTGATCACACCGGTTAGCCATCTCCCGTCGCCCCTCCGCATCAACCCCTTTCTTACCGACAACCAAGGAGTGCTCCATGAAGTTCTCACCCCCCCCAGTAAAGACGGGCCTTTTCGCTGCCGCTTGCGCGGCGCTGCTGTTCGCCTTCAGTGCGGCGTTCCCAATCCAGGCCCTGGCGCAAGATGCCTACCCCAGTCGCTCCATCACCCTTGTGGTGCCGTTCCCCGCGGGGAGCGGTACGGATATGAGTGCCCGCCTGTTGGCCAAGGACATGACCGAATCCCTGGGCCAAAGCGTGGTGGTTGAAAATCGTCCTGGAGCGAACGGCTCGCTGGGAGCGCAGATCGTGATGCGGGCGAAGCCCGACGGCCACACTCTGCTGATTGGCGCTGCCGCTACCAATGCGTCCAATTACGCGTTCTATCCTGGCAAGCTCGGCTACACACCTACCTCGTTCGACATCGTCGGCGGCCTGGGCATCGTGCCCCTGTCACTGGTGGTGGCAGGCAATGCGCCCTGGAAGAATCTGGCCGACCTGATTGCCGATGCAAAGAAGAACCCCGGGAAAATCGCCTGTGGAAGCGGCACGACGACCGCGCAGGTGGCCTGCGAGATCTTCATGCTGCGTGCAGGAATCAGTGTCTTGAACGTGCCCTACAAGGGAACCCCACCAGCCATGACCGATTTGGCCGGTGGCCAAGTGCAATTCGTTTTTGCAGATGGCACCAGTGCCGCGCCACTCGTCGAGCAAAAGCGGCTGAGGGTCCTCGCTACCGCGGCAAGCAAGCGTGCTCCCTACTGGCCTGAGGTGCCCACCTTCATCGAGCTGGGTATGACCGACCTGGAAATTTCCGCTTGGAGTGCAGTCTTCGTTCCGGCGGGGACGCCAGCGGCGATTCAGCAGAGGCTCAATGCCGTCATACGTCGATCGATCGAGTCTCCCGAGTCGGTCGCCTCGCGTCAGCGCACTGGTTCCTTAGCCATGTCCTACACGCTCGATGAGGCGCGGCGCTTCGTCTCTGGCGAGATTGAGCGTTGGGCGCGATTTGTCAAAGAAAGCGGCGTGAAGCTGGAATGAGCAACCCGTCGGCGCACAACCGCTTTCGATTCTTCCAAGCCAGGCACGCATCTGACCATGAATCCACAACTCCGTTCTCCCCAGCATGTCGGAATCGCCGGGCTGGGCACCATGGGCAAGGCGCTCGCCCGCGCCCTCGAAAAGGGCGAGGTCCCAGGGCTTGTGTTGGGTGCCGTATGCGCCAGGGACAGTGCGAGGGCGAGCCAGTGGATGCGGGAGCATCTGTCGCAGAGAGTCGCTTGTGTAGATTTTGAAACGCTTGCCGAGCGCTGCGAATGGGTGGTTGAGTGCGCGCCTGCCGGCCTGTTACGGGCGATTAGCGAACCGGCGCTGCGCAGAGGGCGCCGACTCGTCGTCATGAGCAGTGGCGCGCTGCTCGATGCGCCCGACCTGCTCGACCTAGCGAGAGAAACTGGCGGCCAGATCATCGTACCAACAGGCGGATTGATCGGCCTCGACGCTGTGAGCGCTGCTCGGGAAGGCACTATCCAATCGGTCACATTGGTCACTCGAAAGCCCATTGCAGGTCTGCTTGGAGCACCGTTGCTTGTTGAAAAAGGCATTGACATCACAGGTCTACAAGAGCCCCTGTGCCTGTTTCGGGGGAGCGCCCAGGCGGCGCGCCAGGGCTTTCCGGCCAATGTCAATGTGGCTGTGGCGCTCTCCTTAGCGGGCATTGGTGTCGAGCGGACCCAAGTCGAGGTTTGGGCCGATCCGACGGTGACGCGCAACACGCACAGTATCCAGGTGGAGGCCGACAGCGCCTCCTTCTCGATGACGATCGCGAACGTACCTTCAGAGAACCCCAAGACCGGTCGAATCGCAGCGCTCAGTCTGATTGCCTGTCTAAGAAAGGCAGTTGCCCCTCTCAGGGTTGGCACCTGAGGTGGATCTGCCGCGATGCCCTGTCGCGGGGTGCTGCGTTATCCGTCCTTGATCGCGCAGGTTGGAGGTCTATCGATCACCCTCACCATGGCCGCACCGCGCAGCTAGACCGGGTTGGACCAAAGTAATGAAATACCACCACCCTCGGCCGTGCGCATGAACCTGATGCGCTAAAAAACTCACTGGCTGGCTGGCGGAAGGGATGGAGGTGGCGACCCCCAGTGCTTTGTGCCTTTTTGCGCTGAGCCGATATCGCGGGGTTCTACACGACCAATGGCCACCGCATGGGCGACGCCAATTTCCCTGAGTACTTGCGCCAGGACCTACAGCGATGCAAGCGGTCGGTAGAACTGAGCGGGGCGAAGATCGACTGCCCCCCCGATCGATCCTCAGGCCCGGCGCTTTGGAGCGCCGCCCATAAAAAAACCCCTCGAAAGGGGTTTTGGGCTATGCACAAGAAGATTACTTCTTGACGCAAGCGGCGTTCTTTTCGTTTTCCTTCTTGCTGCAGTCGACTTTGGTTTCGCCCATTTTGCCGCCGCTATGGCTGCCTGCGAAAGAAGGGGCCGACACGAGCACGAAAGCGGAAGCGATCAGGGTCATCACGAATTTCATGGGAATTCCTTGAGTTGGGGACTGGGAAAAATAGATGGGCACAGTGCTAATGATTGTCAGCACTCCCGTATAGTAACAAGCAAATTAGGCACACTCGCATCATGGAAAAGTCAGAGCTGCCTGCGACTGCGCCCCCCCGACCCACTTGGCTGGCGGGGATCGTCTGGTTTCTGGGTGCCACCGGCATGGCCGCACCGGCCGCAGCACAAGAGCGGTATTTGCCGCCCGCGTCGGCGGTGGTGCTGTCTGCATCGGTTCACGCGCAGGGCGGACAGCAGGCGCAGTTGCGTTCGCTCGATCAAGCCCGCCGTGCGCAGCCCCAAGACCTCAATGCCGCTTTGGCCTATGCCCGCGCCGTGTTCACCTTGGGGCTCACCGAAGGTGATTTGCGCTGGTTCGGCTCGGCCAAAGCGGCATTGGGGCCCTGGTGGCAGGCGGCAGAATTGCCCGCCGACGGGTACTTTTTGCGAGGTCTGGTCCGGCAGGGTTTTCATGACTTCAAGGCGGGCTTGATCGACATTGATCGCGCCATTGCCCTGGAGCCACGTCGAGCCGAGTTCTGGTCCTGGCGCTTTGCTCTGCATTTGCTGCAGGCAGATTTCGCGTCCGCCAGGCAGGACAGCGAAGAGATGGCCCGGCTGCTTGGCAAAGAAGAAGCGGATGTTTACCGCGCGGTTTTGCAATACCGCACAGGGCAGCCGCTTCCTGCGGTGCAGATGCTGATGCGGGCGATCCGGTCGCCGAATTACCAGGACGGTTTGTCACAAGACTGGCTCGGATTTCACTTGGGCGAGGCGTACCGCGTTGCCGGACAGCCTGCGCAGGCCTTGGCCGTGTGGGAGGGGCGGTTAAAGGTCAGCCCGCGGTCGCACCTGCTCAGGCTCTCCATGGCCGACCTGCTCAATCAGCAAGGCCAGTACCGGCAGGCGAAGGCGGTCGCCATGAATCAGTCCGACATGGGCAGCTTGACCGATGCCCTGCTGATGCAGGCCCTGCTGGCGAGCCGCGGCCTGAAAGATGCGGATGAAGCCCGGCTGGCCAGCCAGATGGATGCGCGCTTGCGCGCACAAGCGCTGCGCCAAGAGGCCCTGATCGAGCGGCCCAAATTGATTTATCAAATTGCCTACGGGCAGGACCTGGCGGCAGGCCTGGCGCTCTCCATCGAGAACTGGCAGCTGCAAAAAGACCCTCCCGACGCGGTGCTGTTTGCACAGGCCGCGCTGGCGCTGGGGCAGGCGCAGGCGGCTGCGCCCGTGGTGGAGTGGGCTGAAAAATCCGGCTACACCGACCCGCAATTGAGCCCGCTCCTGCGGCAACTGCGGGCTCACCCGAGTTGGAAGGGCAGTCGCTCGTGAGCGCGCGCTGGCCCTTGACCGCGCGCTGGCCTTTCCAGAGCCGTCTTCTCTCATGGCACCAGATGGCCCTTGCCTGTGTGGCGCTCGTGAGCCTGCTCTTTGGCAGTCTGGCCTGGGCACACTCAAGCAGCAACAGCTACCTCACCCTCAGCATGCCGTCGCAGCAATTGACGCTGCGCGCGGATTTGCATGTGCGTGACCTGGACCTGCTGTTCGATCTCGACCGTGATCGTGACGGCCAAGTCACATGGGCTGAGACGCAAGCGCGCAGTACCGAGCTCAGTGCCTGGCTGGCACAAGGGATTTCGCTCGGCGCATCGGGCCAGCGCTGCACCTTGGGCCCGGTCGACTTGCAGGCGAGCCAGCATGCCGATGGCACCTACTTGAGCGCCTTGTGGACGCCGCTGTGTCCTAGTGCGTCGAACTCCTTGGACGACGCCCGCTTGACGCTTCGCTACGACCTGATTTTTTCTCAAGACAACCTGCACCGAGGCTTGCTCAAGGTGGATTTCCCTCGCTACCAGAGCAGTGCTTTGCTGAGCCCCGAGCGGCCCGAGGTCGAGATCAGTGCCTCCGACAGCCATCCCTGGCGGGTCTTCGGGCGTTATGTCGTCGAGGGGGTTTGGCACATCTGGATCGGCATCGATCACATCGTTTTTTTGCTCAGCTTGCTGTTGCTGGCGCCCTTGCAGCCGTCTCGCCAGAGGGTTGTGCACTGGCAGGCGGCGCCGCAAGCCCGCCCCGTCGTGCTGGACGTGCTGGCAGTCGTCACCGCCTTCACCGTGGCCCACTCCATCACCCTGGGCTTGACCATCACCGGCTGGCTCACACCGCCCGCCGATCTGGTGGAGCCGGCAATTGCTTTGTCGGTGGTGCTGGCCGCCTTGAACAACCTGCTCGGCTTCAGTGCCGTCAAGCGCTGGCGTCTGGCCTTCGTGTTCGGCCTCGTGCATGGTTTTGGTTTTGCCAGCGTGCTGCTGGACCTGGGACTGCCCGCCAGCGCACTGGTGGCTGCCTTGGGTGGCTTCAATCTGGGGGTTGAGTTGGGGCAGCTGGCGATCGTGGCGGTGTTCTTTCCCCTGGCCTGGATCCTTCGCCAGACACGGTTTTACCGCTGGGTGTTGGTCTCAGGCGGGTCGATGGTCATTGTGGTGCTGGGCCTTTTTTGGACGCTGCAGCGCCTGGGTTGGCTGGGGTAATTCAGACCGAACGGTTCATCCGCGAATCGCTGCTGCTGCCTAGCATCGTATGCGCTTGCTCAGGTTTCAGACCTTCGCTCAGGGTGCGGGGCGGGGTCGGAGGCAAGCCGGCGGGCAAATCTCCAGATCCAGACGCTCAGCCCTGCCGACGAAACAGGGCGCAGACTCCAAAAGCAGCCAGTGCCATTACCACCGTGGGCCCGCTCGGTGTGTCGGCTACCCAAGAAAAAAGCAGACCGAGCAGGCACGATACCGAGGCTGCCACCGTGGCCGCCCAGGGCCTCAGCCCTCGCTCGATCCAAAGCGCGGGTGCTATCAGGCTGGCAAAGACAAGAAACAGGCCCAAGGCTGGTACCGCGACACTCGCAATGACGGCAAAGGCGGCATAGAAAAAAACATCATGGGCAAGCCAGCCCTTTCGCCGGAGCGGAAGGACGGCAAGCGCGGCCAGCAAGAGCGCGCCGACGCTGAACGAGTCCACCCAAAGAACGTCTGCAGCCAACAAGTGAAACAACTTTTCGCGGCCATGGGGGTGCAAGCTTGCGCCCAACAGGGCCATGCACGCCCCTGCGACATAGATCAAACCGATCAGCGCTTCTCTTTGCTGGCTCCACTTTCGGGCGACCCAGGCGACACCCAGGCTCACCACCACTGCGCCCAAGGTGGCGGCAAGCTGGTCGACGAGCGGTGAATCAATGTGGAGGGCGAAATTGAGCCAAATCACGGCTGCAGCGGCAGCTTGTGCAACAGCCAGATCGATGAACACGACCCCCCGCCTGAGAACCTGGGTTCCCAAGGGTGTGAGCGCCATGATTCCTGCAATCAGCGCAAGGGCAGGGAAGATGAACCAGGTATCCATCGTGTTTTACTTGGCCAGGCCAGTCACCTGCGTCACGAGTTGATCGAACCATCGGGTGATCGCTCCCGGCTGATCGTCCGTCACAGTGGCAGGAATGATCGATAGCTTCGATGGCATCCCCATGCTACCCGCCAGCCAACGCGCGGGCTTGGGGTCGTGGTGCTGGGCAATGATGATGCCGATGGGCGCCTGTGTTTTGCTGATCGCAAGCACTTTTTCCAGGTGGGCGGCCGTGGGCGGCATGCCCGGCTTGGGCTCCAGGTCTGCCACGGGCTTGAGACCCAACCACGGCCACAGGTAGCCAAAAGAGGCGTGCTGCGTGATGACCGATCGGCCTTTGAGGGCCTGCAACTGCTTTTCCCAAACGGCGATCTTGGCCTGCAATTCAGACTCGAAATTGGTCAGGTTTTGGTCCACCAGCGGCTTTTTAGCTGGGTACAAGCTGCCAAGCCTCGCGGCCAATGCCTTAGCCACTTGCAAGACCCTGCGGGGGTCGGTGTGGAAATGCGGATTGCCGTTTGCGTGCACATCGCCGGAAAACGGTGTGATGGTGCCCTTGAAGGGGTCAATCAGTTCCACATGCTGGGCGGCAAAAAACATCGAGGGCTGACCGTTTTGCACCTTGGGGTTACCGGCTCTTGCCTGGAGCATGGGCAACCAACCTGCCTCCAGTTCAGCGCCCGTGCAAATCGCAAAGTCTGCGCCACGAATTTGTGCAATGAGTGAGGGCCGTGCCTCGATGTGGTGGGGGTCCTGAAGGTGCGTGGTCGCTGTTCGTACGCTCACCTCCGGTAGCAGCGTCCGGGTCAGCGATGCCCATTCGGGTTCACAGGCAAAAACCGTGATGGCTTGGGCATGACCGGCCGCAGCCGCGCAGAGCGCCAGGATTGCTTTAGTAAGAATGCGCACCGTGTGCTCCGAATGCGATCACATACTGCAGTTGAATGCTGCGTCCGGCGGGCTTTGCAAAGACGGGTTCACCGTCATCGTTCGTGCCTGCGGCTCTTTGTTGCGTGAGTTGCAGGCGTAAGGTCTGCATATGGCTGGGCTTGTAGGCCAGCATGATGGCGTTTTCGGTGAGTCGTCCGTTGCCGAACTCGATGGTGCCACTGTGGTCTTCCGACTTGGCCACCCGCAACCAGTCGGTTCGGACACCCACCTCCCATGCCGGAGTGAACTTCCACACAGCGCCCAGCGACGAGGCACGATGGCGCATGGTGCTATCGGCATAGCGATTGATTCCACTGACTTGCGCGTACTCCCAGTTCAGGCGCACCTGCTGATTTCTGTTGTTGCCCTCGGGCGCCCATTTCCACACCAGGTCGCTGATCCACATTCGCTTGCCACTGAAGCTCGCCGAATGGCTGTGGGCTTCGGCCGACGGATCATGAACCTCTACCTCTGCTTCGCGCTTATTTTGGACATGTGACAGACCCCATTGCCAACTGCTGGATGGGCCGATGTCATTGCCCATCTTCATGTTCAAGGTGCTGACGAGTGACGTGGAATCGGGGGTGGCCTCGCGGACCAATTTTTTGCCGCTGAAAACTTCAGCACCGAATCGCAGATAAAAGGGCGTCGGCGCTGTCCAGTTCAAGCGGACGCCATCGTCATACCAATGCCCGCCGAGCAAGCCCCGATACAGCAGGGGCCGCTCGGTGAAGTCGTCCGCGTGAGGGTGCAGCTCGTTGAGATAGCCGATTTGAGAGGCGAAGCGTCCTGCCCGCACCTGCAGGCCATGCGGGAGCGATCGGGTCTGCACCCAGGCGTTCTCGACATGCTGCTCAAGCTTCTTGTCTTGGGTGTGGAAGCCCAAGATGGCCTCGCCACTGAAATGCTCGTTGAAGGCGCCGCGCACCATCAGGTCACTGTGCCCTAGCCCCAGCCCCTTGTCTCGGGCGCCCAGCTCCAGCCCCTTTGAAGTCACAGCGCCATCGAGCACGACGCCTGCTTGCCAGTTGGCGTTACCGGCCGGGGTCTGTGCATGGCTCGAGGCCATGGCGGACAACAAAGTGACCGCGATGCCAGACAGGAGGTAGAAGTTGCTGTGGGACATGTTGTGCCTGAGTGATGGGGGCGGAGGGACGGAGGGATGGCCGGATTCTATTGCAAACGAATTCGCATTAGCAAGAGGCTGTATTTGGTGTAGCCTTCGCCCATGGAAAGATCGACCAAGCAGCGCGCCGCCATCGAAAGCGCTTTGAAGAAATTGGCGCGACCGCTTTTGCCCCAGGAGTTGCTGGCAGAGGCGCACAAGTCAGTGCCCAACCTCAGCCTCGCCACGATTTACAGAAATATCAAGGGCCTGATCGCTGACGGTGTGGTTGATGTGGTTTGCCTTCCGGGTGAAACAGATCGTTATGAGATTCATAGGCACCACCACCATCATTTCCATTGCAGCAGTTGCGAGCAAGTCACGGATATTGATGCGTGTCCCGGGGACTTGAGCAAGTTGATGCCCAAGGGCTACCTGCTGGAGGATCATGAGATCACGCTTTACGGAAAGTGCCCCGCTTGTGCGGTGAGAGCGTGACCAGGGTCAAGTCGGACAGGCGGTGGTTTACCCCTTTGGTGAGATAGCCGCCTGCGTTTGTTCGAAATTGGTGGTTTGCAAGAAAGTCCCGATGGCCCGCTGCGTTGCCCCGGGGTTGTCGCCCCAAATCGAATGACCAGCGCCCGGTATGGTGAGCACCTGACCGTTTTGAAACTCCCGGTTCAGGCGCGCCGATGTTTCGGGGGTCAGTACATTGGATAACTCACCCCGCAGCACTGCGGTCGGGCACTTGACGCGCCGCACATGCTCCCACATGTCGCGCGCGGCAACAGCCAATGTTTCGATGGCGGCGTCTCGGTCGTAGCGCCACTCAAGCCGGCCCTGCGCGTTGAGACGCAGATCGCCTTGCAAGGTCAGCCGATGAGTATCTTCGGTGAACCTCAAACGCTGCGGCATCGTCCTTGAAAACGCCATGGCCTCGTCCATATCGGCAAAAGTTCGGGGCCGGGTTCGATGCACATGAATCATTTCGTCCGATGCATGCTTGGGCATCTCGAAACTCAGGTCCAGAAACACCAGACTGCGCACCCGATCCGGATGCAGCGACGCATATTGCAAAGCCACACGCGTCCCCAGTGACGAGCCCACAAAGCTCACCTGCGGCCAGGCCATGGCGTCCATGAACTCGACCAGATCCGCGCAGTAATGGTCCACGGTGTACTGGCCCAAAGGCGCCACCCCTGAATCACCATGCCCGCGTTGATCCAGGCCAATCAGGTTGAACTGCGGGTGCAGGCTATCTGCCAGCCAGGACCATACCTTTCCGTTCAAGGACGTCCCATGCAGGCACACCACGGTGGGTCCGTCGGAGCGCCACTGCTCGTAGTGAAGACGCAGCTGGGATGTTTGTACAAATCCGTCGTGGGTAGGTGTCATGGGGTGAGGTCAAAAACGGGTATGCCTGTGAAAGCGGGAAAGTACTCGCAGCGCTCGAGCGCCAGGTCAAAGCGCAAGCGCTGATGCAAATGCGGCAGCCCCTGTCCGTACAGGTGCAAGTGCATTGCATCGCCAGGGGGCATTACCTCAATGTCGTGGATGTCATCGGCCAGAAGAAAGCAGGTTCCGCCTGCGCCGATGTCTTGGGTACCTGACCGGATCAAGCGCGCAGGCCCCGGTCTGTGGCCAGCCTCCTCGCGTTGGTAAAAGCGGTTGCGTTCTATCCCGCTGACCCCTGCGATACACGCCCAGGTCGTGTGGTTGTGAGGGGGCTGTGCGTGTCCCGCGCGTGCCGCCGAGGCGTACAGCCCCAGGCTACCGTCTGCTTCTTCATGCAGTTGGTAAACCCCCCAGCGCTGGCCGTCCGGAATCGGAAAATCTTCCAGCCTCCACAGAGATGAGTAAGCGGCCAGCGCGCTCAGGTGACGGCTGACCTCCCGCTGGAACTCAGGGGCATCGGTCGGGTGTTGCTGGCGCAGGGCGCGCAAGGCGGTGATCAGAGCATGGACTCGATCGCTACGTTCACGGCGTGCGCTGGCCTGCTCGGGGGTCATGGATCAACCTTGATGCCGGCTGTCTTCACCACGCGAGTCCAGACCTCGATATCTCGCTGTTGGGTCCTGCGAAAAGCCTCCGGCTCTCCGGGGGTGGGGATGATGCCCATGACCTGCATTCGGTCTTGAACATCTTTGTTGGTCAGCATTTTGTTGAGCTCGGTATTGAGCTGCTTGACCACTGTCGCAGGCGTTCCCGCCGGTGCAAACAACGCAAACCAGCTGCCTGGTTCAAAAGGCACGCCTTGCTCCGTGGTGGTGGGTACGTCGGGAAACGCAGGGCTGCGCCGCGGGCCAGCGACTGCGATCACCCGTATCTTTCCAAGTCGGTTGAACGATCCTGTGGTGGTGGTGTCGGTCATCACAGCCTGCAATTGCCCGCCTACGAGGTCGTTGAATGCTGGCGCACCACCCTTGTAGGGGACATGCGTCATCTGGATATTGGCCAATGCGCTCAGGCCCTCGCCCACCAGATGTCCGCCTGAGGCGTGACCACCGGTGCCGTAGCTCACCTTGCCGGGATGGGCCTTGGCATAGTCGATGAAGCTTTTCAGGTTGTTCACTGGCATGGAGGCCGGCACCGAGATGGCGATCACACCCGTGCTGATCTGACCAATGGGGGTGAAGTCTTTCACGACGTCGTAAGGCAGTTTTTGACCGAGGGCGGTCTGGATAGCGTGCGTGGCTGCAATACCCAAGAGCAAGGTGTAGCCATCGGGTGCCGCCCGGGCCACGATGTCGGAGCCGATCACCCCCCCCGCACCAGTTTTGATATCGACCACCACGGGCTGCCCTAGGCCAGCGCTGAACCGCTCGGAAATCAGCCTCCCCATGGCGTCAGCCGAACCACCTGGGGCAAAGGGAACAACCAGACGGATCGGACGCGAGGGGTAGGCCTCTTGCGCATGCAAGGTGCGCGCCCCCCACGCTGCGAGCGAGCCAGCCAGGAAAATACGGCGGTTAGTGGTCATATCGATCTCCTGCTTTTTAAGGTGTCAGACCGCCTGGGCGGCAATCACTTCAACTTCCACCAGGTACTCCTTGCGAAACATCTCGCTGACAACCAGGCCCAACGCTGCGGGACGGTGCGTTCCCAAAAATTGCGCCCGTACCTTGGCGTAGGCGGCCGCATGCTCGCGGTGACGCAGGTAGCTGCTGATCTTGACCACGTCGGCCATGCCCATACGCGCAGACGTCAGGACATGCATGATCCGTGTCCACACGACCAGACTTTGCTCCTCGATCGTATCGGGGATGCTGCCGTCAGGACGCCCCGCGGTTTGCCCGGAGATGAACAGCAGTCGCGAATTAGGCGGCACCTCCAGCCCGTGCGAGTAGGGGCCTTGCGGCTCTAGGATGTTCGCCGGGTTATGCAAGATGAACGAGCTCATGGTCTTTCCTTCGGCCTGTGCTGCAGTAGAGTTTCAGGCGCACCGCCAAGCTTCAAACGCCTGGTCGAGATCTTGGAGTAAATCATCGATATGCTCGAGGCCAACGTGTAGACGCACTGCGTACTGGCCTGCTGGCCAGGGCAATGGTGCTGCACTGCGCTGGGGCAGTGCGGTGAGCACCAGGCTCTCAAAGCCGCCCCAGCTCGCCCCAATGCCGAACAGTTGGAGCGCGTCTGCAAAAGCATCCACCTTCGTTTTGCTGCTCGGCTTTGGCACAAAAGTAAGTAGTCCGGTGGCGCCGCTGAAATCGCGCTGCCAGAGGGCGTGCTGGGGATGTGAAGCCAGTGCAGGATAAAAGACGCGGGCCACCTCCGCACGTTGCTCGAGCCATTGGCTCACGCGCAGGGCGTTGGCCTGGTGTCGTTGCAGGCGAACATCGAGGGTCCGCAGGCCCCGCAATGCCAGGGCCGCGTCATCGGGGCCCATGCAGCTGCCGGTGTCTGACCAGAAACTGCGCACCTGCGACGCCATATCGGCGCGACTCAGTACCACGCCCATCATGGCGTCCGAATGTCCCACCAAGTACTTGGTGCCCGCATGCACCACCATGTCTGCCCCCAGAGCGAGGGGCTTTTGAAAAAGCGGTGTGGCCCAGGTGTTGTCCACGATCACTCGCGCCCCGCGAGCATGCGCCAAGGCGCACAAGGCGGGCAGGTCTTGGATTTCAAGCGTATGCGACGCTGGCGACTCGGCATAGACCGCACGCGTGTGCGGCTTGAATCGCGAGGCCAGTGCGCTCATGTCGAGTGGATCGTAAAACTCCACCTCAATGCCCCACCTGGCCAGCACGTTACGACACAACTGCTTGACAGGGGGGTACACCGCATCGGTCACCAGCACATGGTCTCCGGCCGACAAGGAGCTGGACAGCGCCAGGTGGATGGCGGCGAGGCCGGACGGCACCAATACCGCATCGTGAGCCCCCTCAAGTTCGCACAGTGCGTCTTCGAGAGCCCACAAGGTGGGTGAGCCCACTCGCCCGTAAATGAGCCGCCCGAATCGATCGTGATGAGCCGCCTCATAGGCTGCCACACTCGGATATATGACGGTTGAAAAATGGTAGGTGGGTGGCGCAACGGTACCCGCCAGCGCGCCCTGAGGGGCGCCCGCATGCAGCAGACGGGTCTCTACGTGTTCGGTCCCGGCATGCGGGATGCGTTGTCTTTTGAGCGGCGCGGCGTCCATGGGACGAGTCATGCTGTGTCGCGTTGGTAAATCTGGAACTGGACTCCGGGCTCCTGATCGAGTTGGGCCAGCAAATCGGTTTCCCACTCGATGTACTGCCGCATGGCCTCGGAGACACCCGAGTCCAGCTGGTAAGGACTGTACCAAGCATCATCGGTGGGGCATAGCAGTCTCAGTTGCGATTCGGTCCCCAGCACTTCGGCCGCAGCCTGGCTGCCCTCCTGCAAGTAGGCAGCCGCAAGGCCTGCCGCTTGAGCGTCCGCTGCCGCCCAGGACGCCAATCGGCCGTCCGAGGAGGTGAAAACATACCAGCGCTTGGCGTCGGCTGTTTTTGCCCATTCGGGGATGCGTGAGCGCGTGAGCCAATAGGCTTGATGCGGGTGTCCCCGGCGATAGGCGCGGCTGTCATCGCAGTCGATCAGTGTCACCGGGTGCTGGGCTGCGAGTTCCAGATAAGCCGTCAAATCCAGTGCGCGAGCTGCTGGCGACACGGGCCAGCGCGCAGGTTCAGGCGTTGGCAGCGATGAATCCGACGCACCCTCTGGCTGGAAGCAATAAACCTCCCATCCCATTTGCGCCAGCCAATGAGCAGTCATGGGCGCTTGCACCCTCTCGGTGTCGCGCAGGACCACGCGTGCACGGCGCACGGGGGCATAAAGATCAGTGCTTTGTACCAACTGCCCGCCCGGGGCCGATACCCACCCTGGGAAGGGGCTTTGCGCGGAGACGCTGGGCAGCCGAACGTCAAAGCAATAGGTTGTACGGTCTTGTTGCTCTCTCATGGCCTGCAGTTGGGTGGCGTTGATCCAGCGTACCTGCAGTGCCTCGGCCAATGCGCAGGCCCTCTTCGACGCTTCCTCGATCTCGGCTGCTGACGGCATGGGCAATACGGGTAACCGTCCCGGTTGCAAGGCCCCGCCCTCCAGATGCCAGGCCATGGTGCCGTTTTCGAGCGCATACACCGGCTGGGGATACCCTGCATTGATCAGGGACTGGGCACCAATGATGCTACGCGTACGCCCCGCGCAATTGACCACCACTGTGCGCGTCTGGTCCTGTGGGGGCAGGCGCAGCACAAGTTCTGCCCCCGGGCAGTTCAGGGCGCCCTCGAAGGTGAAATCCTGGTACTCCGATTCGGGCCGGCAATCGACAAAAATGTGCCGCCCGGAATTAGCCAAGTGCGTTTTCGCCTCACCCACCGGCATATGTGGCGTCTGGGCTTGGTGTTCGACCACCTCTCCAAAAGCCTTGCTTGGAACGTAGATGCCCGAAAACAGGCGATAGCCCGCTTCAAGCCAAGCCTGGTTACCTCCCCGCAGCGCGCAGACCTGCCTGTAGCCGCCCTGCTGCAGGATGGCTAGCGCTCGTTCAATGCTCGAGAAGTCGTCGGCCAGCAGCACGATCGCGGTATCTCGCCGCGGGACACACTGTGGCAGCCTCAGCTCCAGCCGCGACAAAGGTAGCGACGCCGCATAAAACAAATGGCCCTGGGCAAAGACGCCTTCCTCCCTCACGTCCATCAGGACATGCTCCATGGAACCGCGCAGGCAATGGGCGACTTGGTGTGCATCCCAAAAGATCAGGCCCGGCAGGTCTGGCCAGTGGGGTAGGGAGGGGGTCATAAGTTCAGTCGCCCTGGATCTGTCTGGCGGAGGCGGTGAGATTCGAACTCACGAACGGTTTCCCGTTGCCGGTTTTCAAGACCGGTGCAATCGACCACTCTGCCACGCCTCCGTAGCCGTTGTATTCTAGGCGCAGCGTTTAACGCGGACCGGTACTGACCGCTCGGGGCCACTCGGGACAGTCTTTTTTCGGCACGCTAAGGCCGCAGACCGATCAGGCCCTCTCAGGCTCAGGCCTTCGCCCCACGCAAACGCTTGCGTGCAGCGGCGGCGATGCTCTGTGCGTTGACGCCGAAGAAAGCGCGCAGCGCGGCGCGGGTGTCGCTGCGGCCAAAGCCGTCCGTGCCCAGGCTGGTGTAGTGACGGCCTGGCGGCAAATAGGCTCTCACCGACTCCGGCACCGCCCGCACATAGTCCGTGGCCGCAACAATGGGGCCCCCACTTTCTTCCAGCATCCGGGCGACATATGGCGTCGTCTCTTCTGAACCTGCCAGCGAATCAATGCAGCGCTGGCCTTCGCGGGCCAGCTCACTCCAACTGGTCACGCTGAACACCGTAGAAGAAATGCCTTCGGTGGCCAGCATCTCTGCGGCCTTGATCACCTCGGTCAGGATGGCGCCCGACCCCATGAGTGTGACTTCATCAGCGCCTCCTGCACCACCTGCGCGGCCTTCAGGGCCTGGCACGGCGGCGTAGCGTGCCAAGCGGTAGCCGCCTTTGATCACGCCTTCCACCGCCGAATCCGGCAGGCTGGGTTGGGCGTAGTTTTCGTTCATGGCGGTGATGTAGTAGAAAACGTCTTGCTGCTCCTCCATCATCTCGCGCATGCCCCGGTCCACGATCACCGCGAGCTCGCCGGCAAACGCCGGGTCATAGGCCTTGCAATTGGGAATGGTGGCGGCGACCACGTGGCTGGTGCCGTCCTGGTGCTGCAAACCCTCACCGCCCAGAGTCGTACGCCCGGAGGTGGCGCCAATGAGAAAGCCGCGGGCGCGCTGGTCTGCCGCGGCCCAGATCTGGTCACCCACGCGCTGGAAGCCAAACATGGAGTAGTAGATGTAGAAGGGCAGCATGGCCATGCCGTGCACGCTGTAGCTGGTGCTGGCAGCCGTCCAGCTGGCCAGTGCGCCCGCCTCTGAGATGCCCTCTTCCAGAATCTGTCCGTCCTTGGCCTCCCGGTAGCTCAGGACGGAGCCAATGTCTTCTGGCGCATAACGCTGGCCGACGCTGGAGTAAATGCCGACCTGCTTGAACAGATTGGCCATGCCAAAGGTGCGCGCCTCGTCGGCCACGATGGGAACAATGCGCGGCCCCAGCGTTTTGTCTTTGAGCAAATTACCCAGCATGCGCACAAAGGCCATGGTGGTACTCATCTCTTTGCCCTCGGCCTCAACTGCAAACTGGCCATAGGAGGCCAGCGCCGGTACCGGCACCTGGTCGCACTGGGTCAGGCGCTGGGGCAAGAAGCCGCCCAGGTGCTTGCGCTTGGCGTGCATGTAGACCATCTCGGCGCTGTCGGCTGGCGGTCGGTAGAAGTCGAGCGCAGTCACCTGGGCATCGGTCAGCGGCAACTGAAACCGATTGCGGAAGGCGATCAGGTCGGTTTCATCGAACTTCTTGTGGCTGTGCGTGGTCATCTTGCCTTGGCCCGCGCTGCCCATTCCGTAGCCCTTCTTGGTATGGGCCAGGATGACGGTGGGTTTGCCCGGGTGCTTGAGGGCCGCCGCGTAGGCCGCGTGGATTTTCACGAGGTCATGACCGCCCCGTTTGAGTCGGTCAATTTGCTCGTCGGTCATGCCTTCTGCCAAGGCCGCCAACTCCGCGTTCTGACCAAAGAATGTCTCGCGGTTGAACCGGCCATCTTTGGCGGCAAAGGTCTGCATTTGCCCGTCTACGGTGTTTGCAAAAGCCTTTTTCAACGCACCGCTGCTGTCACGCGCAAAGAGGCCGTCCCAGTCGCTGCCCCACACCAGCTTGATCACGTTCCAGCCGGCGCCGGCGAAGAGCTCCTCCAGCTCGTCGATGATGCGTCCATTGCCGCGGACCGGGCCGTCCAGACGCTGCAAGTTGCAGTTCACCACCCACACCAAATTGTCCAAGCCTTCGCGAGCCGCCAGGGTGAGGGCGCTCATGCTCTCGGGCTCGTCCATCTCGCCGTCTCCGAAGACGCCCCAGACTTTGCGGTCGGAGCAGTCCAACAAGTGCCTGTCCGTGAGGTAGCGCATGAAGCGGGCGTGGTAGATCGAGCTGATCGGACCGATGCCCATGGACCCGGTCGGGAACTGCCAGAAGTCGGGCATCAAGTAGGGATGAGGGTAACTGCACAGGCCACGGGCGCTGTCGCCCGCCGGCGATTCTGGGGGGGTGAGCTCTTGGCGATACAGCATCAAGTCCGCTTCAGTGAGCCGCCCTTCCAGGTAGGCGCGTGCGTACACACCTGGTGCGCTGTGCGGCTGAAAGAAGACCAGATCGCCCAGATGCGGCTCGCCCTGGTGGTCGCCGCGGGCTCGAAAGAAATGATTGAAGCCCACCTCAAACAAATCGGCCGCGCTTGCATAACTGGCAATGTGGCCGCCCAACTCCCCATAGGCTTCGTTGGCACGAACGACCATGGCCAGGGCATTCCAGCGCATCAGCGACGCCAGCCGCTCCTCAAGCGCCAGATCGCCTGGAAAGGCTGGCTGCTGGTCGACAGCGATGGTGTTGACGTAGGGTGTCTTGAGCGAGGGCTTCCAGGCAATGGAGGGGTCGCGCCCCATGTCGCTGAGCATGTTCAACATCTCGCGCGTGCGCTCTGGGCCGGCGGCCGCATGCAGCGAGAGCAGCGCCTCACGCCACTCCTGGGTCTCTGCGGGGTCGCTGTCGAGGCGGGTGACGCTTTCGTTCGGGCCAATCGAAGAGGGCATAGAAACTCACTGAGAAGGGCGGGGGAGTGAGCCCAACTGTAGAATTCAAACGCCGGTATTTGCAGCTTAAATTGCAGACTAATAGGCCTCTTTGTGGCACGTTGTTCTGCAAAATGATTGAATAAAAGCATGATGAACTTAGACAGCACGGATCGCAAGATTCTCAATGCCTTGCAGGCGGACTCCAGCATTTCGAATGTGGAGCTGGCTCGCAAGGTGCATCTCTCGCCTTCCCCCTGTCTTGCGCGCGTACGTGCGCTGGAGGCGCGGGGGCTGATTCGCAGCTATGTGGCCTTGCTTGACCCGCAGCAGCTGGGCCTGCACCTGAACGTGTTCATTTCGATCAGCCTCAAACAGCAAAGCCGCAAGGCCTTGCAGGCTTTCGAGGACCGAATTTGCATGCGCGAGGAGGTGATGGAGTGCTACCTCATGACGGGTGAGTCTGATTACCTCATTCGCGTCGCTGTTGCCGACATGCCCGCACTCGAGGTCTTCATCTTGGAGCAGCTCTCACCTATCGCCCAGGTGGAGAAAATTCGCTCCAGTTTTGCCCTCAAGCAAGTGCGGTACAAAACCGCGCTGCCCATCGGCGCGTAGAGGGGACTTCGCGGTACGCCGATAACAAGTGCGATCCTTCGAAAATAAAAAAGCGCCAAGCGGCGCTTTTCTGTGGGGTCGCACTCAACGCGCCTGGAGCACCAAGGTCCCGGCGCTCAAGGCCGGGTCTTCGAGTGGGACCCGCACACCCTGGTAGAACAGGCGTATGTCGGCCCACCGGGCGGCTTGCAGGGTGAAGGGCGGTGTTCCGCTGGAGCTGATGCGCTCGCCTTCATTGAGGATGAGCTCCGACCTCTTTTGCAGGGCGTCGGTGACGCAGACCAGAGTGGCATGCACAGCCTCTATGTAGATGTAGCCCGCATCTCGCAGGGCCCGATCCGGGGTGAAGACGGCAGGTTCACCCTGTGCGCTCGGGCACTTCAGTTCTGCCTTGCCCGGCAACGCCGCGGCGGCCGGTGCGTCTGCTGCGGCCACCACTGAAACATTCGCCGCAGCGGGCGCTGAACTCGGTGTCGAGGGGACCTGGCGGGTCTCGGCCATCGCTTCGGGCGCGGCAGCGGGCAGGGCCACCGGCGCGGGAGACTGCGGCCGGTTCAGCCAGGCAAGGAAACCCACGACTGCAACACCTACCACCAGGACGCCGACCCAGAAGCGGCCCCGAGTGGTGGCAACCTGTGCGGGCGGTGGTCCGCCAGGAGAGGGCGCGTCCAGAGGTTCGGTTCGGGTGGTGGTCGGCGCCTTGGCCTCAGCGATGGGCGTAGGCAGGTGCGGAGTGGCCTGGGGCTGAGCCCCTTGCGCGCTGACCGCCGGCGTGGCCGTGCGGTCCGTCTGGCCAAGGCGCTGGGGGTTGGTGACGAGCACCGGAGCCCGTTCAGCAGCGGGGGCTGGCGCATGCGTCGAGATGGGAGCCGGTGCAGCGGCTGGAGCGGATGCCGTGGCTGGGGTAGATGCAGCGGCAGGGGTAGATGCCGCGGCAGGTGCAAGGGCGGCGGGTGTATGCCCCAACCGCGCCAGCACGGCATGGCCGGTATGGGCCTTGATGCGTTCGGAGTAGAACTGTTTGCTGCCGCCTTCTTCCAGTTCACTGAGCTGGCCAATCGACAGTGCGCAGCGCCGAGCAAGCGCTGCGCGGTCTAATCCTGCGGCCTGGCGCAGCTCACGAAGCAGCTTGGCGTCGCCGGAGGTCCAGGTCTGGTCCGGCTGCATCGATTCTTGCGGGGCAAGGTGGCCGCCCTTCAGGCAGCGTGGACCAGCTCGCCTTCGATCAGCGCACCGCGCTGGATGGCCACTGTCCGGTAGGTGATTCGGCCGACGACGCGAGCCTTGCTGGCGATGAACAGTTCGTCGCAGACCGCGGTGCCGACGAAGGCGCCCTTGACATGCAGCGACTTGCTCGTCACCTGGCCTTCGATGGCGCCCCGCGGGCCGATGTTGACCACGTCGGTGCTCACCGTCCCCTTGATGAAGCCTTCGACATGCAGCACGCCCTTGGCGGAGATATCACCCTGGAGGGTGAAGCCCTCACTGATGACGGAGGGTTTGCTGCGATCGAGCAGGAATCCCGCCCCGGCACCGTCACTTCCGCCGCGCTGGGCGTCCGCCCTGGCGTCATCTGCGCCGGTG
>JAURKV010000292.1 GCA_030831585.1 Ramlibacter sp. | reverse complement strand
GCGCTGCAGGTCGGGCAGAAAGCCGATGTCCAGCATGCGGTCGGCCTCGTCGAGCACCAGGGTTGCCAGCGCGTCGAGGTTCAGGTGCTCGCGCTCCAGGTGGTCAATCACCCGTCCGGGGGTACCAACCACGACATGCGCGCCGTGGGCCAGGCTGTTGGTCTGTCCGCGCAGCGGCACGCCGCCGGTGAGCGTGACCACCTTGATGTTGTCGTCGGCCCGGGCCAGACGGCGGATCTCGGTGGTGACCTGGTCGGCCAGCTCGCGGGTGGGGCACAGCACCAGCGCCTGCACCGCGAAGCGGCGCGCCTCGAGCCGGGCCAGCAAGGCCAGCGCGAACGCGGCGGTCTTGCCGCTGCCGGTTTTGGCCTGGGCGATCAGGTCGCGGCCCTGCAGGGCGGCGGGCAGGCTGGCCGCCTGGATGGCGGTCATCTCGAGGTAGCCGAGCCGGCGCAGGTTCTCTTGGGCGGCGGCGGAGAGGGCCAGCGTGTCGAAACTTTTGGGGGCTGGCGCTGAGAGGGTCATGGCCCGATCTTACGCAGGTGGCAAGCGCGCGAGTTGTCCAGCCGGTTCCCCGATAATCGCGCCAACCCTGGGACATGTGGTGAATCAAAAAATCGATCGACGGCTCAAGCTCACGCTCAGCCAGCTGGAGGTCTTTGCCGCAGTCGCGCGCGGCGGGAGCACCCGCGCCGCCGCAGACGAAATCTCCCGGTCCCAATCGGCAGCTAGCAACGCGCTAGGCGAGCTGGAGGCCGCGCTGGGGGTTCGGCTCTTTGACCGGGTCGGGCGCAAATTGATCATCAATGAAAACGGCCGTGCCCTGCTGCCGCGGGCGGTCAGCGTGCTGGAGGAGGCGGCCCAGACGGAGGCCCTGTTCAGCGCGCCTCACGCCACCCCCCTGCGGCTGGCATCGAGCTATACCGTGGGCGAGTACCTTCTGCCCCAGCTCATTGCCCAGTGGAAAGCCAAACACCCCGGCAGCCATGTGCTGATTCAGATCGTCAACACCCACGACGTGGTGGACGCAGTGGCGTCTTTCTCGGCGGATGTCGGCTTCATTGAAGGCTCGCTCACCCACCCCGGGCTCAAGGTGCGGCATTGGCGCAGTGACCAGATGGTCATCTTCGCCGCGAAGGGCCATCCGGTGTTCCGGAGAAAGCTCAGCCCCCGGCAGCTGGCCAAGGCTTCCTGGGTGCTGCGCGAGCCGGGCTCCGGGACGCGAGAGGCCACCGACCGGTGGCTGCTTCCCCACCTGCCGGAGATGCAGGTGGAGCTTGAATTAGGCAGCAACGAGGCGGTCAAGCGCGCGGTGGCGGCGGGCATCGGGCTGGGCTGCCTGTCACGCCTGGCGGTTCACGAGGCGATTGAGCAGGGGTGGCTGGTGGAACTTCCCACCGCCTTGCCGGAGATGAAACGGGCCCTCTCCATCGTGCTGCATCGCAACAGAAAGCTGGGCGCTGGCGCGCAGAGCTTCCTTGACGACTGCCTCGATTCGGCCGACCTGCGCTGATCGATTTTTCGAGTCAGTGTGATAAAAATTATCGGCCGAGTCGATTGATGCAGCGGCGAACATCGGCATATGGCTGAGTTGTTTTCCCGCGATCCGCTCCACGACCCTGAGCGCAGCAGCGTGCAGGGGACCGAGGTCAAGACGACCACCTGTTACATGTGCGCCTGCCGCTGCGGTATTCGGGTGCACCTGCGTGAAGGCGAGGTTCGCTACATCGACGGCAATCCCGAGCACCCGCTGAACAAGGGCGTGATCTGCGCCAAGGGCAGCTCGGGGATCATGAAGCAATACTCCCCGGCGCGGCTCACCCAGCCGCTCCTGCGCAAGCCCGGCGCAGACCGGGGGGCCGGAGAGTTTGAACCCATCCCCTGGGAGCGTGCCCTCGAGATCCTCACCGAGCGGCTTGGCAAGATCCGGGCGACCGATCCCAAGAAGTTTGCGCTGTTCACCGGCCGCGACCAGATGCAGGCCCTCACCGGCCTGTTCGCGCGCCAGTTTGGCACCCCCAATTACGCGGCGCATGGCGGCTTTTGTTCGGTGAACATGGCCGCCGGAATGATTTATTCGGTGGGCGGCAGCTTCTGGGAGTTTGGCGGGCCGGATCTTGAGCGCGCCAAGCTGTTCGTGATGATCGGAACCGCGGAAGACCACCACAGCAACCCCATGAAGATGGCGCTGGGCAAGTTCAAGCGCGAAGGGGGCCGCTTCATCTCGATCAACCCGGTGCGCACCGGCTATTCGGCCATTGCCGACGAATGGATTCCGATCCGGCCCGGTACCGACGGCGCCCTGTTCATGGCGCTGCTGCACGAGCTGATCGCAGCCGACCTGATCGACCGACCCTTCCTGCAGCGGTTCACCAACGGCCCGCAGCTGGTGGTTCTGGACGAAGGCGAGCGCGAGGGGCTGTTCGCCTTTGACCCGGACAACGGCCCACCCGGTGACGGCCGCAACCCGCACAACAAGCTGGCCTGGGACACCCGGAGCCAATCGGTCGTACGTGCCTACCCCGAGGGGAACGAGGAGGGCCGTGAGCTGGCCCTGGAGGGGCACTACCAGCTGGCCGACGGCACCCGGGTGGCGCCGGCGTTTCAGCTGCTGAGGGAAAGAGTGGCGACGACCACGCCGGAGTGGGCCTCGGCCATCACCGGCATCCCTGCGGACCGTATTCGTCGGCTCGCCCGGGAGCTGGGCGAGACCGCCTTGCACCAGGCCTTTGAGCTGCCGATTGCCTGGACGGATTCTTGGGGCAAGCGGCACGAGACCACGCAGGGTCGGCCGGTTGCCTTTCACGCCATGCGGGGCCTGGCGGCGCACTCCAACGGCTTTCAGACGGTGCGCGCGCTGGCGGTGATGATGAGCGTTCTGGGCACCATAGACGCCCCAGGCGGGTTCCGGCACAAGGCGCCCTATCCGCGGCACATCGTGCCCAACTACCGCGCTTTCAACGACCCGGCGATGGTCAAGCCCAACACGCCGCTGAGTGCGGCCCCGCTGGGCTTCCCAGCCAGCCCCGAGGAGCTGGCGGTCTACGAAGACGGCACTCCCCTGCGGATCGACCACGCTTTCTCGTGGGAGCACCCGCTGTCGGCGCACGGGATGATGCACAACGTCATCACTAACGCGGTGCGGGGTGACCCCTACACCGTCGACACCTTGATGATCTTCATGGCCAACATGGCGTGGAATTCCACGATGAACACCATGGAGGTCCGTGAAAAGCTCAATGCCAAGAACGAGGATGGCAGCTACCGCATCCCCTTTCTGGTGGTGTGCGACGCCTTCCAGAGCGAGATGGTGGCCTACGCCGACCTAGTGCTGCCCGACACCACCTACCTGGAGCGGCACGATGTCATGAGCATGCTCGACCGGCCGATCTCCGAGTTTGACGGCCCAGTCGACTCGGTGCGTGTGCCGGTGCTCCCGCCCACGGGAGAGTGCAGGCCCTTCCAGGAGGTGCTGGTAGAACTGGCATCGCGCCTCAAGTTCCCTGCCTTCACCCAGGAGGATGGCAGCCGCAAGTTCAAGGACTACCCGGACTTCGTTGTCAACTTCCAGGCCCAGCCGGGCGTGGGCTTTCTCATGGGCTGGCGCGGCAAGGACGGCACCGAGCACCTGCGCGGTGAGCCGAACCCAAATCAGTGGGAGATGTACGCCAAGAACAACTGCGTCTTTCAGTGGCACATGCCCGAAGACCAGCAGTACATGCGCAATTGGAACCAGCCATACCTTGATTTCGCCAAGGAAAAGGGCTGGCGCCAAAAAAACGATCCGGTCCAGCTCGCCATCTACTCGGACACGCTGCAGTCGTTCCGGCTGGCGGCGCAGGGCAAGACCCAGGGACGCCAGCCGCCGGACGCGCTGAGGGCGCGGGTGGCGACCTACTTCGACCCGTTGCCCTTTTGGTACCCGCCGCTCGAGAACGCCGCCATTGACGGGGAGCGCTTCCCGCTCAGCGCGATTACCCAGCGGCCCATGGCGATGTACCACTCCTGGGATTCGCAGAACGCCTGGCTGCGCCAGATTCACAGCCACAACTACCTGCATGTGAATTCCAGCACTGCGCAGGCGGCAGGTATCGCCGACGGGGGCTGGGCTTGGGTGGAGAGCAGCTGGGGCAAGGTGCGTTGCATGGTGCGCTTCAGCGACGCGGTGGAGCCCGGCACCGTTTGGACCTGGAACGCCATCGGCAAGGCCTCCGGTGCTTGGCAGCTGGCGCCGGGTGCAGACGAATCGCGCAAGGGCTTCCTGCTCAATCACCTGATCTCGGAGGAGTTGCCACTGGGTGAGCGGCGTATCAGCAACTCTGACCCCATCACCGGTCAGGCCGGCTGGTACGACGTGCGCGTGCGGCTCTCGCCCGCCGAGCCGGAAGAGG
>JAURKV010000291.1 GCA_030831585.1 Ramlibacter sp. | reverse complement strand
TGACCGTTTGGTCGACGCTGGGCTGGTGCTGCCTACCCTGGTGGGCGACGCCGAGAAGCTGCCCTTTCCGGATGCCAGCTTTGACCGCGTCTGCGTCGCCTTTGGCCTGCGCAACATGACCCACAAGGATGTGGCCCTGCGCGAGATGCGCCGTGTGCTGCGCCCAGGTGGCAAGTTATTGGTGCTGGAGTTCTCCCGCATCGCCAAGCCCCTTGCCAAGGCCTACGACTGGTATTCCTTCAACGTGCTGCCCCGCTTGGGCCAGTTGGTGGCGGGCGACGCCGAGAGCTACCGCTATCTGGCGGAATCGATCCGCATGCATCCCGACCAGGAAAGCCTGAAGACCCTGATGAAGGAAAGCGGTTTTAGTCATGTGGATTACCACAACCTCACTGGCGGAGTGGTCGCGCTTCATGTTGGAATTCGGGTCTGATCCCGGGTCGGGCATTTGCAGATCAATGCTCGAGGTCGGGTTGAGTGCCGCGGGCGTCGCGCCTGCGGGCGCGTTTCGCACCCTTTCGCCCACAGCTGGGCGCCTTTTGAAGGAAGTCGTGAGATGAAGTTCTGGACTGCGCTTGTCGCCGGCGTCTTGCTGGTGGCCTCCATGCAAGCCGAAGCTGCACGCCGCATGGGCGGTGGCAACTCCGTCGGTCGCCAATCTGGCAACGTCACCCAGCGCGAGGCGGCCCGCCCCGCTGCGCCTGCCAACACCGCCCCTGCCAACGCTGCGCCGGCGGCCACTCCTGGCGCCACTCCTGGTACTCCCGCAGCCGCCCCCCAGACAGCGGCCGCCCAACGCCCGGCGGGCGCGGCGCCGCAGGCTACTCCCTCCCGCCCGTGGGCCGGCATGCTAGGGGGCCTCGCGGCCGGTCTGGGCCTGGCCTGGCTGGCGCACTCTCGCGGGATGGGCGAGGCGTTCGGACAGTTCCTGCTCTTCGCCCTGGTGGGCCTGGTCCTAGCGATGGCTGTGATGTTCTTCCTGCGCCGGCGCTCTCCGCAGCGCATGGCCTACGCCGGTGCCGGCGCCGCCTACCCAGATTCAGCCGCCAGCGTTCCGCAGTACAACCCGGCCAAGGTTGGCAACGACGCCTCCGCCCGGCCCTGGGAAAGCACCAACACCCATTTCGAGCCGGCGGCGCCCGCGCCAGAAACTGCGTCCCAAGGCGGACTGCGGATCGGCTCTGGCCTCGCGGGTGGCAACTGGAGCATTCCGGCCGGTTTCGACGCCGACGGATTTGTGGATGCAGCCAAGCGTAATTTCGTCCTTCTCCAGCAAGCCTGGGACCGTGGCGACGTTGGCGCCCTGCGGGTGATGATGACCGACGACATGGTCGGCGAAATCCGCAACCAGTTAGCCGAGCGCGATGCCTTGCGCGGCACTGGCCCCAACCAGACGGACGTGGTCATGCTCGAGGCGCAGCTCCTGGGTATCGAGGACCTGGGCGATGGCTACATGGCCAGCGTTGAGTTCTCCGGCTTGATCCGCGAGGAGCCCTCGGCGGGCCCCAGCCCCTTCCGCGAAGTTTGGAACATGACCAAGCCCAAGGACGGTCGTAGCGGTTGGCTGGTGGCGGGCGTTCAGGCGCTCCAGTGATCCTTCGCTGAAGCGGGCGCGGCAGCTTCGGCCGGTCGGGCCCGCGGCTGCGGGAATAATCGGGGCCATGGCCACACCGTCCCCTTCCGAAATCATCGACGCGCTCGCCGGGCGCGCCATTCCCGTGCTTGCCCCCCTGTTGCAGCCAGCGGTGGGTGAGGTTCGGCACCGTCTGGTGCTACTTCTCAACCATGTGCTAGGGCAGGAGCCCGAGGCCATGGCGCGGCTTGCGCGTCAGCGGGGGCGTGTGGTCGAACTGTCATGGCGCGAGTGGCGCCTGCGGCTACAGGCCTCTGCTGTCGGCCTGCTGGAGCAGGCTCCCGAGGGGGCAGCCGCCCACCTGACTCTGACCATTGCCGAGGATTCGCCTTGGGTCTTGGCCCAGGTCGCCCTGCGCGGCGACAAACCCCCGGTTCGAATTGCGGGTGATGTACAGCTGGCCGCAGAGGTCAACTGGCTGGTGGACCATGTGCGCTGGGATCTGGAGGAGGACCTGGCACGGCTGCTGGGGGACGCCCCTGCGCATGCCTTGGTGCAGGGGGGCCGTCAGGCCGCGGCCGCCTTGCGTGCCTTTGCCGTCTCCCTTGCGGAGCGCTTTCCGCTTCGCAGCCGCTCCCCGGGTGATGTCGGTCCCGGCGCCAGCACTCCGGACGCGGGTGGTCCGCGATGAGGCGGGCCCTGCGGGTTCTTTTCATTCTCGGGGTTGTGGTCCGCTTCGGGCTGGACCAGCTCGCGATGGACCAGCTCCGGCACCCTGTTCTGAGGGCGCTGACCCGGCTGCTGGCTGTGGGCCGCCGGCTCCAAGCCCCGCGCGGGCAAAGGCTGCGGGAGGCGCTCGAACATCTGGGCCCCATCTTCGTCAAGTTCGGGCAGGTGCTCTCCACACGGCGCGACTTGCTGCCGCCAGACATCGCCGACGAGCTGGCCTTGTTGCAAGACCGGGTACCGCCGTTCCCGCCCGAGGTGGCGGTAGCCACCATCGAGCGCGCCTTCGGCCGCAGAGTGGACGAGGTCTTCAGCAGTTTCGAGCGAGAGCCGGTGGCCAGCGCCTCCATCGCCCAGGTGCACTTCGCCACCCTGCGCACCCGCGACGGGCAGCTGCGGGAGGTTGCGGTCAAGGTGCTGCGTCCCGGCATGCTCACCGTGATAGACAAGGACCTCGCACTGATGCGGACGATGGCGGCCTGGGTTGAACGCCTCTCGGCCGACGGCCGGCGGCTGAAGCCCCGCGAGGTGGTGGCCGAGTTCGACAAGTACCTGCACGACGAGCTGGACTTGGTGCGGGAAGCGGCCAATGCCGCGCAATTACGCCGCAATATGGACGGCCTGGGCTTGGTGCTGGTGCCGGAAATGCTCTGGGACTTTTGCCATCCCGAGGTGATGGTCATGGAGCGCATGTTTGGCGTGCCCATCTCCCAGGTGGATCGCCTGCGCGAGGCCGGTGTCGACATGAAGGCGCTGGCGCGTGACGGCGTCACCATCTTCTTCACCCAGGTGTTTCGCGACGGCTTCTTCCACGCCGACATGCACCCGGGCAACATCCAGGTGAGCCTGGCGCCGGCGACCTTTGGCCGCTACATCTCGCTGGACTTCGGCATCATCGGCACGCTCACCGAGTTCGACAAGGAGTACCTGGCGCAGAACTTCACCGCCTTCTTTCGTCGGGACTACAAGCGGGTTGCCGAGTTGCACATTGAGTCGGGCTGGGTGCCCCCGCAGACCCGGGTCGACGAGCTCGAGTCCGCCATCCGCTCGGTCTGCGAGCCGTATTTCGACCGCCCGCTCAAGGAAATTTCCCTCGGCATGGTGCTGATGCGCCTGTTCCAGACCTCGCGCCGCTTCAACGTTGAAATCCAGCCCCAGTTGGTGCTGCTGCAAAAGACCCTCCTGAACATCGAGGGCCTGGGCCGCGAGCTCGACCCGGACCTCGATCTCTGGAGTACCGCCCGGCCCTTCCTCGAGCGCTGGATGCTGGACCAGGTGGGGCCAGGCCGCTTCTGGCGCGAACTCAAGGACCAGGCACCCCGGTACGCCAAGCTGCTGCCCGACCTGCCGCGCCTGCTGACCGACTATCTGCGCCAGCCCCCGGGGATCAGTCGACGTGACCTGCAGCAACTGCTCGAGGAGCAGCGACGCACGCACCGCTTGCTGCAGTCCGTCGTCTACACAGGCCTGGGTTTTGCTTTGGGCGCGATGGCCATGCTGGTACTGGGGCACTTTTCCCAGTACTGAATGCGTGGTCAGGATGACCTGAACCATAATCGGCCCGCCTCGGTTTGCCCCACCCTACCGCCTCGCCCTAGAAGGAGTCCTGCAGATGCTGCTCACGTTGGTCATCATCTACCTTTTGGTCACCATCGGAATTGGCCTGTACGCGGCCAAGCGAGTCAAGAACACCGCTGACTTCGCCATCGCCGGCCGCCACCTCCCCCTGATCATGGTGGTGACGACCACCTTCGCCACCTGGTTTGGCTCCGAGACGGTGTTGGGGATACCGGCCAAGTTCATTGAGAACGGTCTCGGCGGTGTGGTGGAGGACCCGTTCGGGGCCGGCACCTGCCTGATCCTGGTGGGCCTGTTCTTCGCCGGCAAGCTCTACCGGATGACCCTGCTGACCATCAGCGACTATTACCGTGAGCGTTTTGGCCGCACGGTCGAGGTTGTTTGCTCGGTGATCATCATGGTCAGCTACCTCGGTTGGGTGTCTGCCCAGGTGACCGCCCTGGGCTTGGTGTTCAACGTACTGTCGGCGGGGGCGATCAGCGTCCCGCTGGGAATGGTGATCGGCGTGGTCTCCATCTTGGCCTACACCCTCTTTGGCGGCATGTGGTCGGTGGCCCTCACTGACTTCATCCAGATGATCATCCTGGTGGTGGGGCTGACCGCGATCGCGATTTTTGCTGGCAACATGGCGGGCGGCGCCGACAAGGTGATCGACCTGGCCACCAGCCGCGACCTGTTCAAGTTCTGGCCCGAGCCTACCTTCAAAGACATCGCCTTCTTCCTTGCGGCCGCCGTGACCATCATGTTCGGCTCCATCCCGCAGCAGGACGTGTTCCAGCGTGTCATGTCCGCCAATAGCGAGGGTGCTGCCCGCAAGGGTGCGGTGATCGGGGGCGTGTTCTACATCCTGTTCGCTTTTGTGCCGATGTTCATTGTGGTGAGCGCCCTGATCGTCATGCCCGAGAAGACGGCAGACCTGCTCAAGGAAGATCCGCAGAAGGTCATGCCCACCCTGGTGCTCGAGTACATGCCCTTTGCCATGCAGGTGCTGTTTTTTGGTGCGCTGCTTTCGGCCATCAAGTCCACCGCCTCCGCCACACTGCTGGCCCCCAGCGTCACCTTCACTGAGAACATCTGGCGCCAGTTCCGTCCGCACACCAGCGACCAGCAGCAACTGCGCACCATGCGGATCACCGTGCTCGTTTTCAGCACATTCGTCCTGACCTATGCCATCTACATGCAGGGCACCTCGATCTACGAGATGGTCTCGGGTGCCTACCAGGTGACCCTGGTGGGGGCCTTCATCCCGCTGGTTTTCGGCCTGTATTGGAAGCGGGCCACCACCCAGGGCGCCATCTTCGCCATCGTCCTGGGGTTGGTGACTTGGCTGCTGTTCATGGTCACTCCCGCGGGCGAGGTCTTCCCCGGACAACTCGCTGGCTTGCTGGCGTCGCTGACCGGGATGCTGGTCGGGTCGCTGGGCCCGCAGGCGATTCGCAACGCCCACGCCTCCCACCACAAGCTCGCCGGACTCTGAGTCTGGCCGGGCTTGGCACGGGGGAGGGCACTTCGCGCGCTCACCTGCGGCGCCAGAGACGCAGGTTCGCCAGAGCAGCCCCGCCTATAATTGAGGGTTTTGCACCCTCAACCCCTGCCATGCCCATTTACGCCTACAAATGCGGGTCCTGTGGCCATGCCAAGGACGTCCTGCAAAAGATCTCCGACGCACCCCTTGTCACCTGCCCGGCTTGCAACGCGCAAGCCTTCTCTAAGCAAGTCACTGCCGCCGGTTTCCAACTCAAAGGCTCCGGCTGGTACGTGACCGATTTCCGTGGCGGCTCGAGTGGGTCGGGCAAGCCTTCGGATCCCGCCAGCGCCGGGACTGGCGGCACTGCCGGTGCAGCTGCAACTGCCGGTGGCGCCGCCGCCGCTGGCGCTGCCGCTTCCTCTGGCGACTCTTCTGCGTCAAGCGCCCCCGCCGCCGCATCCTCTGACGCGCCTGCCGCCGCTGGCGGCTGCGGTACCTCCTGCGCCTGCCACTGACCCCCGGAGTTTTCTGCCCATGATGTCTGCCCTGCGCAAATGGTTCTTCGCCGGCCTGCTGGTGGTACTGCCCCTGGCGATCACTGTGTGGGTGTTGCAGTGGATCTTGGGCACGCTCGACCAGACACTCCTGATCCTGCCCGCGAACTGGCAGCCCGACCTGCTGATCGGCGTCCACATCCCTGGTCTTGGCGTGTTGCTGGCGCTCGTCATTTTGCTGGTGGTGGGCGCAGTGGCTAGCAATTTCATTGGTCGCCGCCTCCTGAGCTGGGGCGATGGCGTACTCCATCGCATCCCGGTAGTCCGCTCAATCTACTCGGGCGTGAAGCAGGTATCAGACACCTTGTTTTCCGAAAACGGTAACGCCTTTCGTACCGCGGTGCTTGTCGAGTGGCCACGCGCGGGGGTGTGGACCATTGGCTTTGTCACCGGCTCGCCCGGTGGCGACGTCCCCAACCATCTGGGCGATGACTACCAGAGCGTTTACGTCCCCACTACTCCCAACCCCACCGGCGGCTACTTCGTGATGCTGCGCAAGTCCGATTGCATCGAGCTGCGCATGACCGTTGACGAGGCACTTCGCTATGTGATCTCCATGGGCGTTGTTGCACCGCCGGCGCCAGCCGCCAGCGCCGAGTCCGCCACCCCGACCCTCCCCCAGTAAAGCGCCACCTGCAGGCGCCGGAAGCAAGCCATGTCCAGTCAGAAAATGCGTACCACCTACTGCGGCCTCGTGACCGAGGCCCACATGGGCCAAACCGTCTCCCTGTGCGGGTGGGTCAATCGCCGGCGTGACCACGGGGGCGTGATCTTCGTTGACCTGCGTGACCGTGAGGGCTATGTCCAGATCGTGTGCGACCCCGACCGCGCGGAGACGTTCAAGACAGCCGAGGGTCTGCGCAATGAGTTTTGCATTCAGGTCACTGGTCTGGTACGGGCTCGCCCTGCCGGTACCACCAATGACAACCTCAAGAGCGGCAAGATCGAAGTGCTGTGCCATGAGTTGACGGTGCTCAACCCCTCGGTCACCCCGCCCTTCCAGGTTGACGATGAGAACCTGTCCGAGACCACTCGTCTGGTACATCGCGTGCTGGACCTGCGCCGTCCCTACATGCAAAACAACCTCATGCTGCGCTACAAGGTCAGCATGGAGACGCGCAAGTTTCTCGACGCCAACGGCTTTATCGACATCGAAACGCCGATGCTCACCAAGAGCACCCCTGAAGGCGCGCGCGATTACCTGGTTCCCAGCCGCGTCCACGACGGCATGTTCTTCGCGTTGCCCCAGTCACCGCAGTTGTTCAAACAGCTCTTGATGGTGGCGGGCTTCGACCGCTACTACCAGATCACCAAGTGCTTTCGCGACGAGGACCTGCGCGCCGATCGCCAGCCCGAGTTCACCCAGATCGACATCGAGACCTCCTTCCTCACCGAGGAAGAGATCCGGGTCATGTTCGAGGGCATGATCCGCAGCACCTTCAAGAACGTGATCGACGTTGACCTGCCAGCCTTCCCGGTCATGAAGCATGCAGACGCGATGCGCCTGTACGGCTCCGACAAGCCCGACCTGCGGGTGAAGCTCGAGTTCACTGAGCTCACCGATGTGATGAAGGACGTGGACTTCAAGGTCTTCTCCGCACCTGCCAACCTGGCCGACGGCCGTGTCGTGGGCCTGCGCGTGCCCGGCGGCGGCGAGATGACGCGCGGCGAGATCGACGGCTACACCGAGTTCGTCAAGATCTACGGCGCCAAGGGCCTGGCCTGGATCAAGGTCAATGAGGCAAACAAGGGTCGCGAGGGACTGCAGTCACCTATCGTAAAGAACCTGCACGACGCCGCCATTGCCGCCATCCTCGAGCGTACCTGCGCCCAGGACGGCGACCTGATCTTCTTCGGTGCCGACAAGGCCAAGATCGTCAATGACGCCATCGGCGCCCTGCGTGTGAAGGTCGGCCACAGCGAGTTCGGCAAGGCCCGTGGTCTGATCGACGGCGCGTGGAAGCCGCTGTGGGTGGTCGACTTCCCCATGTTCGAATACGACGACGATGCCCAGCGATGGAACGCGGTGCATCACCCCTTCACCAGCCCGAAGGACGGCCACGAAGACTGGCTGGAGACCGATCCCGGCCGCTGTGTCGCCAAAGCCTACGATGCTGTGCTCAACGGCATCGAACTCGGTGGCGGCTCGGTGCGTATCCATCGGGAAGACGTGCAGAGCAAGGTCTTCCGCGCGCTCAAAATCGACGCCGAGGAGGCCCAGGCCAAGTTCGGCTTCCTGCTCGACGCCTTGCAGTACGGCGCGCCCCCGCATGGCGGCATCGCCATCGGCCTGGACCGTTTCGTCATGCTCATGGCAGGGGCTGAGAGCCTGCGCGACGTGATCGCCTTCCCCAAGACCCAGCGTGCCCAGTGCCTGCTGACCCAGGCACCCGGCCCGGTCGACGAGAAGCAACTGCGCGAGTTGCATATCCGCCTGCGCAACACGCAGGCCGCCTGATTCCGCGCGGGCCCGTGGCACTGCGGTCCGCCGGAGGGCTGCGGCAAAATCAAAGGGCGCCCATGGATCCGCATGGGTGCCCTTTGTCCTCAAAGCTCCATGCGACCTGGCCCACTCAAGATTCCTGTTTCCGTTCTGGTGGTGATCCACACCCCCGCGCTGGAGGTCCTGATGATCCGCCGCACCGATGGCGGAGAGCACTGGCAGTGCGTGACGGGCAGCCGCGACGCCACCGACGCCGACCTGCACCACACCGCCTGGCGAGAAGTGGGTGAGGAGACCGGCATCGCCTGCGGGCCAGGCACCGACCTGCATCCTGGCCTGCTGCCTTGGGGCCTGACGAACATTTACGAGATCTGGCCCCAGTGGCGCCACCGCTACCCGCCTGAGGTCACGCACAACACCGAGCATCTGTTCAGCCTGTGCGTTCCTGCGGGCACACCGGTGCGGCTTAACCCACGAGAGCACACCGACCACCGCTGGCTCCCCTGGCGCGAGGCCGCCGACGTCTGCTTCTCACCGTCCAACGCCGAGGCCATCTTGCTGCTGCCACAATGGGTGGCATGACACGTTCCTTGCGCGTCGCCACCTACAACATCCACAAGGGTGTGCAGGGCCTGGGTCCCGGGCGCCGCCTCGAGATCCACAACCTGCAACTGGCGGTGGAGCAGATCGACGCTGACGTCGTCTGCCTGCAGGAGGTGCGCCGCTTCCACCGGCGCGAGGCGCGCCGCCTGGCGCGCTGGCCTGCGCTGCCGCAGGCCGACTACCTTGCCCCCGACGGTTACCACGCCGTGTATCGCACCAATGCCGTCACCCGTCACGGGGAGCATGGCAACGCCCTGCTCACGCGCTGGCCGGTGCGGGCCTTCGGCCACGAGGACATGTCGGACCACCGCTTTGAGCAACGCGGGCTGCTCCACGTCGAGGTCGAGGTCGAGGGGGCGCCGGTGCATGTGATCGTCGTCCACCTGGGTCTGATCGCTGCCAGCCGCCGTCGTCAGGTGGCGCAGCTCGGGCGGTTCATCGCGCGCGAGGTGCCGGCTGGCGTACCCCTGGTGGTCGCCGGTGATTTCAACGACTGGGGCGCCAAGTTGCAGCCCCCGATGGCGGCCCTGGGCCTGTCCGATTGCGGCGCGCAACTAGGGCGTCGGCCGCTGACGTTCCCTGCGCGGCTGCCGCTGACCCAGCTCGATTTTGTCTACTCCCGCGGCTTGCGCGTAGTCGAGGTGACGGTGCCACACGGTCCTGTCTGGCGCCGCATGTCGGACCACCTGCCGCTGATCGCGGATCTGAGGTTCTGACGCGCAAGCGCGCAGAGCCTGAGTACGAATCGAGCACCCACCGCATGTCACGCCCGACCGGATTGCTTCGCGCTGGCCACCAACTGCAATTGCTCGAGGGGTCGGCTGAATTCTTTCCCGCACTGGCGGCCGCCATGGACGCTGCCCGTCACGAGATTTGGCTGGAGAGCTATATCTTTGACTTCACCGGCACTGGGGCCGGTGTGGCCCAGGCTCTGGAGCGCGCCGCGCTGCGTGGGCTGCAGGTGCGGGTGCTGGTCGACGGCTTTGGCAGCGAGATACCACCGTTGCCCTGGCGCGAGCGGCTCGCACGGGCCGGGGTGCAGTGGCAGGTCTATGAGCCTTTGGGTAGCCGCTTGCGTCTGGCCTGGCCGGGCAGCTGGCGCCGTTTGCATCGCAAGCTCTGCGTGGTGGATGGCGTGCTCGCCTTCTGCGGCGGCATCAATATCCTGGACGATCTGCACGACCCGCACCACGGCGTGTTGCCGGCGCCCCGCCTCGACTTTTGCGTGCAGGTGCGCGGACCGCTGGTTGCCGACATCGCCCAGGCCATGCACCAGCTCTGGCTGCGGCAGCCAGGGGTGCACGGCTTCCAACGTCAGGCACTGGCCGAGGCGTGGCTGCCGCAACCGGCTGAAGGCCGCCCCGCCCTGAGCGCAGCCCGCCCCATGCCAGGCTCAGTACGCGCCGCCCTGCTGCTGCGGGACAACCTCCGGCACCGCGCTGGTATCGAGCGCGCCTACCTGCGAGCGATTGGTCGCGCGCGGGAGGAGGTACTGATCGCCAACGCCTACTTCCTGCCCGGGCGCCGGCTGCGGCTGGCGCTCGAACGGGCCGCGCAGCGGGGCGTGCAGGTGCGCTTGCTGCTCCAGGGGCGTTACGAGTACTTCATGCAGTACTACGCCAGCCGGCCGGTGTACGCCAGCCTGCTGCGCGCGGGCGTGTCTATTCACGAGTACGCGCCAAGCTTTCTTCATGCCAAGGTGGCGGTGATCGATGGCCGCTGGGCCACGGTGGGCTCCTCCAATCTCGACCCCCTCAGCCTGTTGCTGGCGCGCGAGGCCAATCTGGTGGTGGAGGACGCGGTATTTGCCAGCGCCCTGCGCGAGCGTCTGCTCCAGGTCATACGCATCGAGGGAGAGGAGACCGATCCCATGCAATACGCCATGCGTCCCTGGCGGGAGCGGGTGCTTGAGCGTCTGGGGCTGGTGGTGATGCGTCTGGCACTGGCGGTGCAAGGCAAACGCTACCTGTGAATCCTAAAGTTCCCGTGTCTCCGAAAGCACGGGTTCTGGGTGGGGCGGTGTTAGCATCCTCCATGCTCATGAAAGCCGATTCGCCCTCCAGTCCCCCAGGCGCCGTTGATTCGTCCGACGAGGGCGTGCCGGTCTCCGTCAAGATCCGCGAGCGGATCCAGGCGTCGCGCCGGCGCTTCCACGCCAACGACAACATCGCCGAGTTCATCGAGCCCGGCGAGCTTGAATCGTTGCTCGACGAGGTAGCGGGCAAGATGAAGGGGGTCCTCGAGAGCCTGGTCATCGACACCGTCAACGACCACAACACCGGCGACACCGCGCGCCGGGTGGCCAAGATGTTCGTGCAGGAGGTGTTTCGCGGCCGTTATGTGCCCCCTCCCACCATCACCGAATTCCCCAACGCCGAGCACCTCAACGAGTTGATGATCGTCGGCCCCATCACGGTGCGAAGCGCTTGCAGCCACCACTTCTGTCCGGTGATTGGCAAGATCTGGATCGGTGTGTTGCCCAACGAGCACACCAACGTGATCGGCCTCTCCAAATAC
>JAURKV010000290.1 GCA_030831585.1 Ramlibacter sp. | reverse complement strand
GTTGCTCTCGATCCCATCCGAACAGCCGCCCTGCCTGCGAGTTGACCAGTTCGATCAGGCCGGCTCGGTTCACGACCACCATGGCCGCAGGAGAGGCCTCTAGCGTCTCTCGCATGCGCCGCTCCCGCAGGGCGAGCTCCTGCTGGGCGCGCAGCAGGTTCTCCTGCCGCGCGGAGGCAATCCGCAGGCTACGCAGGCGGCTCTCATTGAAGCCGCTGAAGATCAGCCCATAGGCGAAGAGCATCACGACGCGCCCCCATTCGTCGGGACCATTGGGCCACCCGAAGGCCTGGCCGGGCTGGGCCAGGGCCAGCTCGCCGATGAAGGTACACAGCAAGGTTGCCAGCAGGCCCGGGCCCCAGCCCCCGAACCAGGACGCGACCAGTGGTGCGGCCAGCAAGATGAGGGTGGGTGCGCGACCGCCCAGGCCTTCGCTCATCGCTATTCGCAGGGCGATGAAGGCGATGCTGCAGGCCAACGCCATGCCGTACCGTTGGGCCCAGTGGCGGCGTGCGGGAAGTTGCGCGCCTGTCGGTGGAAGCGCTGGAACCATAGGGAAAGGCCCAAAGGGCCCATCTAGCGCGCGCCCGAGCCGGCTTGCTCGGTACGGCCGTAACTTGTCGCCGAGCTTGTAATCGGAGGGCCACCTATGATGCAGACGGTTTCATCGATATCGCATCGACGCAGGAGAAGCGCACATGAAAGACTTGGCTTGGCTGGTGCTCGGGTTGCTGTTGTTCCTGGGGGTGCACTCCACCCGCGTGGTGGCCGAAGACTGGCGCGGCCGCCAGCTGGCCCGTTGGGGTGAGAAGGGCTGGAAGGGCGCGGTGGCCCTGGTGTCGCTCGTTGGCTTCGTCCTGCTCATTTGGGGCTACGGCCAGGCGCGGCAGGCGCCCGTGCTGCTGTGGCAGCCGCCGCGCGGCATGAACCACCTGGCCGCCTTGCTGACACTGGTGGCCTTCATCCTGCTGGTGGCCGCCTACGTGCCCCGCAACGCGATCCGAGCGAGGTTGCGCCATCCCATGGTGCTCAGCGTGAAGATCTGGGCTCTGGCCCACCTGCTGGCCAATGGCACCTTGGCGGCGGTGGTCCTGTTTGGCGCTTTCTTGATCTGGGCGGTGGTCGACTTCCGGGCCGCGTGTCAGCGTGACCGCGCATCGGCGTTGCAGGGAGAGGCCGGCGCAGCGCCGCTTCCCTCGTCCGCCCTGGCCACCGCGCTCACGGTGGTGATTGGCGCTTTCGCCTGGGCCGGGTTTGCCTTCTGGGCCCATGGCGCCTGGATCGGCGTGCGCCCGCTCGGCTGAGGCGCCCAGGCCTAGCGCCTAGCGCGCTGCGCGCACGCTTGCCGTTGCCGACGGTCAGCGCGCCCGGCGAGCCTCCAGGCGCAGGAAAACCGCCGTTCCCAGACCCAGGGGCAGCAGGTAGAACAGCAGCCTGTAGCCCACCATCGCGGCCAGCACAGTTGGCGCAGGCACCCGGTGTGAAAGCAAAGCCATGAAGACCGCTTCCAGCACGCCAAGCCCGGCTGGCACATGGGCGATGGCCCCGGCAACGGCAGCCACCAGCAACACCGCCAGCACCTGCACATAAGGCACTTGGCCCTGAAACAGGAGCGTCAGCAGCGCGCCCATGGTGGCCCAGTGCCCGACCGAAACCCCCGCCTGTGCCAGCGCCAATCCCAGGCGAGGGACCGACCCGACTTGCCGCCGAAACACCAGGGTCCGCCCTCCATGCCGCGCGCACAGGCCAATGTAAAGGAGTCCGAGGCCGAGCAGGCCTAGGCCCAGCCAGCGCATGCCGCCGCGGGCAAGTTCTGGCAGCCCCCAGGCTGGCGGTAGCTCTGGGGGCGAGAGCGAGAACACGGTGCCTGCCAGCAGCAAATAGCCCAACCAATTGCTCACCAGGCTGAAGGTGACGATACGCGCGATGCACCCGACCGGCAGGCCCAGTCGGGTGTACAACCGGGCGCGGCAGGCCATGCCGCCCAGGACCGAGCCCAGGCAGAGGTTGAAGGCGTAACTGGTGGTCCCAATGATCAGTACCAGGGAGCTGGGCAGTGGGTGGGCGGTGTAGCGGCGCCCGAGAATATCCAGGCAGCCATAGAGCACATGGCTGGCCAGGGCCATGGCGGTAGCAGCCAGCAGCAGACGAGGCGACATCTCGGCCAGGGCCCGGCCCACCGCAGCGCCGTCGATACGACCGGCCTGCCGGGCCAGCACCACCATGAGGGCGATGGCCAGCAACAGGCCCAGGCCTCGCCCGAAGCAGGGCTTCAGCCAAGCCCAGCGCCAACGCCGCGGCGCCTGGCGGTCACTCATCCCGCGTCCCGGGGCGCCAGGGTGGCGGCGCGAAGCTGTTGTGCGGGGCGCGGCAAGCTGCGGGCCCAGCGGGGAAACTTGCGCATCAGGTGGAAGGCCAGGTAGTTGCGAAGCAGCGCCAGCCCGCGCACGCGCGGCAGTGCTTGGACGAGCACCTCGCGGCAGTCGCGCATCATCAGCGTGCCCAGGTGAGCGTGGAGCATCGTGTTGAAGCCACGGTCGTCGACTTCGAGGTTGGCCTCGAGGTTGAGGGCCAGGCTCAGCGGATCTAGGTTGCTCGAGCCCACGGTTGACCAACGCGTATCGGCCAGCGCCACTTTGCCGTGCAGCGGTCGCAGGCGGTACTCGAAGATCCGGACGCCTGCGCTCAGCAGGTGGAGGTAGAGCGTGCTCGCCGCCGCGCGGGCGATCGGCATGTCCGGCCGGCCTTGAAGAATGAGCCGGACGTCGACCCCCCGCCTGGCCGCCAGGCGCAACTCGCGCACCAGACGGTAACCGGGAAAGAAATAGGCATTGGCAATCACCACCCGTTCCCGCGCGGCGCGGATCGCGGCGCGGTAGTGGCGCTCGATGTCGTCCGGATGGTCGTGGTTGTCCCGCACGGCCAGCCGGACGCGCATTTCTCCGGCGGGCGCGGGGGTGGTCAGCGACGGCCGTGGGCGCGTGGGCAGTTGACGCAACAGGAACATCCGCAGGTCGGCGACCAGAGGGCCGTGGACCTCGACCGCGTAGTCCTGCTTGGCTCCCGGACCGTGCTCGGTGAGGTGATCGGCCGAGAAGTTGATGCCGCCGACAAAGGCGGCAGCGCCATCGACCACCACGATCTTGCGGTGCAGCCGGCGCAGCGCCCAGGGTCGCCAGCCGAAAGGGCGTGGGCCCGGGTCGAACACATGCAGCCGAACGCCCGCCTCGACCAGGCTGCGGACAAACGCCTCAGACAGGCCCGGCGTACCCCAGCCGTCGACGGTCAGGTCGACCTCGACCCCGCGCCGGGCCGCCGCAACCAGCAGTGCGCCCAGTTGCAGCCCAACCCGGTCTTCGAACAGGATGAAGGTCTCCAGCAGCAGCTCTCGGCGGGCGCTGGAGATGGCGTCAAAGAGGCGCGGGAAAAAGGCGTTGCCGTTTTCCAGCAGAGCCACGGCATTGCCCTCGACCCAGGGGTCGCTGCTGATGGCGGCAGGTGTCTTGCGCATGCGGCCCACCCTGCGCTCAGAGATGAACCTCCGCTGCCAGTGGCGCGTGGTCCGACAAGTGGGACCAGGGCTTGCGCGGAAGCACGACCGGCAGGTGGGCCGAGGCATTACGCACATAGATCCGGTCCAGCGCCAGCAGCGGCAGGCGCGCGGGAAAGGTCTTGGCTGGCACGCCATAGGCGGTGACAAAAACCTCGCGCAGACGCGCCCCTTGCCACAGGATGGCGTCGGCACGCCGGCGCCAGTCGTTGAAGTCGCCCGCGACGATGAGCGGTGCACCCGGCGGGACCTCGCCGCGCACCATCGCGCAGAGCATGGCCAGCTGCTGCTGGCGATGGCCCTCGAGCAGACCCAGATGGACGCAGATCACATGAACCTCGGCTGGCATGCCCGGCAGGCGCAGCACGCAGTGCAGCAGCCCGCGCTTTTCTGGCCCGGCGATGGACACGTCGTGGTTCTTGTCGTGGACGATGGGGAACTTGGACATCAGCGCATTGCCATGGTGGCCTTGTGGAGACACCGCGTTGCGCCCATAGGCGTACTGCGGCCAGATGTCGTCGGCGAGAAATTCGTAGTGCGGGGCCTCAGGCCAGCCGCTGAGCGGCGCCGCGCCGTCCTGCGGGTGGCCCAGCACCTCTTGCAGGAACACGATGTCCGCGCCCACCTTGCGCACCGCGTCCCGCAGCTCGGGCAGGATGAAGCGCCGGTTGAAAAAGGAAAAGCCCTTGTGGATGTTGACCGTCATGACGGTCAGCACCGGGCTGGGCGTGGTCGTCGGGTGCATGGTCGGCGGCGGGGCGGCCCCCCTCGCTACCAAGCCCCCCCGTGTTTTACGGTCGCGCTGGATGGTGGTGAGTAGGACCTTGCCGCAGCGCGCTGCCGGCCATGGCGCCGGCCGGCTTCTGGCTGCGCGGGGACTCAGTGGTGATGGCGCGGGCCGCCATGCTCCTCATGGCCGTGGTGCCTGTCCCGGTGATGCTCGCCCCTGTGGCCGAAGCGCCGGGCCTGCTCGTCAAACCGCTTTTGCTGCTCCGCGCTGAGCCGTGAGTAGAAGGCGCGGGTGGCCGCCTCACGCTGTTCCATCTGCGCCATGTGCTGCTTGCGCATGGCCTGCATCTGGTCGAGGCGCTGGGGCGTGGTCATCTTCTCCATTGCCGCGCGATCGGGCATCTGGGGTGCCGTGGCCGGCGGTCGTACGGCGTTGCTGAACTCGGTCCACGCAGGCTCTTGGGCGGGCGTGATCTGCAGCGATTTCTTGAGCTCTGCCATGCGCTGGTCGAAGCGTTTTTGCATCTTGGCCGAGTCGTGGGACCTGCCGTAGTGGCCGTGGCGCTCATGCATCTCGGCGTGGCCTGTGGCCTGCCGGTGCGCACTCGAGGCGGCGGGAGTGGGTGCCGGCGTCGTCGCCTGCGCGAAGGCGGTGCCGGCCAGCAAGGCCAGCGCAGCGGCCGCCAACGGGTGGCGACCGCGCAGAGGTGTCATGAAAAAAGTCATGGTCAGTTTTCCTTCCTGGTGTGGACTGCGCAAGTGGCAGCGTGGTCACAGTGTGGTCGCTGCTTGTGAAGACCAGATGCGGTCGCTGTTTCCTCGAGGTAAAGATCTGGTTACAAATCTCAGCTGAGTGGCCCAAGCACTCCGCTGCGCGCGTGGCCCATTGAGAGGGCGCAGTGCAGTCCGAGGGCAGCGATGACCCTTGAGGGAGGAGCTCGCCCCCCGATGCTTATTGCACCGCGTAGCCTTCCTCGGCAATTGCTTGGGCGATGGCCTCGCGCGGCTGGGTGGTCTGTACATCGACCGTGCCCGCGGGCCGGTTGATCTTGACCTCGGCGGCCGGGTCCACGCGTTGCACCGCTTGGGTCACTGCACGCTCGCAGTGGCCGCAGGTCATGCCTTGTACTTGGAAGCTCTGGTTCATCGCTTGCTCCTTTTGGATGCCGGGTGTGTCGATCAGGCCTCGTATCCTGCACCCTTCCGGGCGCGCAAGGGCAAGGGCACGGGGTGTCGGGCTTGATCTGCCTCAACCCCTGCCCTTGCCATCCTGGCAAGGTTGATCCTGCCACCATGGAGACCGCCACCATCATCCCTGCCAACACCGTCGCCATCGACGCCACCCCGCCGGTGGCTGTCGCCACGCTCGATCTGGGGGTGGGCGGCATGACCTGCGCGTCCTGCGTCAGCCGGGTCGAGCGCGCCTTGGCTCGCGTGCCGGGCGTGGAGCAGGCCACGGTCAACCTGGCCACCGAGTCGGCGCGGGTGCTGTATGCGCCGGGCGAGGAGAGCGTCGCCCGCATTCGTCGGGCGGTGCGTGAGGCGGGCTATGAGCCGCGTGCTGCAGACGCGGTCTTTGCCGAAGACCTGTCGCCGTGGGCGGGCTTCACCCCGGTAGCCCTGGCTCTGCTCCTGTCCTTGCCGCTGGTCTTGCCGATGGCCGGCGACCTGGCAGGCCGGCACTGGATGCTGCCGGCCTGGGTGCAGTTCCTGCTGGCCTCACCAGTGCAGTTCATCCTCGGCGCGCGCTTTTACCAGGCCGGATGGCACGCGCTCAAGTCGGGCACCGGCAACATGGACCTGCTGGTGGCGGTGGGCACTTCTTCCGGCTGGGGACTGTCGATGTGGATGTGGCTGGCGCAGGACTCTGCCCACCTGTACTTCGAGGCCTCGGCCGTGGTGGTCGCCCTGGTCCTTCTGGGCAAATGGCTGGAGGTGCGTGCCAAGCGCCAGACCACCTCCGCCATCCGGGCGCTGCAGGCCCTGCGGCCCGAGCACGCCCACGTGCTGAAGTCGGGGCCTGCCGGCGGCATCGAGGAAGACCTGCCCTTGGCCGAGGTGCTGGCCGGCGACCGCCTGGTGGTGCGCCCGGGCGAGCGCTTGCCGGCGGACGGCGTGGTTGAGGAAGGCGCGACGCATGTGGACGAGTCCATGCTCACGGGCGAGCCCCTGCCGGTGAGCAAGGGCGTGGGCGCGCGTGTGACGGGCGGCAGCATCAATGCCGAGGGCCGCATCGTCATGCGGGCCACCGCCGTGGGCAGCGAATCGGTGCTGGCCCGCATCATCCGGCTGGTGGAAGATGCGCAGGCCGCCAAGGCGCCGATCCAGCGGCTGGTCGATCAGGTCAGCGAGGTCTTCGTGCCGGTGGTCATGGGCCTGGCGGTGATCACCCTGATCGGTTGGCTGCTCGCCGGATCCGGCGTAGAGACCGCGCTGATCCGCTCGGTGGCGGTGCTGGTGATCGCCTGCCCCTGCGCCTTGGGTCTGGCGACCCCTGCGGCCATCATGGCTGGCACCGGGGTGGCGGCCCGCCACGGCATCCTGATCAAGGACGCGCAGGCTTTGGAACTGGCGCATCGCGTGGACACGGTCGCTTTTGACAAGACCGGCACGCTCACCGTCGGTCGGCCGCAGCTTGTCGCCTTCGTCGCGGCGGCGCGCGACCGGTTCGAGCCCACGGCTGCCGAGACCGATGCGCTGACGATGGCCGCCAGCCTGCAAGGCGGCAGCGAGCACCCGCTGGCCCGCGCGGTGGTGATGGCGGCTCAGGCGCGGGGCCTGCTTGTGCCCGCGCCGGATGCGGTTCGGGCGGTCGCCGGCCTGGGCGTGGAGGGCGAAGTGGGTGGGCGCAGCCTCCTGATCGGCAGCCTGCGCTGGATGACCGATTTGGGTGTCGACTTGTCGGGCCTGACCGAGCCCCTGGCGCGCTGGGGCGAGGAGGGCGCCACCTTGTCGGTTCTGGCCGAACGAGTGACCGAGGGTCTCATCGCCCGCGCGCTGATGGTGTTCGCCGACGAGGCCAAGCCCGAAGCCCGCGACACCTTGGCGCAACTCCGTGCGCGTGGCTTGCGGCTGGTGATGATTTCCGGCGACAACCGCGCCGCGGCGCTCGCGATGGGCGCCCGGCTGGGGCTGCACGAGGACGAGGTGCGCGCCGAGGTGTTACCAGGCGACAAGGCGGCTCAGGTGGCGCTGCTGCAAGAGGGCGAAAACGGCCGCCGGCGCGTGGTGGCCATGGTGGGTGACGGCGTCAACGACGCGCCGGCTCTGGCCGCTGCCGACGTGGGGCTGGCCATGGCCACGGGGACCGACGTGGCCATGCACGCGGCCGGCATCACGCTGATGCGAGGGGACCTGCACTTGGTCGCTGGGGCCCTGTCGATCTCGGACCGGACGGTGCGCAAGATCCGGCAGAACCTCTTCTGGGCCTTTGCCTATAACGTTGCCGGGATCCCGCTGGCGGCCCTGGGTTACCTCAACCCGGTGGTGGCCGGCGCGGCCATGGCCCTGTCCAGTGTGAGCGTGATGAGCAATGCGCTACTGCTGCGGCGGTGGCGCGGCACGGGCCCGAGCGCCCAACGCCCCTGACGGCGCCCCGGGACGATCCTCGACAATGTGCGGGCATGTCTGTGGCCCCACTCGTTTCGCCCGCTGTGTCCGACCCCGGCTCGACGCCTTCCTTCGGCCGGCTGCTTTCCCTCGCGCTGGCGCTGTCTTTGGGGGCGGCGGTGTCCCTGGGGGTGACCCGCTTCGCCTACGGCCTGCTGCTGCCACCGATGCGGGCCGATCTGCAGTGGAGCTACACCCTGGCCGGGGCGATGAACACCGCCAACGCGCTGGGCTATTTTCTGGGGGCACTCCTCACCCCGTGGCTGCTGCGTCGGCTCGATGGCGCAGGCGTTCTTCTCTTAGGCACCTGGCTGGCCAGCCTGTTCATGGGGCTGACCGGTTTTTTTACCGACGCGGCGCCCCTGCTGCTGCAGCGCCTGCTGGCCGGCATGGCCAGTGCCATGCTATTCATCGCCGGCGGCCTGTTGGCCGCGCGTCTGGGTGCGCAGATGCCGTCGCGCAACGGGCTGCTGCTGGGGGTGTACTACGGCGGCACGGGTCTGGGCATTGTGTTGTCGGCGCTGCTGGTTCCGCCCCTTCTGGACGCGGCTGCGCAGGTGCCGCATGGCTGGGCCTGGGCTTGGTGGGTCTTGGCCCTGGCCTGCGCGCTGGCCTCGGCGCTGCTCGCGTGGCCGGCGCGCGTGCTGCGCCAGTTGCAGGCGCCCGTTGCATCCGCTGCGGACGCCGCCGCCGTGTTTCGCTGGCGCGACTTCGCGCCGGGGCTGGCTGGCTATGCGATGTTCGGCGTGGGCTATATCGGCTATATGACCTTCGTGGTCGCTTTGCTGCGCGAGCAGGGGGTGGCGGCGGGCCGCATCACGGTCTTTTACGCCCTGTTGGGTGCCGCGGTGGTGGCCTCCTCCCGCATCTGGGCGGGCCTCCTCGATCGCTACCGTGGCGGCCGACCCCAGGCCCTGCTCAATGGCCTGCTGGGGCTGGCCATTTTCATTCCGGTCGTGACCGGGTACTTCCCGATGCTGATGGTCTCGGGCCTGATGTTCGGTGGCATTTTTCTCTCAGTGGTCGCATCGACCACGGCCCTGGTGCGCCATAACCTGCCGCCTTCGCAATGGGCGGCAGGCATCAGCGCCTTCACCATCGTGTTTGCGCTGGGTCAGATCGTCGGCCCGTCGGTGGTCGGCTGGATCGCCGACGGCCCTGGTGGCCTGACCCGGGGCCTGGCCTTCTCGGCCGGCGCGCTTTGGCTCGGTGCGCTCATCGCGCTGCGCCAACGCGCCCGTGCCTGATCAGCCCGGCAGGCCTTCGGCCTTGATGGCTGCCTGCACAGCAGGCCGGGCGGCCATGCGTGCACGGAAAGCCGCCAGGTGGGTCAGGCCCGTGATTTCGACTTTGACCACCGCGGCCCAGCGGCTCACCGTGAAGAGGTAGGCGTCAGCGACGCAGAACTCGTCGCCCATGAGGTAGGGGGACTTGGCCAGTTCGCCGTCGACCCACTGAAAGCGGCCGGTGAGGCGGGTGCGGAAGATCTGCTTGACGTCATCGGCCAGCAACGGGTTGAACAGCGGCGAGAAGCCCTTGTGCAGCTCGGTGCCGATGAAGGTCAGCCACTCTTGCAGGTGGTAGCGGGGCAGGGTGCCGTTGGGCGGTGCCAGATTTTTCTCGGGGACCTGGTCCGCGATGTATTGCACGATCGCTGGCCCCTCGCGCAGGCGGCTGCCGTCGTCGAGCTCGAGCAAGGGAACATAGCCCAGGGGGTTGAGGGTGTAGAAGTCCGTGCCATCGGGCAGCTGGTGGGTCTTGGTGCTGGCCAGCACCGGCTCAAAGGCCAGACCGGACTCGCGCAGCACGATGTGGGGGGAGAGGGAGCAGGCGCCAGGGGAGTAGTACAGCTTCACGGGGGTTCCTGAGGGAGTGGGAATGGACGGGTGGAGGCCGGCGGGGGCGCACAGGGGCGCGATCGACGCGGAGCGATGGTAGCGCGCTCGACCGCCTGCTCTCCCGGTCACTTCCCAAGCAAGAACATGCCGCTACAATGTACACAAAGCCCGACTTGTACAAATGCAAACCCTTTCACTTAGCGACTTCCGCGCCCATGTCTCCGAAATGCTCGATCTGGTCGAGAAGGGCGAAACCGTGCGCATTCTCCGCCGCGGCAAGCCGGTGGCCGAACTGGTCCCCCTGCGGGCCGAGGATGCGGAGCCTCCCAGCTACCTCCAGCCCTTCGAGCCCGTCCGCTATGCCAAGCCGCCCAGCCAGTCGGGCGCCCGCATGATCATCGAAGAGCGCGAGGGGGGTTGGTGATGAAAGTCCTGTTCGACAGCTCTGCTCTGTTCAAGCGCTATGCCGGTGAGTCTGGTGCAGACCGGGTGGCCGAGTTGCATGGCCGTGCGACGTCCATCGTGCTCGCGGCGCACTGCCTGACTGAAATGATGTCGGCTCTGACCCGGCAGTGGCGCGAGGGCGCGTTTGGCGATGCAGAGTACCGGCGGGTTCACACCCGCATGCGCCAGGACTTCGACGCGTATCGCATCGAGCCCCTGGGCCGGACCGTCGAGGACTTCGCGATCACGGCCATGGCGCTTTCGCCCCTGCGGGCGATGGACGCGCTTCATATCGGGTCAGCCCAGGCAGCTCGTGTGAACCTGTTCGTGACGGCCGATCGCCGCCAAGCCACCGCCGCCGAGGCGGTCGGCCTGCGAACCCAATGCATTGAGGCCTGACATGCTGTACCCCCAAGAATTCGACGTCATCGTCGTCGGTGGCGGCCATGCCGGCACCGAGGCTGCGCTGGCCGCGGCCCGGATGGGCTGCGAGACCCTGCTGCTCTCTCACAACATCGAGACCCTGGGCCAGATGTCCTGCAATCCGTCGATCGGCGGCATCGGCAAGGGCCATCTAGTCAAGGAGGTCGACGCGCTTGGCGGTGCGATGGCGCTGGCCACGGACGAGGGCGGCATCCAGTTCCGTATCCTCAACAGCTCCAAGGGGCCAGCGGTACGCGCCACCCGGGCCCAGGCCGACCGCATCCTCTACAAGGCGGCCATCCGCCGGATGCTGGAAAACCAGCCCCACCTCACCCTGTTCCAGCAAGCGGTCGACGACCTGATGGTCGAAGGCGACCGGGTGGTGGGCGCGGTGACTCAGGTCGGCATCCGATTTCGGGGGAGGGCGGTGGTGCTCACCGCCGGTACCTTCCTGGACGGCAAGATCCACGTGGGCCTGGACAACTACGCCGCAGGCCGGGCGGGGGACCCGCCGGCGGTCAGCCTGTCGGCGCGGCTCAAGGAACTCAAGCTCCCGCAGGGCCGCCTCAAGACCGGCACCCCGCCGCGGCTCGATGGCCGGACCATTGATTTTTCCCGGTGCGAGGCGCAGCCCGGTGACCTGGACCCGGTGCCCGTGTTCAGTTTCATGGGGCGGGCCGAGATGCACCCGCGCCAGGTGCCCTGCTGGATCACCCACACCAACGAGCGCACCCACGAGATCATCCGCTCCGGCTTCGACCGCAGCCCGATGTTCACCGGGAAAATCGAGGGCGTGGGCCCGCGCTACTGCCCCAGCGTCGAGGACAAGATCAACCGCTTCGCGGGCAAGGACAGCCACCAGATCTTCCTCGAGCCCGAGGGCCTGACCACCCACGAGATCTACCCCAACGGAATCTCGACCAGCCTCCCGTTTGACATTCAGTACGCGCTGGTCCGCTCAATCAAGGGTCTGGAAAACGCCCACATTCTGCGGCCCGGTTATGCGATCGAGTACGACTACTTCGACCCGCGCGGCCTCAAGAGCAGCTTTGAGAGCCGGTCCATCCAGGGCCTGTTCTTCGCCGGCCAGATCAACGGCACCACCGGCTACGAGGAGGCGGCGGCCCAGGGCCTGTTCGCCGGGCTGAATGCCGCCTTGCAGGTGAAGGGGGAGGCGCCCTGGCTGCCGGCCCGGGACGAGGCCTACCTTGGCGTGCTGGTGGACGACCTCATCACCAAGGGTGTGACCGAGCCCTACCGCATGTTCACCAGCCGCGCCGAGTTCCGGCTGCAGCTGCGCGAGGACAACGCCGACATGCGCCTGACCGAAGCCGGCCGCCGGCTGGGCCTGGTCGACGATGCCCGCTGGGATGTTTTCAACCGGAAGCGCGACGCGGTTTCACGTGAAACCGAGCGACTCAAGGCCACCTGGGTCAACCCCCGCAACCTTCCCGCGGCAGAGTCTGAGCGAGTGCTGGGCAAGGCGATCGAGCACGAATACAACCTGGGCGACCTCCTGCGCCGGCCGGGCGTGGCCTACGAAACCCTGGTTGGCATGGACGGCGCCCGGTTCACCAGCCCCTCGGTTTCACGTGAAACGCTGGGCGAGCTGTACCAGTCCGTGGTCGAGCAGATCGAGATCGGCGCCAAGTACGCCGGCTATATCGAGCGGCAGAAGGACGAGGTCCAGCGGGCGGGGTACTACGAGGGCCTGCGCCTGCCGGAAGAGCTGGACTACCAGCAAGTGGCCGCCTTGAGCATCGAGGTCCGGCAAAAGCTGGCCCGGCACCGACCGGAGACCTTGGGGCAGGCGTCTCGCATCTCCGGCGTGACGCCGGCGGCTATTTCTCTGCTACTGGTCCACCTCAAGCGTGGGCGGTACCGCGGCTTCGACGGCGCAGCGGCCGAAGCCCGGGAGGCGGCATGAGCGGACGGGGGCCGTCTACCGGCGGTGCTCCCTCGACCGACAAGCCGGAGGGCGTGGCACGTGATGTGGCTGTGGGGGTGGGC
>JAURKV010000289.1 GCA_030831585.1 Ramlibacter sp. | reverse complement strand
TGGAGCTGGGACGCGCCATTTGCCTACACCGCCAAGAAGGTGGTCGAGACCGGCGACACGAGCCTCATCTGGGAGGGCCACAAGGCCGGCCGCGACATTGGCTACTGCCATCTCGAGAAGCTCCACAACCTCGAGGCCCTGCCGCCCCACGGTTTCACCATCAGCTGCTTTCCGCACAAGATCCGCGGCGCATCCGCGGGCTGGACACGGGCGGTGGCCATCCTCGACGAGAACTGAATGAGCGCTTCGTTTCCCCCCATCATCCGAACGGTCACCGGCCATGACGCCGAAGGCAAGGCGGTGGTTGTCTCGCACGGGCCGCTGCCGCATGTGGCCGAGATCGCGGCGATTCCCGGCACCGTCTTTCACGAGGTCTGGTGCACCCAGGGATCTCCGGTCAACGTGGACAACGGCGCCGACCCGAGCCTGGGCGCGCTGCAGCTCAAGCCGCCGACGCAAGGTACCCGCATGCGCTTCGTCGACATCCCGCCGGACACCGAAGACTTCCTGCGACAGGGCGCCGCCCGCATGCACGACGCCTTCAGCCAGATCGGCGACACCGCCGCCTCCACCGTGCAGGCGCATTCACCGCACCCGCTGATGCACCGCACAGAATCAGTGGACTACGGCATCGTGATCGAAGGCGAGATGACCCTGGTGCTCGACGACTCCGAGGTGCCGCTCCGAGCTGGCAGCGTGGTGATCCAGCGCGGCACCAACCACGCCTGGGCCAACCGAAGCGGAAGGCCCTGCCGGATGCTGTTCATCCTGATCGACGGCGCCTACGCGCCCGAGATCGCGCAGGCGCTGGCCAAGCGCTGAGGCCCGCCTGTGCGCGCACGCGAGCTGTTCGACCTCTCGAACCGGGTGGCCCTGGTCACCGGCGGTGATCGTGGTCTGGGGTTGGCGATTGCGCAGGCCATGGCCGAAGCTGGCGCCCGCGTCACGCTGGCCAGCGAAAACGGCGCGGCCTGCGAGGCTACGGCCCGGCGGCTGCGCGACATCGGACTGGCAGTTCACGCCCAGGCCTGCGACGTGACCGACTCGGCGGCGCAAAGCGCACTGGTGGCGGACACGGTGGCACGTGAGGGCGGGCTGGACATCGTGGTGGCCAATGCCGGCATCTCCGACGCGATGGCTGGCTCCACGGGCGGCCTGTCGAGTGACTACCGCCGGGTGATGGCCGTCAATCTGGACAGCGTGGTCGAGTTGTGCAGCTTGGCTGCGCCGGCGCTGCGGGCACGGGGTGGTGGCACCCTCATCCTCATGTCGAGCCTGGCGGGCCAGCGAGGCAACGGGCGGCTGGGCCCCTATGCGCTCACCAAAGCGGCACTGTCCCAGTTGGCGCGCAACCTCGCGGTGGAGCTCGGGCCGCAGGGCATACGCGCCAACGCGATTGCACCTGGCTTCATCCGCACAGAGCTGGGACGCGAGCTGATGGCCGACGCCGCATTCATGGCGCGGCGCATGCAACACACCCCGCTGCGCCGGCCCGGCGAGCCCCATGAGGTAGCGGCTGCAGCCTTGTTCCTGGCCAGCCCCGGCGGCGCCTTCGTCACCGGCCAGACACTGGTGGTCGACGGCGGCACCCTGATCACTGACGGCTCCTGAGGCGGCTGACCCCAGCACGCCGTCGCGCCCCTCAAGAATCTTTCGAGCACTGCCCCATGAAACTCGCCACCCTTGCCAACAACACCCCGGACGGCCAGCTGGTCGTCGTCTCCGCCGACGGCCTGAAGTGCGCCAGCGCCGAGGCCATCGCGCCCAGTCTGCAGGCCGCGCTCGAGCGCTGGCAAGTGACCGAACCCGCACTGCGCGAGCTCGCCGCGGCCCTGGATGCCGGCCGATGCGGGCACGCCCAGCCCTTCGACGCGGCCCACGCGCTGGCGCCGCTGCCACGCGCCTGGCAGTGGCTCGACGGCTCGGCCTTCCAGTCGCACGGCGACCTGATGGATGTGGTGTTCAAGATCGAGAAAAAGAACGACCCGAGCCGGCCGCTGATGTACCAGGGCCTGTCCAACCATTTCATCGCGCCCGGCGCCAAGGTGCCCCTGCCCAGCGCGGAAGACGCCATCGACTTCGAGGGCGAGTTCGGCGTAATTACCGACGCGGTGCCCATGGGCACGCCCGCCTCGGAGGCCCGCGCGCACATTCGGCTGGTGGTGCTGATCAACGACTGGTCGCTGCGCCGCCTTGCACCGGTGGAAATGAAGACCGGCTTTGGCTGGATCCAGGCCAAGCCCGCCTGCAGCATGGCGCCGATCGCGGTGACGCCCGACGAGCTTGGCGCCGGCTGGCGTGATGCGCGGGTGCAGATGCGGCTGGAGGTGGATTGGAATGGCCAGCGCTTCGGCGCAGCACACGGCGGCGCGATGGGCTTTGGTTTTGATGCGCTCGTGGCCCACGCCGCCTACAGCCGCGACCTGGTGGCAGGCACGGTGATCGGCTCCGGTACGGTGTCAAACCCGGACTACCGCAGCGTCGGCTCCTCCTGCATCGCTGAGCGCCGCGCCATCGAGACGCTGGACCTGGGAGAGCCGCGCACGCCCTTCATGGCGTTCGGTGACCGGGTGCGGATGCAGGCCCGGCATGAGAACGGGCAGGACGGCCCCTTTGGCGCAATCGAGCAGACGGTGGTGCAAAGCGCCACGGGCCGGACGCGCCCATGAGGGTGCTGGTCACCGGCGCAGGCGGCTTCATCGGCGAAGCCCTGGTGGCGCAGCTGCTCGCCGAGGGCCTGGGCGGCCAGCCGCTGACGCAGCTGACAGGACTCGACCTGCGGCCACCGGCGTGCACCGACCCCCGCTGGCGCGGCGTGTCGGGGAATATCGCCGACCCGGCGGTGCTGTCAGAGGCCCTGCGCGAGCCGCCCGAGGTGGTCTTTCACCTGGCCAGCCTGCCCGGTGGCGCCGCCGAAGCCCAGCCCTTGCTCGGGCGACAAGTCAACCTGGACGCGACCGTGGCGCTGTTCGAGGCCCTGCAACGGCCCGAGGCCCCGCCGCGGGTGGTCTACGCAAGCTCGGTAGCGGTCTACGGTGAGCGCTTGCCCGAGCGGGTGGACGATCACACGCCCACCGCCCCGGGACTGAGCTACGGCGCGCACAAGCTGATGGGCGAGATCTTGCTGGCCGACGCAGTGCGGCGCGGCGGCCTGCGGGGCTGCTCGCTGCGCTTGCCTGGCGTGGTGGCCCGCCCAGGGGCGGGCACCGGCCTGATGTCGGCCTTCATGAGTCAGCTCTTCTGGCGCTTGCGTGACGGCGAAGCGATCGAACTGCCGGTGCGAACCGAGGGCAGCGCCTGGTGGATTTCGGTGCAGCGCTGCGCGCGCAATCTCCGGGTCGCAGCAGAGGCCAAGCTAGGACCCAACGATCCTCTGGGGGCACGTCGAGTCGCGCTGATGCCCGCACTCTGGCTGAGCATGCAGGC
>JAURKV010000288.1 GCA_030831585.1 Ramlibacter sp. | reverse complement strand
GAGCGTGGTGTGGTTGCTGCCGACGCAGGAGTAGAACTTGAGCGCAATGCCCATGGTCTGCCAGACCTCACCCAAGCCGGCGGTCAATTCACTCAGGTTGAACCGGTCCTGCGATCGCGATAGGGTGGTGCAAAAGCCACCGTACTCGCTTTCGAGCACGTTGACGATGCCGGTAAAGCCCTGGTCGGCCAGCAGCGCGCCATACAGGCCGCTTTGCGAGGCACGGCCCGCATGCATGCGTTTGACCATCGCGCCGTACTGGGCGGCCATCAGCCCGCTGGACTGGGTGCCGGCAATGCCCAGGGCATGCACCGTGCGCTCGGCATCGAGCTTGAGGCCACGCGCTGCGCCCGCCGCCGCCGAGAACACACCCAGCGTTGCGCCCGAGTGCCAGCCCTGAGCGATGTGCTCTTGGCCCATACAGATACCCACGCGCGGCCCGATCTCATAGCCCGCCACCGCGGAGGCCAGAAATTCGCGACCGTTCATACCGGGGCGCATTTCGGCCACCGACAGCAGCGCCGGTAGCACCACCGCGCCCACGTGCATCACGCCCTGGCGGTGCACGTCGTCGAGCTCAAAGCCCTGAACCTGGGTGCCGTTGACCAGGGCCGCATGCGGCGCCGACAGACGCAGCGGCGTGCCCCAGATGCTCGAGCCGCCCTGCCCCATGCCGCCGCCCTCCAGGCCGGAGAGCGTTTGCTGAAGGATGCGGGTCCAGGGCAGGTCTGCTCCGTAGAGCGCGCAGCCCAGCGAATCAAGAATCAGAAGCTTGATGCGCGTGCGCACTGCATCCGGTACCGCCTCGTACTGCAAGCCCGAGACAAAGCGGGCGATCCCGCCGGTGTAGGGGTTATGGTGGATGTCCGCGCCTGCGTGGGAGGTCGATTGCGCCATAGGGGTGTCGCTGGTGAAGAAACCGTGGGCGGCCGTGGATAGCCATGAATAGAATGCTGATAGTATACCGTGGCATACCTGCCGGATCTTTCACTCCTTCCCATGCAACACGACACGCCCACAGAGAACGGCTTCGCACGTGCCCTGGCCGAACGCAGCGCTCAATTGCAATGGGACGACTTGCCTCCTGAGGCGGTGCACTGGGCCAAGGTCGGCTTGATCGACACCCTGGGCGTGACATTGGCGGGCAGCCGCGAAGACGCGCCCCGCCTGGCCGCCCGCGGGCTGGATTTGGTGGGCGGCCCTGCGCTGGTGCTCGGAAGCACGCAGCGCGTGGGCCCGCTCGACGCGGCCCTGATCAACGGCACGGCAGCGCATGCACTGGATTTCGACGACTGCAACAACACCCTGGGCGGTCACCCCTCGGTGCCGGTGCTGCCGGCGCTGATGGCGCTGGCCGACGCGCGTGACGCGCAGGGCCGAGCCCCCACCAGCGGCCGCGACTTCTTGCTGGCCTATATCGTCGGCTTCGAGGTCGAGACCAAGATCGGCCTGGCGGTCAACTTTCACCACTACCAAAAAGGGTGGCACCCGACGTCCACCTTGGGCACCTTCGGCGCTGCCGCAGCCTGTGCCCGCCTGATGGGCCTGGACAGCGAGCGCACCGCCGTCGCCCTGGCACTCGCCGCATCGTTTGCCAGCGGCATCAAGGCCAATTTCGGCACCATGACCAAGCCTCTGCACGTGGGCCACTGCGCGCGCAACGGTCTGTTTGCCGCGCGTCTGGCGCAGCAGGGCTTTACCGCCAACGCCGCCAGCGTGTTTGAGCACGAGCAGGGCTTTCTGGACGTGTTCAACGGCCCCGGCACCTATGACACCGCCCGCGCCCTGGACGCCTGGGCCGCGCCCCTGGACATCGTGCGCCCCGGCATTGCCATCAAGCAGTACCCCTGCTGCGGAAGCACCCACCCGGCCATCGACTCCTTGCTGGCGCTTGTGCGCGAGCACCACTACGCGCCCGGCCAGGTAGCACGCGTGCAGGCCTGGGTCCATCCGCGCCGCCTCAAGCACACCAACCGGCCGCAGCCCAAGAGCGCGCTGGACGCCAAGTTCAGCCTGCAGTACGTGCTGGCCCGCGGCCTGGTGGACGGATGCGTGTCGCTCGAGCACTTCGAAGGCCGGGCCTATGAAGACCCACGCGTGCAGGCGCTCATGCCACGCGTTGAGGTGGCCGGCTATGGCGAGGACCAGTTCCCCGCTGACAACCACTTTGGCGGCATTGCCCGCGTGACGCTGGCCGACGGCACGGTACACGAGGCCCGTGTGCCGCAGCCCCTGGGCCGCACCTCGGACCACCCTCTGCCGCAGAACCTGCTGGAAGAAAAGTTTGCCCTGTGCGCGGCGTCGGTGCTGACCGACGCGGGCGTCAAGGGCGTTGCCGCCGAAGTGGCGCACCTCGAGCAGGCGACCCATCTGAGCGCGCTCGGCCAGCACCTGGCCCAGCTGCGTCACCCCTGACTTCAATCGTTCAAGCCAAGCAGGAACCAACCCCATGGAAAAAGACATTCACTACGACGTGATCGTGGTCGGCAAGGGCAACGCCGCCCTGTGCGCCGCGCTGGCCGCGCACGACAGGGGCGCGCGTGTGGGCATGCTCGAAGCGGCACACCCGGAGGAGAGCGGCGGCAACAGCCGCTTCGCCGGTGGCGTGATGCGCTTTGCCTTCCACAGCGTAGACGAATTGCGCCAGGTGATCGACATCACCGAGCAGGAAGAGGCCGACGCCGACTGGGGCACCAACACCACCGAAGAATTCTTTGACGACCTGTTTCGCCTGACCCAGCTGCGAACCGACCCGGACCTGTCCGAGGTGCTGGTGACGCAAAGCCTGGACGTGATGACCTGGCTGCGCAGCAAAGGCGTGAAGTTCGTCGCCAACTACGGCCGGCAGTCGGCTGTCGTCAATGGCAAGCGCAAGTTCTTCGGCCGTATGCCCGTCGAGGTGTCGGGCGGGGGCTATGGTCTGGTCGAATTCCTGGACAAGGCAGCAGGCAAAGCCGGCATTGACATTCACTACAGCACGCGTGCCAAGGGCCTGCTGCTGGACGGCGACCGCGTGACCGGTGTGCGCGCCAGCCACGCTGGGCAGGTGGTCAACTTTCACGCCAGGTCGGTGGTACTGGCCTGCGGCGGCTTTGAGGCCAACCCCGAGATGCGCACCCGCTACCTGGGTCCCGGCTGGGAGCTGGCCAAGGTGCGCGGCACCCGTTTCAACCAAGGTGACGGCCTGAAGATGGCGCTAGACATTGGCGCTGGGAGCCACGGCAACTGGTCGGGTGCGCACGCCACCGGCTGGGACCTCAACGCCCCGCCCTACGGCGACCTGAGCGTGGGCGACCAGTTCCAGAAGCACTCCTACATCTTCGGCCTGTTGATCAACGCCGAAGGAAAGCGCTTTGTCGACGAAGGGTGGGACTTCCACTCCTTCACCTACGCCAAGTACGGCGGTGAAGTGCTCAAGCAAACCGGGCAGTTCGCTTGGCAGGTGTTCGACAGCAAGGTGAGCAAGTTGCTGCGGTCGGAGTACCGCATCAAGATGATGACCAAGGTCAGCGCGAACACGCTGGAAGAACTCGCTGAAAAGCTCGAAGGCGTGGACGCCAAGGCATTCCTTGAAACCGTGTACGCCTACAACGCATCGGTGAAGGAGGACGTGGAGTTCAACCACACCATCAAGGACGGCAAGTGCACCGAGGGCATCAGCCCGCCCAAGAGCAACTGGGCCCAGGTTCTGGATACCCCGCCCTACGACGCCTATGCCACCACCTGCGGCATCACCTTCACCTTCGGGGGCCTCAGCATCAACCCGGCCAGCGGCCAGGTTCGCGACGTGACAGGCCAGGATATCGAGGGCTTGTACTGCGCGGGCGAGATGGTAGGCGGCTTGTTCTACTTCAGCTACCCCAGCGGCACCGGTCTGGTCTCGGGCGCGGTGTTCGGCCGCCTCGCAGGCGACAATGCAGGCCGAGCTGCAATGACCTGAGCGAAGCGCCCGCCCAAGGCCCCGCCCCGCTCAAGACCCCATCCAGAGACCTGCCATGACCGACACCACCACCGCCCGCCGTGCACGCCTGCGCCAACTCGTCGAAGCCCGTCAGGGCCTGCTGATGCCCGGCGCCTTCAACGCCCTGTCGGCCCGCGTGATTGCCGACATGGGCTTCGAGACGGTCTACCTCTCGGGTGCGGGCCTCACCAATATGCAATTGGGCATGCCAGACTTGGCCTTTATCGGCCTTCAGGACGTGGCGCAAGCCACTGCGCAGATCCGCGGCACGGTGGACCTGCCGATGCTGGTCGACGGTGACACCGGCTTTGGCAACGCGGTCAACGTTTCGCACACAGTGCGCACCCTCGAGCGCGCCGGCGCCGACGCGATCCAGCTGGAAGACCAGGTATTCCCCAAGCGCTGTGGTCACTTCAACGGCAAGGACGTGGCGCCCCTGGGCGAAATGATCGGCAAGATCAAGGCTGCGGTCGATGCGCGAACCGACCCCAATTTCCTCATCGTCGCCCGCACCGATGCACGCAGCGTGCATGGCTTCGACGCCGCAGTTGAACGTGCTGCGCGCATGGCCGAAGCCGGCGCGGTCCTCCTCGTCGTCGAGGCCACCGAGTCGGTCGGTGAGGTGCGCAAGCTGCCGGCGCCGTTGCCGCTGCCACAGGTGATGAACATCGTGATTGGCGGCAAGACACCGCAGCTGCCGCAGTCTGAACTCGCCGAACTGGGTTTTGGTCTGGTGCTCTACGCCAACACAGCGCTGCAAGGCGCGGTGCTGGGTATGCAGCGCGCACTGGGTGAGCTGCAGGCCAAGGGAATCCTGCGGGAAGACCCGAGCCTGGTCATCCCCTTCATGGAACGCCAGCGGCTGGTCGACAAGCCGCGCTTCGACGCCATGGAAAAGCAATACGCGCAGGGCGACTGAGCGCCGCCCTCGATGCTTGGCAAAATCTTCGGTCGAGGCGATTTAGCACCGTACATCGACTTTCAGCGCTTGATGGCGTCGCGACTCCTCGGCGCCACGGCCAATCAGATGTTGATGGTGGCGGTGGCCTGGCAGATCTACAACCTGACCGGCAGCGCCTGGGATCTGGGTCTGGTGGGCCTGCTGCAATTTCTGCCGGTGCTGGCGCTGACCCTGCTGGCCGGCCACACCGCCGACCGCTTCCCGCGCACTCGCATCATCGCGGCCTGCACCGCGCTGCAGGCCTTGGTGGCCGCCATCCTGCTCACAACCACGCTGAGCGGAGACCTGGGGCGCAGCGGCATCTTCGTCATCTCGGTGATCTTGGGTGTCGCTCGCGCTTTTCAGCACCCGGCCCAGGGCTCGCTGATCGGGGCGCTTCTGCCCGCCAGCATTCTTCCGCGCGGCGCCGCCGTGAGTGGCGCCACCATGCAGTCGACGGTGATTGCCGGACCGGCTCTGGCTGGCTTCATGTTCATGGAGACCGGTGTGGCCGTGCATGCGACCGCCCTGGTGCTGCTGGTGGCCTCGCTGTTCCTCTCACTGCGCATGACGCCCTCGAAAAGTGCCGCCCCCGCACAGCCAATCAGCCTGGATGCCCTGTTCGCCGGCCTGCGCTTCGTGAAGGCCAGTCCCATCCTGCTGGGCGCGCTCTCGCTGGACCTGATGGCGGTTCTCCTGGGCGGCGCGACTGCCTTGCTGCCCATGTATGCCAAGGACATCCTGCATGTGGGCTCGGAGGGCCTGGGCGTTCTGCGAGCGGCCCCGGCCGTGGGCTCGGTGGCCTGCTCCCTGTTCCTTGCGCGCTATCCACTGCGCAGGCATGTGGGGCGCTGGATGTTCTCCGGTGTGGTGGTCTTCGGACTGTCGACGCTGGTCTTTGGCCTGTCCACTTCCTTCTGGCTTTCCGTGGTGGCACTGACCATCTCCGGTGTCGGCGACATGGTGAGCGTGGTGATTCGCCACACCCTCATGCAACTGGACACGCCCGACGAGATTCGGGGCCGGGTGGGTGCGGTCAACACCATCTTCATCGGCGCCAGCAACCAGCTCGGTGAGTTCGAGTCCGGCGCGGTGGCGGCGGCGTTCGGACCGGTGGCCTCGGTGGTCAGTGGCGCCATTGGCACCTTGGTGGTGGCCGCGCTGTGGTTTCGGATGTTTCCGGTACTGGCAGGGCGAGACACCTACCAGCAGTCAGCGCCAGAAAGCGGAACTGGCCAGGAAGGTACAGTTCGCCGGTAACCAAGCGCCACCATGAGCCATCCCATTCGATACGGCCTGATCGGTTGCGGGATGATGGGCCAGGAGCACCTGCGCAACATCGCCCTGCTTTCCGAGGCCCAAGTCACCTGTATTTTCGAACCCGATGAGGGCATGGCTGAACGCAGCCTGGCCCTGGCACCTGGCGCGCGACGCGTCTCCAGCCTGGCCGAGGTAGTCACCGCCAGCGATGTCGATTGCCTCGTCATCACCAGCCCCAACTTCCGACACGCGCAGCAGCTGCACGAAATCGCGGCCCTGCGCAGCCTGCCGGTGCTGGTGGAAAAGCCCGCCTGCACCACCATCGAAGATGTACGTGCGCTGGCCGCTCTGGGCGGCCGCTACGCCGCGCCGCTGTGGGTGGCGATGGAGTACCGATACATGCCGCCAGTGGCCCGACTGGTGGAGGAGGTGCACCGCCAGACCCATACGGGTCCGGTGACCCTGCTGTCCATCCGCGAGCACCGCTTTCCCTTCCTGGTCAAGGTGGGCGACTGGAACCGCTTCAACCGCTACACCGGCGGCACCCTAGTGGAAAAGTGCTGCCACTTTTTCGACCTGATGCGGCACATCACGCAAAGCGAGCCGGTGCGGGTTTTTGCCTCCGGCTCGGCCGCCCACAACCATCAGGACGAGCGCTATCCCGATGGCACACCCGACATCCTGGACAACGCCTTCGTGATCGTGGACTTCGCCAGCGGCCAGCGCGCGCTGCTGGAGCTGTGCATGTTTGCCGAGGGATCCCGCTACCAAGAAGAAATCTCGGTCGTCGGGCCGCAGGCCAAGGTCGAGTGCCTGGTGCCCGGCCCCGGCCGCTTCTGGCCCGCCCACCTGGGCGAGCCGCCGGTACCCAAAGTGATCATCAGCCCGCGCGACCCCAAGGGCCCGCGCGAACTCGAGGTGCCGGTCGACCCGGTGGCACTGGCCGCAGGCGACCACAATGGCTCAACGCTCTATCAGCACCAGCGTTTCCACGCGGCGGTGCGCGGCCAGGGCCCGGTGGAGGTCAGCCTGCAAGATGGCCTGGCGGCAGTGGTCATGGGCCTTGCGGCCCAGGAGTCGATTGCCAGCGGACAGGCGATCGACCTGCGCAAAGACGAGCGTTTCCGATGGTAGGTCGGGCCCGGGCGAGCGACCCCAGGTGAGCTCCCTCCTTCAGCGGCCCAGGGCCTGCATCGCGCCAAACACCTGCTGCCAGTCGGCCAGTCCCATCGGGTGGCCGCCGGCACGCCGCACCAGGCGCACCCCGGGCATCACCACGCCAGCTGGCCCGCTCCAGGCGCGGGCGGCACGCGTCACCATCTTGCGGGTACCTTCGGGGTCAGCCCAGGCATCGCCGTCGGCCTGCAGCACCAGCAGGTGGCGCGGCGCCACTGCCGCCAGGAGCAGGTCCTGATCCAGCCTGCGGGTGGCCAGTTCGGCCCGGCCCGCCTGCCCCTCGGCTGCCAGCCAATGCGGGAAGGCCTGCGCCAGGTCCTCCAGCCCTTCGCTGCCGGGGCCGCTGTCCCAGGAACTGCCGGCTCCGGCCGCGCCGCTGTTGTGGGCAGCCACGAGGGCGAAACGCTCATCGCAGGCACCCGCCAGCAGGGCCGCCTTACCCCCGCGCGAATGGCCTACGACGCCCACGCGTCGCGCATCCAGCCCCGGCACCTGTCGCAACAAGTCCAGCGCCCGGGACAAACTCCAGGCCCAGGCCGCCAGGGCCCCAAAGCGCGCCTTGGGGAAGCGCTCGAACAGGGGCCCGGCCCTCTGACCCTGAGGGGCGTCAAAGGCCAGCTCGGTGCGGTTGAACCAGGCCAGCGCCAAGCCGCCCGCCAGGGCCTCTTGGCGTGCATCGTCACCCAGGTAGGCCCAGCAGGCGTCGCCCCAAAGCAGCACTGGCACGGGCCCAGCTCCGGCCGGCAACAGCACCTGCACCGCACAGCCCAGGCCCGGGGCATCGGCCAGCGCCCAACGCCAGGTCTGCAAGCGGGCGCCAGGCCACTGAGGAGGCAGGGATTCATGCAGCAGGTTCACCTGCAAGGCCCCCGGCCCCGGGTCGGGGGGCAGGCCACCATACAGGATTTCTACCAGTAGGTTCAGGGGGTCTTCATTGGGTATGCTCATAGATGGATCCACCGGGCCGGCACAGAAGCTGGCGATGCAACATTTTCACAAGGGCTGATCCGCCCCACAGGAGACTCCATGAAAACCACCACCCTGCCCCGCGCCGCTCTGCTGGCCGTCTTGGCTGCCGTCTCCGGCGCCGCTTCGGCTGCCGATGTTCGTGTGATGTGCTACCAGGACGGCATCGAGTGCGAAGTGACCAGCGAACTGGCCAGGCGTTTCGAGGCCCAGAACCCGGGCACCAAGATCATCGTCGACACCGTCCCCTATAAGACCATCGTCGAGCAACTGCCCGTGCAACTGGCTGCTGGCCAGGGCCCGGACATTGCGCGGGTGACCGACCTCGGCGGACTGTCCAAGCACTACCTGGACATCTCCGCCAACCTGAAGAACCGCAAGTACTTCGACGACAACTTTGGCGCCACGGCCGGTTGGCTGCGCCCCTCGGCAAGCGACAGGGGCATCTACGGATTCATGTCCCAGCTGACCATGACCGGCCCCTACGTGAACAAGACCCTGTTTGATCAGGCCAAGGTCGCCCTCCCCGGCCCCAAGGCCACCTGGGACGACTGGGCCGACGCCGTGCGTAAGGTGTCAAAGGCCACCCAGACCAAGGCCGGCATGGCCTGGGATCGCTCCGGCCACCGCTTTGCCGGCCCGGCCATCAGCTATGGCGCCAAGATTTTCGACGCCAAGGGCGAGTTGGTGATCGACCCAGGCTACAGGACCGCGGTCACCAAGTTCGTTGGCTGGCACAAAGACGGCACCATGCTTCGCGAGGTGTGGGCCGGTTCGGGCGGATCGACCTATGCAGACTCGATCGGTGAATTCGTCAACGGCAACGTGGCCATGGTGCTCTCCGGCTCCTGGCAGATCAACCGACTGCAAAGGGACGTGGGCACCAAGTTCGACTGGGTGGCCGTTCCCAACCCTTGCGGCCCGGCCGCCTGCTCTGGGATCCCCGGCGGTGCCGCCTGGGTGGCGCTCAAGACCAGCAAGGCCCCCAAGGAAACCGCGGCCTTCCTCGAGTTCATGGCCTCTGAGCAGGCCTACGCCGAGTTCACCGCCCGCACCGAGAACATTCCAGCCCACGCCGGGCTGGCAAAGAAGGGCATCGACTACGGCAAGGCCCTGCCGGGCGCCAAGGCGGCCCTCGGCGCCTTCAGCGCGGGTGTAGCCAACCTCTCCCCGGTCGCATTCCAGTTCCAGGGCTACAGGTTCAACCGCGCAATCATGCTGCCCACCGTAGCCCGGGTGACCCAGTCGGTCGTGGGCGAAATGAGCGTGGATGAGGCGCTGAACAAGATCAACGCCGACATGCAGGACGCAGTCAAGCAGGCCCAGAAGTAAGCCGGCGCCTGCCGCACTCCGAACACCCGCGGCGCCCCTGGCGCCGCGGGTCATTTCTACCCCTCCCCATGCGACTTCTCGCCGGCTTCTTCAACCTCTTCGAGCCGCTGTTTCGCCTCGGGCAGCGATGGCTTGGCGTGTCGCGACTGGGCTGGCTGTTCGTCGCCCCCAACCTCATCGTCTTCGGCCTGTTCACCTTCCTGCCGATCCTGATCAACCTCTGGTATGCCGTCACTGGCGGCGTGCAATTGATGCCCGCCGAGCGGCCCTTCACCGGCGCGGAAAACTTTCAGATCCTCTACGAGTGCCGCGACTACCTGGACATCTCCACCTGCCGCAAGGACGTGTTCTGGCGCGCAATGAGCAACACGCTCAGGTTCAGCGTGATCCAGGTCACCCTCATGGTGGGGCTGTCGCTGGTGACCGCGCTGGTGCTCAATCGGAAGATCATCGGCCGCGGCTTCTGGCGTGGGGTATTTTTCTATCCGGTGCTGCTCTCGCCGGTGGTGGTGGCCCTGATCTGGAAATGGCTGCTGCAAAGCCAGGGCGTTTTCAACGCGGTATTGGTGGCTCAGGGCGCCCAAGCGGTGGAGTGGCTCACCAACGGCTCGTGGGCGTTTTTCTGGACCATCTTCGTATCGATATGGGCCCACATGGGCTTTTACACCCTGATTTTGCTGGCTGGCCTGCAGGCCATCCCGCGTGACCTGTACGAGGCTGCCGAGATGGACCGCGCCTCGCACTGGCGCACGCTCACCCGCATCACATTGCCGCTGCTCATGCCCAATCTGATCGTGGTGCTCGTCCTAGCGATGATCCGCGCGGTGCAAATTTTCG
>JAURKV010000287.1 GCA_030831585.1 Ramlibacter sp. | reverse complement strand
TGGTCGGACAAGGTACGCCGCTCGATTCTGGTCGACGCCAAGTGCGACCTGCTGTTGTACGGGAACGCCGAGCGTGCCATCATCGAGATCGCCCACCGGCTGGCGGCGCGCGAGCCGGTCTCGCAAATCACCGACGTGCGCGGCACCGCCTTTGTCCGCCGTGAAACGCCTGAGGGCTGGTTCGAGATCGACTCCACCGAGGTGGACCAGCCGGGTCGGGTCGACGAGCACATCAACCCCTACCTGACCACTGCCGACCAGGCCAAGGCCCAAGGCCAGTCCTGCGCGAAGGAAGAGGGCGGTGAGGGCGCCGTTGCGGCTGCTGCGGCTGCGAGCAGCAGCAAGGAACAGCCACTCGCCTTCATGCCCAATCACGGCTTGGTCGGCAAGCGCCGCCTGCCACCGCGTGATCGGACGGTGATCCGCCTGCCCTCTTACGAGCAGGTCAAGTCCGACCCCATCCTCTATGCCCACGCCAGCCGGGTGCTGCACCTCGAGACCAACCCTGGCAATGCCCGGGCGCTGGTGCAGGCCCATGGCGAGCGCGATGTCTGGATCACCCCGCCGCCGATCCCGCTGACCACCGCCGAGATGGACCATGTCTTCGGTCTGCCCTACGCCCGCAGCCCGCACCCGGTCTATGCCGACGAAAACGGCAGCCACGAGGGCGCGACCAAGATCCCGGCTTGGGAGATGATCCGCTTTAGCGTGAACATCATGCGTGGCTGTTTTGGCGGCTGCACCTTCTGCTCGATCACTGAGCACGAGGGCCGCATCATCCAGAGCCGCTCCGAGGACTCGGTCATTCAGGAGATCGAGGACATTCGCGACAAGATTCCCGCCTTCACCGGCGTGATCTCCGACCTGGGTGGGCCTACCGCCAACATGTACCGCATCGGTTGCAAGAGCCCCGAGATCGAGGCCGCTTGCCGCAAGCCCAGTTGTGTCTACCCGGGCATCTGCCCCAACCTCAACACCGACCACAGCGCACTGATCCGGATGTACCGGCGCGCGCGCAGCCTCAAGGGCGTCAAAAAGATCTTGATTGGCTCTGGTCTGCGTTACGACCTGGCGGTTCAGTCGCCCGAGTACGTGAAGGAACTGGTGCAGCACCACGTGGGCGGGTATCTCAAGATCGCGCCTGAGCACACCGAGCAGGGGCCTTTATCCAAGATGATGAAGCCGGGCATCGGAAGTTACGACCGCTTCAAGCAGATGTTCGAGAAGTTCTCGGCCGAGGCGGGCAAGAAGCAGTACCTCATTCCCTACTTCATCGCCGCTCACCCGGGCACCACTGACGACGACATGATGAACCTGGCGCTGTGGCTCAAGCGAAATGGCTTTCGCGCCGACCAGGTCCAAACTTTCTATCCCAGCCCCATGGCCACCGCCACCGCGATGTACCACTCGGGCCGCAACACCTTGCGCAAGATCCACCGCGAGGCGAGTGATCAGGACAGCGTTGACGTGGTCCGTGGCGAGCGCCGTCGTCGCCTGCACAAGGCCTTTCTGCGTTACCACGACCCGAACAACTGGCCCCTGCTGCGGGAAGCGCTCAAGGGCATGGGCCGGGCCGACCTGATCGGCAACGGCAAGCATCACCTGATACCGACCTACCAGCCGCTCACCGACGGTGGCTACCAGAGCGCGCGTCGGAAGAACTCAACGCCTTCCAAGCCCTTGACGGCAGCGGCGACGCCGCGCAAGCCGGCAGGTGCGGCGGCTCGCGGCGCGTCCGCTGCGCCGCGGGCCGGGCAAATTCTGACCCAGCACACCGGACTGCCGCCGCGCGTCACCGGCGGGGCCAAGTCAACCAAGGCCCCCAAGAAGCGCTGACCTCAGTCGCGCAGGCTGTGCATCGGGATATCCCGGCTCGCCGCCAGTGCGTCCAGCTCGTCGCGCGAATGGAGCGCGAAGAAGCGCTTCAAGCTTTCCTTGGCCTCAGGGGCTAACGGGTCCGTCTCGGCACGCAAGTCGGCCGCCTCCATCAGCCGCCGCGCGAAGTGCGGCTCCAGCGCCGCGACCGCGATGCGGCCGTCACGGCAGGCATAGACCTGGTAGCCCGCATGGGCGCCGCCGATGATGTCCTGCGGCCGGGTCAGCCCCCAGCGGCGAGGCAGGGCGAGGAAGGCGGCTGCGTCGGCCAAGGCTACCTCGATGTAGCGCCCGGCCTGCGGGGTAGTCGCCGCCTGCAGCACCGCCTCGGTTGCCATCAGCGCGCCGCCCATGTCGGCAAACAGGGTGGACGGGAGGTTCAGCCCAGTGAGGAGGCCATGCTCGGCTTGGTAGGTGAGGTCATGCCCGGGGATTTCGGCTGCTGGGCCGGCCGCTCCCACGATGGCGACCTGGCTGAGGTGCGGATGGGCTTGATGGAGCGCGTCCCAGGACAGGCCCAACTTGGCCAGAGCCGAGGGGCGGAAGGAGGTGATCAGCACATCTGTCTGCGCAAACGCCACCTGGAGCGCGGCTTGGCCTTCTAGGGTTTTGAGGTCGACTTTGCGCACGTTGACGCCCGCATGCAGTTCCTCATAGGCCTGGGCGCTGTAGTGCGACATCGGGTCGCCGGCAGGCGGCTCGAACTTCAGGCATTCGGCGCCCAGGGCCCGGCAACGCATCAGCGCGGCAGGGCCGGGCAGGTTGAGGGCGAGGCTGAGGATGCGGATGCCGGCCAGCGGCTGCGGCGTGGTGCTCATGCGTGGAGGCTACCAAACACCGCAGACTCGCCGTCGTCGGTCCGCCCCTCAGAGCGGCAGGCCGACGTAGTTTTCTGCCAGCGACGTCGAGAGTGCCTTCGAGTTCACCAGGTAGTCCAGCTCCGCCTCCTGCAGCTTCTGGCCGATGCCTTCGGAGTCGGGAAAGCGGTGCATCAAGGTGGTGAGCCACCAGGAAAAGCGCTCGGCCTTCCAGATGCGCTTGAGGCTGCGCTCGGAGTAGGTGTCGATGCCCTGGCTGCTCTTGTCCCGGAAGTACTCTACCAAGGCGCTCGAGAGGTACTTCACGTCGGTGGCGGCCAGGTTCAGGCCCTTGGCGCCGGTGGGTGGCACGATGTGACCGGCGTCACCCGCGAGGAACAGGCGGCCAAAGCGCAGGGGCTCGGCGACGAAGCTGCGCAGGGGCGCGATGCTTTTCTCGATGCTCGGGCCGGTGACGATGCGCGCGGCGAGCTCTGGGTCGACGCGGCGCTTGAGCTCATCCCAGAAGCGCTCGTCGCTCCATTCCTCGACTTTGTCGGTCAGCGGTACCTGCACGTAGTAGCGCGAGCGGGTCATGCTTCGCATGGAGCACAGCGAGAAGCCGCGCGGGCTGTTGCCGTAGACGATGGCGTGGGGCGAGACCGGTGGGGTCTCCGAGAGCACACCCAGCCAGCCGAAGGGGTAGACCTTTTCGTACTCGGTGACGCGGTCCTTCACCGTGGCGCGGGTGACGCCGTGGAAGCCGTCACAGCCGGCAATGAAGTCGCAGTCCAGCGTGTGGGTCCGCCCCCCCTGGGTGTAGGTGATGCGGGGCTTGTCGCCATCGAAATCGTGCAGCTGCACGTTCTCGGCTTCGTACGCGGTGGGCAATCCGGCTGCAGCACGCGCGTCCATCAGGTCGCGGGTCACCTCGGTCTGGCCGTAGGCGGTGACCACCTTGCCGCCCGTGAGGCCGGTCACGTCGATCGGGTGGCGCTGCCCGCCGAAGACCAGCTCGATGCTGTGATGGACGATGCCTTCCGCGTCCAGGCGCTCGCCCACGCCGACTTCTCGCATCAGGTCCACCGTGACCTGCTCCAGGATGCCGGCGCGGATACGGCCCAGGACATAGTCGCCGGTCTGGCGCTCGAGAATGATGTTGTCGATCCCGGCCTTGTGCAGCAGCTGGCCGAGCAGCAGGCCCGAGGGGCCGGCGCCGATGATCGCGACTTGGGTGCGGTGCTGGGTCATGGGGAACTCCTTGTTCAGCAAGGATAGGAGCACCTGCGGAGGCTCCCCGGCGTGGCGCCGAGCTCTTGCGCGATCATCGTGCGGTTTGTGCGATCATCGCGCAGCGCGGATGAGCGCTAAAGCCCAAAAATGAGCAAAACCAGCAGCACCCCAGCCATCGCCCGGCCGGACTTCATCGAAGGCATGGCCCGCGGCATGGCCGTCCTCGAGAGTTTCAGCACCGAGCGTCAGCGCCTGAACGCCACCCTGGCTGCCCAGCGCGCGGGCATCACCCGCGCCGCCGCCCGCAGGCACCTGCTGACTTTGGCGCATCTGGGCTACCTGGAGACCGACGGCAGCCATTTCTGGCTTTCGCCCAAGGTGCTGCGTCTGTCGGGTAGTTATCTCGCCTCGGCCCGCCTGCCCCGCGTGCTCCAACCCACCCTCAACCGCCTTTCCATACAAATGGGCGAGTCCTTTTCCGCCACGGTGCTTGATGGAGATGAGGTGGTGATCGTCGCCCGCGCCGGTCCGACCCGGGTGCTGGCCTATGGGGTGCACCTGGGCGCAAGGCTGCCGGCCCATGCGACCTCGACCGGCCTCGTGCTGCTGGCTGCGCTCTCCGAAGGTGCGCTGGCAGGCTGGCTGGAGGTCCATCGCCTGGCCCGTCTCACGCCTCATACCCTGGTCGATCCCGAGGCCTTGCGGTTGGCCCTGAAGCGGATTCGCGCCGACGACTTCTGCCAGGCAGACCAAACCCATGAGCTGGGCGTGCAGGCGCTGGCGGTCCCGCTTCGCAACCTCAAGGGTGATACCTTGGCCGCCCTCAATGTGGTGGTGGGTGCCTCGCGCAACGGCCCCGAGCGGCTGGCGCGGGAGCTCCTTCCGGCCTTGCAGGAAGCGGCCCGGGAACTGCGGCCACTGCTGTAAACGGCGACCTCTGGCGCGCGAGCATCCGGACCCCTGGGCCACCGGGCCCCTCTCCCCTGCGCTCCCTTGGACCGCTTTAGACCGCCCAAGAACGCTTAAGGCCGCCATACGGCGCCCTTTGTCGGCCTGCCTTGGCTCAGGTGCGGTTGCTGGCACCGTCACCCAAGGGCTGCGTCCTCGTAGCAGTGGCGCCAGCGCGCACCGGCGCTTGCCAAGGGCAGGAATATGCAAACAACCACTTGTTCGTTGGAATTTGACCCCCTGGCCGGGACAATCCCGAGCACTCTTCCCGGTGTCCTGTCGCGGCCACGCCTCGATGGGGCTGCGTCGCTCCCTGTGACAACCCTGGCCCGCCCGATTTCCCTAGAAAACACCATGAAAAACGCCCTGAAGCTCTTCATCGTCTCCGCGGCCCTGGCCAGCTCCGGCCTGGCCGCTGCCCAGCAAACCCTCCTTAACACGTCCTACGATGTGGCGCGTGAGTTCTACAAGGACATCAACGCCGCCTTCATCCCGGCCTACAAAAGGGCCACCGGCAAGGACCTGAAGATCGACCAAGCCCACGCCGGCTCCTCGGCGCAAGCCCGGGCAGTGGCCGACGGCCTCGATGCCGACGTGGTGACCTTCAACACCAGTACCGACATCGAGTTCCTCGCCGACAAGGGTGTGGTGGCCAAAGACTGGGCCAAGCGCTTTCCGAACAACGCGGCGCCCACTACCTCCACCATGCTGTTCCTCACTCGCAACGGCAACCCCAAGGGCATCAAGGACTGGGACGATCTGGTCAAGCCAGGCGTGCAGGTGGTCGTGGTCAACCCCAAGACCGGCGGGAATGGCCGCTACGCTTACCTGGCCGCCTGGGGCTACATCAAGAAAAAGGGCGGCTCTGACGCCCAGGCCGCCGAGTTCGTGGGCAGGCTCTACAAAAACGTGCCGGTGCTGGCCCGCGGCGGCCGCGATGCCACCACGGCTTTCCTCCAGCGCAATATCGGCGACGTGCTGATCACCTTCGAGTCCGAGGTGGTGTCGGTGGACCAGGAGTTCGGCGCCAACAAGGTCGACGTGGTGTACCCGTCGATCAGCATCGTGTCCGAGAACCCGGTCGCCATCGTCGAGCGCACGGTGGCCAAGAAGGGAACCGCCGAGGCTGCCAAGGCCTACCTCGACTTCCTCTACTCGGACGCCGGCCAGGAGATTGCGGCCAAGCATTACATCCGTCCGCGCAACCCGGCCGTTCTGAAGAAGTACGCCAGCGCCTTCAAGCCGATTCCTCTCTTCACCGTGCAGGAGTTGTTCGGCTCCCTGGCCGAGGCGCAGAAGGTCCACTTCAACGACGGTGGTCAGTTCGACAAGATCTACACCGTCAAGTAAGCCGATGACTGCTGCCGCTGCGCCAGCAGCAGTGCCGGAGGCAGCGGGCGGCGCTGCCGGCACGCCCCCAGGCTCGCGCACCTTTCGCAAGGTGCTGCCGGGCTTCAACCTGACCCTGGGCTACACCTTGGTGTACCTGGGGCTGGTCGTCCTCATCCCGTTTGCCGCGCTCACGCTCAAGTCGCTGACCCTCACCGCCGACCAGTTCTGGGCGGCGATCTCGTCCCCGCGCGTGCTGGCCGCCTACCGCCTGACCTTTGGCGCCTCGCTGATTGCGGCCCTGGTCAATGCAGTGGCCGGCCTGTTGATTGCCTGGGTGTTGGTGCGCTACAAGTTCCCCGGCAAGCGCCTATTCGATGCCCTGGTAGACCTGCCGTTTGCCCTGCCCACGGCGGTGGCCGGCATTTCGCTCACCGCGCTGCTGGCTGGCAACGGCTGGGTGGGCCAGTACCTGGAGCCGCTGGGCATTCAGTTGGCCTTCAATCGCAACGGCGTGGTCATCGCGCTCATCTTTATCGGACTGCCCTTCGTTGTCCGGACGGTACAACCGGTCCTGGAAGACACCGAACGCGAGTTAGAAGAGGCGGCCATGTCGCTGGGTGCCACCCGCTGGCAGACCTTTGCCCGGGTCATTTTTCCCGCCATCGCGCCGGCACTGCTGACCGGCTTTGCCATGGCCTTTGCCCGTGCCATTGGCGAGTACGGGTCGGTGATTTTCATCGCCGGCAATATGCCGATGGTGTCCGAAATCGTGCCGCTCATCATCATCGGCAAGCTCGAGCAATACGACATTGCCGGTGCCACCGCGGTGGCGGTAGTGATGCTGGTGGCCTCGTTTGTCATGCTGTTGGTGATCAACGCCTTGCAGGCCTGGCAGCGCAAGCGTTCGGGGGCTTGAAATGAGTGGCACCACGACATCCATCGGCCAGCGCCGAATTGCCACCACCGAGGCGCCCTGGGTGCGCTGGACGCTGATCGGCCTGGCCCTGGCCTGGCTGCTGCTGTTCCTGCTGCTGCCGCTGGCGGCAGTTTTTGCCGAGGCGCTGCGCAAGGGCGTGGGCGCCTACCTGGAGGCGCTCAAGGAGCCCGATGCCTGGGCCGCCATCCGCCTGACCCTGATCACCGCTGCGATCACCGTGCCCCTGAACCTGGTGTTCGGCGTGGCGGCCGCCTGGTGTATTGCCAAGTATGAGTTTCGCGGTAAGGCCTTCTTGACCACCCTGATCGATTTGCCGTTTTCGGTGTCGCCGGTGGTCGCCGGCCTGATGTACGTGCTGGTCTTTGGCGCCCAGGGCTGGCTCGGTCCCTGGCTGGACGGGCATGGCATCAAGATCGTGTTCGCGGTGCCGGGCATCGTACTGGCCACCATCTTCGTGACCTTTCCCTTCATCGCCCGGGAGCTGATTCCGCTGATGCAGGCCCAGGGCAACGAGGAGGAGCAGGCCGCCATCGTGCTGGGCGCCAGCGGCTGGCAGACCTTCTGGTACGTGACCCTGCCCAATATCAAGTGGGGTCTGATCTACGGCGTCATCCTGTGCAACGCCCGGGCCATGGGCGAGTTTGGCGCGGTCTCGGTGGTCTCGGGCCATATCCGCGGCCAGACCACGCCCATGCCCCTGCATGTAGAAATTTTGTACAACGAGTACCAGTCGGTCGCCGCCTTTTCGGTGGCGTCCTTACTGGCGCTGCTGGCCCTGGTCACCCTGGCCATCAAGTCGGTGGCCGAGTGGAAGCACGAGCGGCTGATGAAGGCCGCCGCCGAGATGCCGCCCGAAGCGCCGGCGCCCTTGAAAGTCACGCCATGAGCATTGAAATCCGCAACGTCAGCAAGAATTTTGGCGACTTCCGCGCGCTGCGCGATGTGTCGCTGCACGTCGAGTCGGGCGAACTCGTCGCTCTGCTGGGTCCCTCGGGCTGCGGCAAGACCACGCTGCTGCGCATCATTGCCGGGCTGGAGTCAGCCGACGCCGGCAGCATTTTCTTCAGCGGCGAGGACACCACCGAGGTCCATGTGCGGGACCGGCAGGTGGGCTTTGTTTTCCAGCACTACGCGCTGTTCCGTCACATGACGGTGTTCGAGAACGTGGCCTTCGGTCTGCGGGTGCGGCCGCGCGCCACCCGGCCCTCAGAGTCCCAAATCCAGGCCAAGGTCCACGAGCTTCTGAGCCTGGTGCAGCTGGACTGGCTGGCCGACCGCTACCCCTCCCAGCTCTCGGGCGGGCAGCGCCAGCGCATTGCCCTGGCCCGTGCGCTGGCGGTGGAGCCCCGGGTGCTGCTACTCGACGAGCCCTTCGGCGCGCTCGACGCCAAGGTACGCAAGGAGCTACGCCGTTGGCTGCGCCGACTGCACGACGAGCTGCATGTGACCAGTATCTTCGTCACCCACGACCAAGAAGAGGCGCTGGAGGTGGCCGACCGTGTGGTGTTGATGAACCAAGGGGTGATCGAGCAGGTAGGCTCGCCGCAGGAGGTCTGGGACCACCCGGCCAGCCCCTTTGTCTACGGCTTTTTGGGTGACGTGAACCTCTTTCACGGTCGCGCGCATCAGGGCGAGATTCATCTGGAGGGACTGCAGCTGTCATCGCCCGAGCATGCGCAGGCCCAGGACGCCAAGGCCTTTGCCTACGTACGGCCGCACGACCTCGACGTTGCCCGCTACACACCGGGTGCAGGGCTCGATACAGCGGGCCGTCCGCGTGGCATCGTGGTTCGGCTGGCGCGTGCGATTGTGGTCGGCCCGATTGCCCGGCTCGAGTTGCTGCCGGTGGAAGAGGGCACGGCGGGCGCCCCAGGCGCCGACCCGCTGATCGAGGCGCAGATTCCGGCGCACCAGTTCAAGGCCATGGAACTGGCCGAGGGTGATACGCTCGTCGTGACGCCGCGCCACGCACGGGTGTTTGTCGAAAATTGATGCGCAAAGATTGATTCGGAGACTTTGTGCCCCAAGTTCCGGCTGCTGCCCTTCCGATGCCACGGGTCAATTTGTCCATCGCACCATGTCTGCCCCGCTCTCCACGCCGACCTCTGCTCCCTTGTCCGTCCGAATCTCCGCGCTGTTCACGGTCTGCCTAAACCATCCGCGCCGCGTGCTGGCTGGTGTTGCCGCCATCTGCCTGGGCCTGCTCGGCTTTGGCCTGTACCTGCAGCATGGGGTGGGCCTCAACCCTTGCCCCATGTGCATCGTTCAGCGCTATTGCCTCATTGGCGTCGCGCTGGCGGCGGCGCTGGGCGCGGTCTGGCGTGGCCGCCTGGGCCTGGGGGTGACCAGCCTGCTGGGTCTGGTTTTAGCGGGATCTGGCGCGTTCACCGCGGCGCGGCAAAGCTGGCTGCAGTGGTACCCGCCTCAGAGCGCCTCCTGCGGGCGCGACTTTTACGGAATGATCGAGAGCTTTCCGCTGCAACGGGCCATTCCCATGATCTTTCGCGGCAGCGGCGACTGTTCGACGGTCGACTGGACCTTTCTGGGCGGCACCATCGCCAACTGGTCGCTGCTGTGGTTTGTCGCTTTCGGTCTGGTGCTGGGCGTGATGGCGTGGCGTTCGGTGCTGCGGACCTCGTCGCCTGCAGGCCCAGGCCCAGCCGCCTAAGGCCAGACCTGGGCGAGCCCCGAGCGCACCAATCCGGACCCCGCTTGTCGTGGCTCGCCTCAGCGGACCGCTGCGACCTGCGGCGATACGCGAAAGGGGCGCCTCAGCTCAGCTTCTTGACGAAGACCATGCTGCGACGGTCCCAGTTGTACTTGCGCTTGCGGGCCTCGGGCAGCCACTCAGCGTCGGCCCGAACGAAGCCGCGCTTGAGGAACCAGTGCATGGTGCGGGTGGTTAGCACGAAGATGCTGTCCAGACCCATGGCGCGGGCACGCTGCTCAATGCGCTTGAGGATTTTTTCGCCGTCGCCCTGGCCCTGGCTCTGGGGAGAGACGGTCAGCGCCGCCATTTCGGCGGTGCGCGACTCCGGGTAGGGGTAGAGCGCGGCGCAGGCGAAGATGACGCCGTCGTGCTCGATGATGGAATAGTTGGCAACGTCGCGCTCGATCTCGGTGCGCCCCCGCTTGACCAGGGTGCCGTCACGCTCAAAGGGCTCGATCAGCGCCAAGATGCCGCCCACATCATCGGGCGTGGCCTCGCGCAGCTCCTCGAGCTTTTCGTCGACCACCATGGTGCCGATGCCGTCGTGCACATACACCTCGAGCAGCAGCGAACCGTCGACCGCGAAGGGAATGATGTGGCTGCGTTCCACGCCGTCCTTGCAGGCCTTCACGCAATGCTGCAGGTAGAAGGCGATATCGGACGGGTCTTTGGCTTGGGCGGCCTCGGCCAGGATTTTTTCGGCGGTGGCCAGTGGCAGCTCGGTGTCGATCGGGTTGTCTTCAGACTCGGGCTCGCCGGGCCGGATGCGAATGCCCGGCACCTCGGTGATGAACACCAGCTTGTCGGCTTGCAGGGCGGTGGCCACGCTGGTGGCCACGTCTTCCATGGTCAGGTTGAAGGCCTCGCCGGTGGGCGAGAAGCCGAAGGGCGACAGCAGCACCAGGCTGCCGGCGTCCAGCGTGCGGCTGATGCCGGCCACGTCGACCTTGCGCACCTGCCCGGAATGCTGGAAGTCCACCCCGTCGACCACACCCACAGGCATGGCGGTGATGAAGTTGCCAGAAATGACCCGGACGGTCGACCCCGCCATGGGCGTGTTGGGCAGGCCCTGGCTGAAGGCGGCCTCGATCTCGTAGCGCAGCTGGCCGGCGGCCTCTTGGGCGCAGTCGAGGGCGACTTCGTCGGTGATTCGGATGCCATGCGAGTAACGGGCCTCGTGGCCCTTGAGCCGCAACTGCTCGTTGACCTGGGGCCGAAACCCGTGCACCAGGACGATCTTGACGCCCATGCTGAGAATGAGCGCCAGGTCTTGGGCGATGTGCGGCAGTTTGCCTGCGGCAATGGCCTCGCCGGCCAGTCCGATGACGAAGGTCTTGCCCCGGTGCATGTGGATGTACGGAGCCACCGACCGGAACCAGGGCACGAAGGTGAAGTTGAAGACGGCAGACATCTTGACTCCAGTGTACGGGAAGGGGTCGGGCCCACCGGCAGGGGCCAGCCCCCGGCCCGATAATCGCAGGCTCCAGCCTCCGTCGCCCCTGCCGTTTTGTCGCGTCTCCGCATCACCTTCCCCGAATCTCTGCCGGTTTCCGCCCGTCGTGAGGAAATCATGGCCGCCATCGCGGCCCACCAGGTGGTGATCGTCTGCGGCGAAACCGGCTCGGGCAAGACGACGCAGCTGCCCAAGATCGCCCTGAGCCTGGGCCGAGGGCGCCTCAACGCCCGCCCGGGCGAGCGTGGCCGCCTGATCGGGCACACCCAGCCGCGGCGGATAGCAGCCTCCAGCGTGGCCAAGCGTATCGCCGAGGAGCTCGACACGCCCCTGGGCGAGGTGGTGGGCTACAAGGTTCGCTTTCAGGACCGGCTCTCGCGCGACGCCTCGGTCAAATTGATGACGGACGGCATCTTGCTGGCCGAAACCCAGACCGACCCGCTGCTGCAGGCGTATGACACGCTGATCATCGACGAGGCGCACGAGCGCAGCCTCAACATCGACTTCCTTCTGGGCTATCTGCGGCAGATCCTGCCGCGCCGGCCGGATTTGAAGGTTGTGGTCACCTCGGCCACCATCGACGCGGAACGTTTTGCGCATCACTTCGCCTCTGTCAGGGGGCCGGCGCCGGTTATCCATGTTTCGGGCCGCACTTTTCCGGTGGAACAGCGCTGGAGGCCGTTTGAGGAGACCCGAGAGAAGGGCCTCAACGAGGCCATCGCTGAAGGTGTCGATGAACTTTGGAGTGGCAGCGCCGGCGGCGACATCCTGGTCTTTCTGCCCGGCGAGCGCGAAATTCGCGAAGCCGCCGACCATCTGCGCGGCCACTTGGCGCACAGCCCCCTGACCCGCGGTGCCGAGGTCATGCCCTTGTTCTCGCGTCTGTCCCAAGCGGAGCAGGACCGAATTTTCGAGAGCCACACCGGCCGGCGCATCGTGCTGGCCACCAACGTGGCCGAGACTTCGCTCACCGTCCCGGGCATCCGCTACGTCATTGACGCCGGCACCGCCCGCGTCAAGCGATACAGCTACCGCAGCAAAGTTGAGCAGTTGCTGGTCGAGCCGATCAGCCAGGCCGCCGCCAACCAGCGCGCCGGCCGCTGCGGACGGGTGGCCGACGGCATCTGCATCCGCCTCTACGACGAGAAAGACTTCGCCGGCCGGCCGCGCTTTACCGACCCCGAGATCCTGCGCTCCTCCCTGGCGGGCGTGATCTTGCGAATGAAGTCCCTGGGCCTGGGCTCGGTGGATGATTTCCCCTTTTTGGAGGCGCCGCAGCGCCGGGCGATCACCGACGGCTACCAGCTCCTGGGCGAACTGGGCGCGGTGGACGAGGCCGGCGACCTGACCGAAGTGGGCCGCGAGCTCTCACGGCTGCCGCTCGACCCCCGTGTGGGCCGCATGATTTTGGAGGGACGCACCCGCGGCGCCCTGGCCGAGGTGCTGGTGGTGGCCTCGGCCTTGTCGGTTCAAGATGTGCGAGACCGCCCGATCGAGGCGCAGGCCCAGGCCGACCAGCAGCACGCCAAGTTCGACGACGAAAAGAGCGAGTTCTCCGGTTACATCACGCTCTGGAACTGGTTGCATGACGCGCGTGGCGGCCACCATGGCGCGCCCAAGGGCGCCCGACCTGCGGGCCAGCCAGGGCAGCGCTCCCCAGCCGCCGCAGCGGCCAGCGGGGACAGCCACAAGCTTTCCAACCGCCAGTATGAGCAGCTGCTGCGGCAGAACTTCATCAATGTGCGCCGGGTGCGCGAGTGGCGCGACATCTACTCTCAGCTGCTCACGGTGGTGACCGAGCACCGCTGGCCGCAGAACACCCAGCCTGCCAGTTACGAGGCCTTGCACAAGTCCATGCTGGCGGGCCTCTTGGGCAACCTTGGGTGGAAGACCGAGGAGGGCGGCGGCAACAACCCGGCCACCGGCGCGCGGGCGAGTGGGCCTGGTGGTCCGGGTGGCAACAATGCGAGCAGCGAATACCTGGGGGCGCGCGGCATCAAGTTTCACCGCCATCCCGGCGCTCACCTGAAGAAGCGCCCGGGCCGCTGGATCGTCTGCGCCGAGCTGGTCGAGACCACGCGCCTGTTCGGGCGCGGCATTGCCACCATCGAGCCGCAGTGGGTGGAGGAGGTGGCGGGCCACCTGCTCAAAAAGCAGATGCTCGACCCGCATTGGGAGAAGAAAGCCGCCGAGGTGGTGGCGCTCGAGCGTGCCACCCTCTACGGCCTGGTGATTTACAGCGGCCGGCGGGTCTCTTTCGCGCGGGTGGACCAGGCCGGCGCGCGCGAGATCTTCATCCGCGAGGGCTTGGTCGAGGGCCAGTGGGACACGTCGCTGCCCTTCCTGGCTGCCAACCGGAAGCTGGTGCGGCAGGTGGAGGAGATGGAGCACAAGTCGCGCCGGCAGGACGTGCTGGTGGACGACGAGCTCATCTTTGCCTACTACGACCAGCAGCTTCCGCCTGATGTCTGCAGCGGCGCCACCTTCGAGGGCTGGTACCGCACCGAGTCACGCAAGAACCCGCAGCTTTTACGTCTGACCCGCGAGGAGCTGATGCGGCATGAAGCCGCCGGCATCACCACCGATTCCTTTCCCAAGACCTTGCGCCTGGGCGGTGTCGACTGCGCCGCCACCTACCTGCACGAGCCCGGCGACAGCCGTGACGGACTCACCGTGACCGTGCCGCTGTTCGTGCTCAATCAGGTGAGCGAGGACCGCTGCGAGTGGCTGGTGCCTGGCATGCTCAAGGACAAGGTGCAGGCACTACTCAAGAGCCTGCCGCAAAAACCCCGGTCACGCTTTGTTCCGCTGCCCGAGTCGGCGACGCGAATCGCTCAGGCGATGACCGTCCCCGAGGCCTTTGGCCTCGGCTCGCTCACGGATGCCTTGCTCAAGGTTGTGCGCGACGCCACCAGCCTGGACGTCAAGCGCACCGATTTCAAGCTGGACATGGTGCCGGCCCACCTGTTCATGAACCTGCGGGTGGTCGACGAGCATGGCCGCCAGCTGGGCACCGGCCGCAACCTGGGCGCGCTCAAGGCCGAACTGGGCGCGCAGGCGCGTGGTGCTTTTCAGGCGCTGGCGGCGATCAAGACGCGCTTGCCGCAGGCGTCAGCCGCATCTGACGCAAGTGGTGAAAGCGGCGCCGAGGCCAGTGGCCCGGGCGCAGACGCTGGCGCAGAGGCGGCCACGCGCGCTGGCGCACCCGGTCGCTCGGCGGGACCGCAGGGCGGGGGCGGCGCGGCGCTCACCGGACGCGGGGCGGTGGCCGTGGTCAAGGCGACCAAGGCCGCTTTCGTGCCCGACGCTGCCCAGCGCCACACCGCCTGGACCTTTGGCGCGCTGCCCGAGCTGTTAGAGGTTCGCAAGGGCGGCCTGTCGCTGATCGGGTTTCCGGCTCTGGTGGACCAGGGAGATGCAGTGACGCTGGAGGTTTTTGACGAGCCCGAGCTGGCGGCCGCCAAGCACCGGGCCGGCCTGCGCCGTCTGTTCGCCATCCAGATCAAGGACGCGCTGAAGTACCTCGAAAAGAATATTCCTGACCTGCAGAAGATGGCGGTGGGCTTCATGGCCTTGGGTACGCTGGAGGACCTGCGGTCCCAGATCATTGATGTGGCGCTGGACCGCGCCTTCCTGCAATCGCCCCTGCCCAGCGATGAGGCCGACTTCAAGCGCCGGGTGGAAGAGGGCAGGGGTCGGCTCACCCTGATCGCCAACGAGGTGGCCCGGCTGGCCGGCGTCATTTTGGCCGACTACGCCATCGCCCTGCGCAAGATCAAGGACACCAAGAACGCGCCCGAGGCTACCCAGGACGCCATTCAGCAGCTGCAAAAACTGGTGGGCAAGCGCTTTTTGCTCGACACCCCTTGGGCATCCCTCCAGCACTTCCCGCGCTACCTCAAGGCGGTGACCCTGCGCCTGGACAAGTGGCGCGCCGACCCTGCCCGCGACGCCAGCCGCCTGGCCGAGATACGGCCGCAGGAGCAACGCTATTGGCGCCTGGTGGCCGAGCGCAAGGGCGTGGCAGATGCACGGATGCTGGAGTTCCGATGGCTGCTCGAGGAGTTGCGTGTGAGCTTCTTTGCGCAGGAGTTGCGTACGCCGCAGCCGGTGAGTCTCAAGCGCTTGGATAAAGCTTGGCAGCAGCTCAATAGTTGAGCCGGCAACCCGTGGAATTGGGCGCTGATGGCAGTCTGACCGTGATTCTTTGAGTCATCGAAGGTGTCAAAATGACTTCGACTGTTTGAGCGGAGCTTTCCTGTGCAACGACGCAACCTGCTGGCCTACCTGACCCTTGCCGCGGCAACCCCTTTGGCCCCTGCGCAATCGCCGATTCCCATAGCCGATGCACACAACCACCTGGGCCTTCTCCGAAAGAACACGGATTCGGTTCCGAAGCTGGCGAGGCTGATGCGCGAATCGGGTGTTCACCTGCTGTCCTGGACCATTGTTCCCGACGCGCCTTTCTTGCGCACCACTCCCCGCGGAATCGAACAAGCGCGTCCGATCAGACCTGGCGAGCTGGCAATGTCATTTCGGATGCAGATTTCCAGTGCCACCACGGCCATCCAGGGCAACGTCCCCATCGTTCGGACCCTCGAGGACCTGGCCAAATCGAACTCTGAGCCCTGCATCGTTCTGACCACCGAGGGGGCAGACTTTCTGGAGGGCTCGCTTGAGGGGCTGGCGCCGGCATACGCACAGGGCATTAGGCATGTGCAGCTGGTGCACTACGTCCAGAACCCGGTCGGCGATTTGCAGACCGAGCGCCCCCTACATAGAGGCTTGTCTGATTTCGGCAAGCGGCTGGTCCAGGCACTGAACGACGAGGGAGTGCTGGTCGACCTCGCGCATTCTTCGGGCAACGCGATCGACCAGGCCCTGGAGATTTCCCGCTTGCCGATGATCTGGTCGCATGGTTTTGTCACCGGCAGCGAACCCAGCTGGACCGTCGGCGGCTGGAGAGCTCGGGGTCTTGCGCAAACCCACGCAAGAAAGATTGCGGGCAAGGGCGGAGCGATCGGTTTGTGGGGCTTAGGTCCCTCCTTTGGTGGTGGTCTCGATGCCTATGCCAGTGAGATCATCCGTATGGTGTCGGTGCTGGGCCCTGAGCATGTGATGTTCGGTTCTGACGAGGACGGTCTTCCCTCAGACGCGGTCATCGATCAATTGGCTGATCTGCGCAAGGTCGTGGACATCCTGGCACGTCGGGGCGTGGAGGAGAAGGTTCTGCGAGCGGTTGCTTTCGGCAACTACCAGCGCTGCCTGCGGCTGGCGATGGAGGGGCGCAAGGTCTAGCGCTCCGGTCTGGCACAAGGATCACAATCATTACCATGACCGTCCACGCCATCCTGAAAATGGGCGACCCGCGCTTGCTGCGCGTGGCCCAGCCCGTGACCGAATTTGATACCGACGACCTGCACTGGCTGGTCCGCGACATGTTCGACACCATGGCCGCGGCCCATGGCGCCGGGCTGGCGGCGCCGCAGATCGGGGTCGACCTGCAACTGGTGATTTTCGGTACGGACGCGCCCAACCCGCGCTACCCGGAGGCGCCCATCGTGCCCCGCACGGTGCTGGTCAATCCGGTGATCGAACCCCTGGGCGCCGAGGAAGAAGAGGGCTGGGAAGGCTGCCTGTCGGTGCCCGGCTTGCGCGGCGTGGTGCCCCGCTGGAAAAAGATCCGCTACACCGGCTTTGACCCCTTCGGCGAACCCATTGACCGCGTGGTCGAGGGCTTTCACGCCAGGGTGGTTCAGCATGAGTGCGACCACCTGCAAGGGGTGCTCTACCCGATGCGGGTGCGCGACTTCAGCCGCTTCGGCTTTACCGAAGTGCTGTTTCCTGGCCTGGATTCGGGCGCAGACGACTGACCGCGACGTCAACCCGCAGGCCAGGGGGCGCCTTTCGTTGACTGTAGTTCATGGCTCAGTGAAACGCCGGCTCCAGGGCCACACCTTCCACCATGAGCCGAATGAGGTAGCGGAACTCCTCCGGGTCGTAGTCGGCATTGGCCTGGTGCATCACGCTGCGGTTGTCCCAGATCACCACGTCGCCGACGCGCCACTTGTGGCGGTACTCGTACTTCGGCTGGATCGCGTGCTCGTAGAGCTTCTCGATGAGCGCATAGCCTTCGTCCTCAGGCATACCCTCTACGCCCTCCATGCGCCCGGTATTGAGGTAGAGGGCCGGGCGGCCGCTGTCTGGGTGGCGAATCACCAGGGGTTGGCGGGTCCGCGGGATCTTGGCCAGTTGCTCGTCGTTCAAAGCAATAAAGCTACGGGGGCTTCGAGGGCTCTGATGGACATGCACCGAGAAGCGTTGAGTGCACTCGGCTTTGGCGGCCTCGTCGAGGTCGTCAAAGGCGCGACGCACATCGACAAACTGGGTGTCGCCGCCATAAGAGGGAATTTCCAGCGCGTGCAGTGCAGTAGCCTTGGGGGTGACCGGGAAGTTGGAATGGTCGGTGTGGTAGTTCTCGCCGCGCACTTGGAGCTTGCCGTTCTTGCGAGGTAGGTCCTTGGTGGAGTTGAAGCCCACCATGGGGTAGTCAGGCAGCGTGAACTTGTCATGCTGCTGGGGCATGAGCGGGCCGAAATTCTCTATCGCAGCCATGAACTGCGGCGGATTGAGCTGCTGGCCCGGAAAGCACAGCACCGCATGCTCGGCCAGCAGCCGGTTGATTTCGGCGCGTTCGTCGGTCGATAGCGGCTTGGACAGGTCGAGGCCCGTCACCTCCATGCCGATGACCGCGTCCGCCTTCTTGGTCTGGATCGTCATTCGCGCAAGCTCCTTGGCGTTTGACTCAGTCGACCTTGATGGAAGTCTGCTTGGCAACGGCCGCCCAGCGCTGGGTTTCGTCAGCCATCAGGCGGGCGAAGTCAGCCCGCGACATCGGCGTGGGATCGGCGCCCTCGCCAGCGAGGCGCTTCTTGATGTCGGGCGAATTCAGCACCGCGTTCACTTCTTTATTGAGGGATTCGACCAAGGCGGTGGGCGTATTGGCAGGCGCCAGCAGCCCCCACCAGTTGCCCACCTCGACGTCAATGCCGCCTTCTTTCAGCGTCGGCACGTCCGGAATCAGGTCGATGCGCTTGGCCGAGGCCACGCCCAGGAGCTTGACCTTGCCGGCCTGCAGCATGGGCTGCATCTGGATATAGCTGCCCAGGGTGGCCTGCACATGGCCTGCGGCCACGTCGTTGAGGGCCGGGCCACCGCCTTTGTAGTGAATCAGGGTGATGTCGGCGCCGGTCTTGGTCTTGATCAACTCGACGGCGAAATGCTGGAAGCTGGCCGCCCCCGAGGTGCTGAAATTGACCACCCCCTTATTCTTCTTGGTGTACTCGACCAACTCTTTCATCGTGTTGGCCGGGAAGGCGGAATTGGCGACCACCACGCTCGGGCCCATGCCCAGCATCGCGATCGGGGTGAAGGACTTCACCGGGTCAAACGGCAGCTTCATGACGGCCGAGTTCATGGTGAAGGTCGAGGAGATCAGCAGCAGCGTGTTGCCATCGGGCTCCGCGCGGGCAGCGTTGGCGGCGCCGATGCTGCCACCGCCACCAAGCACGTTTTCGACCACCACCGAGCGTTTGAGGCGGATCGACAGTTGTTGGGCCAGGACGCGTCCGACGATGTCGTTGCTGCCGCCAGTGGCGAAGGGGATGATGATCTTGATCGGCTTACCTTCTTGGGCAAGGGCCTGGCCAGCCGGCCATGCGGCCAATGCGCCGATGCCACCTGCGAGGGCCGACTGGAATTGGCGCCGTGTGAGGCGGGAGCTGGACTGGGTCATGTTTTGTCTCCTGTGAACGCGTGTGGGTGGTGAGGGCTCAGGCGCCCGGTGCGCATAAGATGTCGGAATGGACAGCGAAGGATTTTTGACTCCCCGTGTATACCCCGGGCGAGCCTGAACCGTACCTAGGATTTTCGCCAACTGGCTGCAGCAACTGTTGTCCCGACTCGACCATGAAAAAGATCTATGTGCTCGACGCCTTTCACCCCGCGGGTCCGCAATGGCTGGCCTCACGGGCGGAGGTAATCCCCTTTAACGATCCGCGCTCGGCAAATTGGCATGAGGACGCCGACGGCGTCATGATTCGCATGAAGCCGATGACCGCAGACGAGATGCAGCGCGCCAAAAAGTTGCGCGCCATCGTCAAGCAGGGCGTGGGCATCGAGGCCATCGACCTGAAGGCCGCGGCAGCGCGAGGCATTGTGGTCGCCAACACGCCTGGCATCAACGCTGATGCCGTTTGCGAGATGACGATGGCGTTGGCCCTGGCGGTCTCTCGCCGGATCGGGCAGTTGGACCGCATGGTGCGCGCTGGCGATCCGATCGAGCGTCCCAAGTTTCTGGGTATTGCATTGCAGGGAAAGACGGTGGGCGTGATCGGTATGGGGAATATAGGCGTGCGTGTCGCCGCCATGTTCCAGGCCGCCCTCGGCTGCAAGATCCTCGCCTATGACCCGTTCTACCAGCCAGCTTCGCCCGCGCGTGACCCCTGGGCTGCAATCCCTCACGAGCGGGTGCACGACCTGGCCGCCCTCTGGCCGCGCCTCGACATGGTGAGCGTCCATGTGCCTCTGACCGATGTCACCAGGCACATGCTGGGCCGCGCGGAGCTTGCCGCCATGCCTCCCGGCGCCATCGTGGTGAACGTGTCCCGGGGCGGTGTCGTCGACGAGCAGGCCCTGTATGAATCCATCCGTGATGGCCACACTTTCGGTGCCGGCATCGACGTTTGGGAGGAGCGTGAGCCGCCCGACGCCAGCCACCCGCTGCTGTCCCTGCCCACCGTGGTCGCCACGCCGCATGCGGCCGGCGGCACCCGCGAGACACAGGAGCTGGCCTCGCTGCAGGTCGCCCAAGAACTTCTCAAGATTCTCGAGGGCGGCGAGCCGCTGTCTCGCGTCGCCTGAGTCCGCCCGCACTCCAATCAGTGCAAGAAAAGTCAGACTGACCATGCCCCAACTTCTTCCCGTCAATCCCGTCAAGCAACGCCTGCGCGCCGGTGATGCCGCGCTTGGCATGAACATCCGCCTCGGTCGCTCGGCCGACATCGCCCGGGTGGCCAAGG
>JAURKV010000286.1 GCA_030831585.1 Ramlibacter sp. | reverse complement strand
GGCCCGCGTGTACGGGTGGCGGGGATGGGCGTAAAGTGCGGCGGCGGGTGCGACCTCGACGATCCGCCCCAGGTACATCACAGCCACACGGTCACAGAGATGGCGCACGACGCCCAGATGGTGGCTGATGAAGACCATCGTTAACGACAGGTCGGCCTTCAGCTCCAGGAAGAGGTTGAGAACCTGGGCCTGGATCGAGACATCCAGCGACGCCACGGGTTCGTCGCAGATCAGGGTGTCGGGCTGCATGGCCAGTGCCCGGGCGATGGCGATTCGTTGCCGCTGCCCGCCCGAGAACTGATGGGGGTAGCGCTGGGCCGCCTCGGCCGGCAGGCCCACGCGCTGCAGCCACTGGGCGACGTAGGCGGCTGATCCAGCGGCGTTCACAAGACCATGCGCAAGCGGCCCTTCGGCCAAGGCCTCCCCGATGCGCATGCGCGGATCCAGCGAGGCGAACGGGTCTTGAAAGATCATCTGCACGCGTGAGGTGGTCTTGCGGCCTCGGGGGCCGGGCGCCATGACGGGCTGTCCCCCCAGCAGAATTTCGCCTTCGCTGGGTGGCAAGACCCCGGCCATCATGCGCCCGAGCGTGCTCTTGCCGCAGCCCGATTCGCCCACCAGCCCCAGCACCTCGCCACGCCGCACCTGAAGGTCGGCCAGGTCGACCGCCCGCACCGCGCTGGGCAGAGGGGCGGTGCCGAACCAGCCGGCGACGCGTTCGCTCAAGCCGGGGGGCGATTCGAAGCGGCGCGAGACCGCACGGGCCTCGAGGTGGATGGGCGCGGACTCGGAGTTCATGGTGTAGCGATCAGCGGGTGCCGGAAGCGCCAGAAGCGCCAGAAGCGCCAGAAGCGCGTGGCTCGCCATCTGCGCGATGCAGCGGAAAGTGGCAACGCCATGCGCGGTCACCGTCGCTCACGCGCGGGGGCGCCTCCTCCCGGCAGCGTGCCTGGGCATGGGGACAACGATCCGCGAAGCTGCAGCCCGCTGGCAGCGCATCCAAGGGCGGAGGCGAGCCGGGAATCTGGGCCAGGGGCTGGCCTGGCGTTGACGATTGCGGCAGCGACCCGAGCAAGCCGGCGGTGTACGGGTGTCGCGGGGCATGAAGCACGGCCCGCGTTGGCCCTTCTTCGACGATGCGCCCTGCGTACATGACGAGCACGCGCCGCGCGATCGCCGCCACCGTGGCGAGATCGTGGCTGATCCACAGCAGTGCGGTGCCGCTGTCTCGAACTAAACGGTGGATCTCGGTGAGGATTTGCGCCTGGATCGAGACGTCCAAGGCGGTGGTCGGCTCGTCGGCGACGATGACCTGGGGTTTGTGCAGCAGGGCGATGGCGATCGCCACCCGCTGGCGCATGCCGCCGGAGAACTGGTGCGGCCAGGCCTGCAGTCGTCGCTCCGGGTCGGGGATACCCACTTGCCGCAGCACCTCGACGCAGCGCGCGCGCGCCTGGGCTTCGGGGATACGTCCGTGAGCCTGCAGGGCCAGTTGCATCTGCGCGCCGATGGTCAGCACCGGATTGAGCGTAGCCATTGGGTCCTGGAAGATCATCGCCAACTGGCGTCCCCGCACGGCTCGCAGACCGGCGGCGTCAAGGCCGACCAGCTGTTGTCCAGCCAGGTGAACCGAGCCGCCGACGATGCGCCCCGGCGCATCGATCAGGCCCAGCAGCGAGTACCCGGTGACGCTCTTGCCCGAGCCCGACTCGCCCACCAGACCGACGGTCTCTCCCGCGTACAGGTCGAAGCTCACCCCGTCCACCGCTTTGAGGGTGGCGTGGCGTTGCTCGAAATGCGTACGCAAATCCCGCACCGACATGACCGGCTCGAGCCTGTCGACGACGGCCCCTCGCGCTGACGACAACTGCGCGGCCTCGCTCATCGCCGCAGCCTTGGGTTGAACTGGTCGCGCACCTGATCGCCGACGAGATTGATGGAGACGATGAGCAGAATGAGCGCGATGCCGGGGTAGATGGAGATCCAGTAACGCCCCGACAGCAGGTACTGGAAGCCATTTGCAATCAACATGCCCAACGACGGCTCGGTCACAGGGAGCCCCAAACCGAGGAAGGACAGCGTGGCTTCCAGCGAGATCGCGTTGGCCACTTGGACGGTACCGACCACGATCAGCGGGGGCAGGCAGTTGGGCAGGATGTGGCGCATCACCACGCGCCAGGCAGGCAGTGGCGTGGACAGGGCGGCCTCGACGTAGTCCTTGCTGCGTTCGGCCGCGGCGGCGCCGTGCGTGGTTCGGGCGAAGTAGGCGTATTGCGCGGCCACGAGCGCGGCAATCATCTGCCAGCGCCCCTGACCGAGGGCAGCGGAGATCACCAGCGCCAGCAGGATGGCCGGGAAGGACAGCTGCAGATCCACGATACGCATGATCACCGACTCGAATCTTCCGCCCGCGAACGCTGCGGTGGCACCGAGCGTCGCTCCGAGCGAGAAGGCAATGGCGCCGGCGATCAGGCTGATCTGGATGGACAGGCGCAGGCCGTGCAGGATGGCCGACAGCACGTCGCGGCCCTGCGCGTCGGTACCGAGGAGGTAGGTGATTCCTTCTGCGTTCACATGTCCGGGTGGCTTGCGCGCGTCCATCAGTCGCAGGCTTGCGAGGTCATAGGGGTCCTGCGGTGAGATCCACGGCGCGGCGAGCGCTGCCGCCATCATCAGGAGGGCGATCACCAGCGCGACGACGGCGACCCGGTTGTCTCGGTATTCCGTCCAGAAACGTTCCAGCCTCATGCGCGTCGACTCCTCAAGCGCGGATCGAGCAGCGCGTACAGCAAATCGGCAACGAGGTTGATGGTGGTGAAGAGTAAGGCCACCAGCATCAGATAGCCCACCATGACGGGCCGGTCCAGCGCCTGGATGGAGTCGATGATGAGCTTGCCCGCACCGGGCCAGGAGAAGATGGTCTCAGTGACCACGGCAAACGCCAGAGTGGCGCCCAGCTCGAGTCCGAAGACGGTGACGATGGGGATGGAGATCAGCCTCAGCACATGCCGACGCAGGATGGTGGCCTCGGATTGCCCGGTGGCGCGCGCCAGCCGCACCGTGTCGCTGAGCATCAGCTCGCGCGTGCTCGCGCGCGCCAGTCGCATCATCAGGGCCATTTTGAAGAGAGCCAGATTGACCGCTGGCAGCAACAGGTGCTTCCAGCCTTCGAGCGTGAGCACGCTCCATTCGATACCGAACCAGGCGAGCGTGGGCCCTCGCCCGCCTGCCGGCAGCCACCCCAACCAGACCGCGAACACGAGGATCAGCACCAGCCCGATCCAGAAAGTGGGCACAGAAAAGCCGAGCACCGACACCCCCATCGCCAGCCGCGACAGCGGATGGTGCGGCCGCCACCCGGCGAGCATGCCGATGGGCACGCCGATCAGGGTGGCTCCTAAGACAGCCAGCAGGGCGATCTCCAAGGTGGCAGGCACGCGGCTCAGGATCAGGCTCAACACGGGCATGTTGAAAACGAAGGAGGTGCCGAGATCGCCGACCAGCAGGCGCTGGAGAAAAGCCAGGTACTGCAGCCACAAGGGTTGATTCAGCCCATAGCGTTCGATGGTCTGCTGGCGGATCTCCTGGGTGACATCCGGGCCGATCAATACGTCGATCGGGTTGCCGACCGCATAAACGCCCACGAAGACGAGCACCGAAATGACCAGCATCACCAGGCAGGCCTGGATAAGACGGCTGATCAGCAATCCCACCATATCAATCCTGACGCGGCTGAAGCTCGCGGCGTCGTGCGTGTCTCACCAGCCGCCTTCAATGAGCGACCGGGTTTCCTGCACGGCGGTTTCCCACAGCGCCAGCACCTCGTGGTCGGGGCGCTCGTACAGGCCGTGGTAGTTGCCGTCGCCCACCAGTTCCCGCACTTGCGCCGGGTTGGCCATCTGCAGCTTGGCGTAGTCGACCACCGGCTTGGCACCGGTTGGCATCTTCACGCCGGGCAAGCGGGTCCAGGGGAAATTCTCCATCCAGCTGGCATGCGAGGCCGCGGGGTCAATGCGCTGCACATGGGCCCAGGTCTTGGGGGCGTTCCACCAGTTGTGAAAACGCACCCGCATGTCCCGCCTCCGGCCCATCCACTCACTGATGAAGCCCTGGGCCGGGTTGTTTCCTCCGTGGCCGTTGACCACCAGCACCCGACGAAAGCCGCTTTGCCGCAGGCTTTCCAGAATGTCTTCGATGAGCGCAATGTAGGTGCCGACGCGCAGCGACACCGTGCCCGGAAAGTCGGCGAAGTACGGCGTGATGCCGTAGGGCACGACCGGGAACACGGGCACGCCCAGCGGCTGCGCTGCGTCGGCCGACACGCGCTCCGACAGGATCAGGTCGACGCACAGGCTCAGGTAGGCATGCTGCTCGGTGCTGCCGATGGGGAGCACGCAGCGGTCGTCGTGCCGCAGGTACTCTTCGACCTGCATCCAGTTCGTCTCGGCGATGCGCATGGGTATCCTTTTGAGGGGTCGCTCCTGCACCGTCTGCAGGGGTCTCCAACCTGTCTAATCTAGCAAAGCGAGCGCTGCCGGACACCTCGCGTTCACCCGGATGGCGCGTTGCTGCCGCGCATGCTTGTGCCCAAGAGGGGCCGGGCGCTGCAGCCCCACCCAGGGCGCGATGAGTGGAAATCCCATTGACATCCACCTTCGTGCTCTTCAAAGTGATCACAGGCTCCTGCCTCGCCAAGCGGGTCGTTTGTGTCTGTCTTGGCGTGCTGGGTTTACCCCAATCAATAGAAGGTTCGCGATGTATCTCTTGCCCTCTCGATCACGCCTGTCCCGCCTGCTGGCCGCATGCTCGCTGGGCATGGCGCTCGCCCTGCCCGTGGCAGCCCAGACCCTCACCATCGGTGTGCGCGCCGGTCCTGACTCCATCGACCCGCATTTCACCGCCGCCGGGACTCAGGCCGAAGCCCTCAAGCATGTGTTCGACACCCTCACCTGGTCGGGCAACGGCCTGGAGGTGCAGCCAAGGCTGGCGGAGAGTTGGCGCGCTGTGGACGCCTCGACCTGGGAATTCAAGCTACGTCGTGGTGTCAAGTTCCACGATGGATCCGACTTCACCGCCGAGGACGTGAAGTTCTCCATCGAACGCATCCCGATGGTCTCCGGCCCGAACCCGACGACGATCTATGTCCGCCGCGTCAAGATGGTGCAGGTGGTAGACCCGTACACGGTGCGCGTGCAGACCGATGGCCCCGCGCCCACCCTCCCGTATGACTTCATCCGTTTGTTCATCGTTTCGAGCAAGGCGGCTGCGGGCCTGACCCGGGACACGGCGAACGCGGCTTTCAACTCCGGCAAGGCCGCCATTGGCACCGGGCCCTACAAGTTCGTCTCCTGGACACCGAAGGATCAACTGGTACTTGACCGCTTCGACGGTTACTGGGGTCCTAAGGAGCCCTGGGCGCGTCATGTGCGCAAGGAGATCCCCAACGACGCCGCCCGCGTCGCTCAGTTGAAGGCCGGTCAGCTCGACCTGATCGTGCGGGTGCCGGCGGCGGATGTGCCGTCGCTTAAGCGTGACCCGAAGCTCGCGGTGGAGACGATCGAGACCGTCTACGTCTTCAACATCGAGTTGGACCTGCGCGACAACTCGCCTCAGATCACCGCCAAGGATGGCAGCAAGCTGGCCAAAAACCCGCTGCAGGATGCGCGGGTACGCCAGGCCATCAACATGGCCATTGACCGCAATGCCCTGGCGGAGGTGGCGATGGAAGGATTGGGCAAGCCCTCTTACCAGATGGTCACGCCCAGCATCTTTGGCTTCAGCAAAAAAGTTCAGCCCTCCAAGGTGGACCCGGCGGGCGCCAAGCGGCTCCTGGCCGAAGCCGGCTACCCGAATGGTTTCAAGATCGTCTTCAGCTTCACCAACGACCGCCTGCCCGGCGATCGCCAGGTGGGAGCAGCGGTCACACAGATGCTGGCCGGTGTGGGCATCGACGTGCAGGCCAACTCTCAGCCTGTGGCCGTCTTCTTCCCGGCCCGTACGCGAGGCGATTACTCGATGTCCATGGCCGGTTGGGGCACGCTGACGGGCGAGTCGCATTACACGCTGTCTTCGGTGGCGCACTCCAATGACAAGGACCGCAAGATGGGGGCCTTCAACGTTATCGGCTACAAGAATCCAGTGATGGACAAACTCCTGCAGGATGCAGCCGTGGAGATGAACGAAGACAAGCGCCGTTCGCTGCTGGAACAGGCCAATGAACTGCTGGTGCAGGATGGCTCGCGCATCCCCGTCGTGGCCATCGCCTCCGCGTGGGCCATGCAGAAGGACAAGGTCAAGATCACGCCGCGTGTGGACGAGGACACGCTGGCGATGAACATCCGCCCAGCACGCTGAGCTGATGGAGATCGCCATCCACGGCGGTTGTGGCACGCTCGCGCCTGAGTTGCTGCCCGCCGCCGAGTGGGAGGAGGTGCGCGCGCATCTCGCCCAGTCCTTGCGTGCCGGCTGGGCCATCCTGGCTGCGGGTGGGCCCGCCGTCGATGCCGTGCAGGCAGCGGTGGTGGTGCTAGAGGACAGCCCGCACTTCAATGCCGGCTACGGCGCCGCGTTGACGCACGAGGCCGAGCACGAACTTGACGCCTCCATCATGGAAGGCACCCAGGGCCGCGCCGGCGCGGTGTGCACCGTTCGGCGTGTGCGCAACCCCATCCTGGCTGCACGTGCCGTCATGGAGCACTCGGGTTGCGTGCTGCTCAGTGCCGAAGCGGCCGACCGCTATGCGCAGGCGCAGGGTCTGGCCATGGTCGACAACACCTACTTCACGACCCCTCGGCGGGTCAAGGCGCTGGCCGACATCCAGGCCGGCAAGGCTGGCGGAGCCATCCGGCCGATCACGGAGGCCGACCGTCATGGCACGGTGGGCGCCGTGGCGCGCGACGCTCGCGGTGGGCTGGCCGCGGCCACGTCCACCGGCGGCTTCAACGACAAGCCTCAGGGGCGGGTGGGCGACTCGCCGATCATCGGGGCCGGTACCTTTGCGCGTGATGGTGTGTGCGCCGTCTCCTGCACCGGCATGGGCGAACTCTTCATCCGTCACGCCGTGGCCTACGACCTGTGCGCCCGCATGGAGTACGGCGGGCAGTCGCTGCCGCAAGCGGGCGATCATCTGGTTCATCAGACGATGTCGGGGCACGGGATTGGCGCGGGCTTAGTTAGCCTGGGTGCAGACGGCACCGTCCACGCCCCCTTCAACACCCGGGGGATGGCCCGCGGCTGGATCACCGGCGAGGGCCGGATTTGCGTGGCCACGCATGAAGAGGTGTTTGATGTCGGGCACTGCTGATCTCGGATTCGTCACCACTGACGACCCCGTTCTGGTCTGGGGCGGTGGGGCCATCGGCGGCACGCTGGCAGCCTATTGGGCCCGTGCTGGCATCCCCGTGCACATGGTGGACATCGATGCAGAGCATGTCCGCTTGAGCGCCGAGCACGGTCTGAAGATCCATGGCCCGGTCGCCACCTTCGAGCAGCGCGTGCCCGGCAGCACACCGCAGGCGCTCAAGGGCCGCTATTCGCGCATCGTGTTGGCGGTCAAGGCTCAGGCGACGGAAGCCGCAGCGCAGGCGCTCATTCCGTATCTGCGCGACGACGGCTTCGTGCTCTCCGCGCAGAACGGCCTGAACGAAATCACCTTGTCGCGCCTGCTGGGCGCCGAGCGGGTGATGGGCTGCTTTGTCAACTTCGGGGCTGACTGGCACGGCCCCGGGGACATCCTCTACGGTAACCGTGGGGCCGTCGTGGTGGGCGAGGTCGACGGCAGCGTGCGCACTCGCACACGTCAGATGCATGCCCTGTTGCACGTTTTTGATCCCGATGCCGTTCTGACCGAAAACATCTGGGGATACCTGTGGGGCAAGCTGGCCTACGGCGCCATGCTCTTTGCCACCGCGCTGACACCCGATTCCATGACCGCGAACTTCGCCGATCCTGCGCGCTTCAAGGCCTTTGACACCCTGGCGCGTGAAGTCATGGCCGTGGCCCTCGAGCGGGGCGTCACGCCCATCGGATTCAACGGGTTTGATCCACGCGCCTTCTACCCGGGTGCGCCCGAGTCGGGTGCCCGCGAAACCATCGCGGCGCTGGCGGCCTTCAATGCCAAGACCAGCAAGACGCACTCAGGCATCTGGCGCGACCTGGCTGTGCGCAAGCGCAAGACCGAGGTCGATCCGCAGATCGGCATGATCGGCGAGCTGGGCCGCGAGGTGGGCGTGGCTACGCCGGCCATTGAGCGGCTGGTCGCGTTGATCCATGACATCGAAGACGGGCGGCGGGAGATGTCGCGCGAGACCTTGCAGTCCTTGATCGATGTGTGCGCTTGATGCCGGCGCCCGCATGGACCTGTACTCCCCCTGCTCCTTTCACGCGCGGAGGCTGTCATGCAGATTGACTTGACCGGCCGAGTGGCCCTGGTGACCGGTGCGGCCCAGGGGATCGCCCAAGCGATTGCGCTTCAGTTGAAGGCTTGTGGGGCGGAGGTGCAGGTGGCCGACATTGATGGCGATCGGGCCGAGTCCTTTGCGCGGGCGCACGGCCTGGCGTGTCACATCTTCGACATCGCCGATCGTCACGCCGCCCAGGGCGCGGTGACCGCGGCGCTCGAGCGCACAGGCGGGCGTTTGCATATCCTGGTCAATGGCGCCGGTGGCGTGCGCGGTCAGGTCGGGCGTCCAATCGAGTCCATCACGGAGGCGGATTGGTCGGCCGTCTTCGACGCCAACATCCACGGTGCCTTCTGGATGGCCCAGGCCTGCGCGCCTGCGATGCAATCGGCGGGTTGGGGTCGGATGATTCACATCAGCTCTGGCGCAGGCCTGCGACCGAGCTTGACGGGCATCCAGGCCTACACGGCCGCCAAGCACGCACTCGTGGGTCTGGCCAAGCAACTTTCGCAAGACCTGGGGCCCTACGGCATCACCTCCAACGCCATTGCTCCCGGTTTCGTGTTGTCGAATCCGTCGACGCAGCTTCAGTGGGAGTCTTATGGCGCCGAGGGCCAGCAGCGCCTGATGCAATCCATCCATACGCGCCGCCTCGGCACGGCCCAAGACATCGCGTCGACCGCCGCGTTCCTCGCCAGCGACCATGCGGCCTGGGTGAGTGGCCAAGTGATCAGTGTGGACGGCGGACGGTCTTGACGACGGGTCTGCTGCCAAGCCATGGGTTGGCCTCAGAGGCCTGCCGCCCACCGCGCCCGCTTATTTGGCGCCGCTAAGAATCCAGGCTGCCAGGGTCTTGGCATCGGCCTCGCTGACCGAGGGCTGCGCCGGCATTGGCACGGGGCCCCATTTGCCCGTGCCGCCCGCCCTGATGCCCTTGACCAAGATGGCTTCGGCGTCCGTTTGGTCTGTGTAGCGCTTGGCGATTTCTTGATAGGACGGGCCCATCAGCTTGCGCTCGACGGCGTGACAGGAGGCGCAGGCGTTTTTCTGGGCCAGGGCCAGGCTGGCCCAGGCAGGTGCTGAAAGCGCCAGAGCCAGGCTGCCAAGGACGATGGACTTGTTCATGGAGTGCTTCCTCACTTCAAAAAGCTAAGCGATGACTGATGGTAACTGTGCGCGAGGCGCGTGCAGACCCATCTCGGGTTTTCCCGCGCTTCATGCCAAGGTATCGGCCCAGATATTGCGGGCCCAGCCCATGGCGTAGTGGCCCTCGAGCTCGCTGGCCGCAGTTGAAACACCGCCCGAGCCGGCCACCGTGAGCATGGTCTTTTGGGCCGCGGCATAGCGGTGGACGCTGGCCACATGGACCACCTCCTCGTCGCTCACGAAGCTGTAGCAGGTGTTGTTGTAGATCGGCAGCGGATTGACCGGCTGGCCAGCCAACAAGGCCACCACCGCCGCAGCGCAGGTCTTGCCATGTTGGTTGGCCATGTGAGCGGACTTGGGCATGGCGGGCGCCACCTGAATGGCGTCACCCAGCACATGGATGTTCTTGGCCGCCTTGGACTCAAAGGTCAGGAAGTCCACCTCGCACCAGCGCTTGTTGGCCGTGGCCAAACCCGTCTTGACCGCGATCTCGCCGGCGCGCATGGGCGGTAGTACGTTGAGGACTGCGGCTTTGACGTCGTCGTTGAACTCGAACTTGAGCGTGCTACCTGCCACATCGACGTCGGTCAGCGCATGCCTGGGCTGGTACTCGATGATGTTCTTGTAGCGATCTGCCCAGGCCTTCTTGAACAAAGGCCCCTTGGAGGTCACGTCCTCATTGGCATCAAGGATCAGGACCTTGCTCTTGGGTTTGGCCTTGCTGAAGTAACTGGCCACCATGCAAGCGCGCTCGTAGGGGCCAGGGGGGCAGCGATAAGGCGCCAGCGGAATGGTCATGGCAAACACGCCGCCATCGGGCATGGCCTCGAGCTGCTGGCGAAGTGCCACCGTCTGTGCGCCAGCCTTCCAGGCATGTAGAACGCGGTCTTGCGCACCAGGGCGGGTCAGGCCGGGCAAGGTGTCGTACATGAAGTCGACGCCTGGCGAGAGGATCAAGCGGTCGTAGGGCAGCTCGGCGCCGCTTGCGAGCTTGACGATGCGCTTGTCCGGGTCGATCGAGGCGGCAACATCGCGCACCACCCGCACGCCATGGCGCTGGGTGAGGTTGTCATAGGGCGTGGTGACATCGGCGATCGTTTTGCTGCCGCCAATGACCAGGTTGGAGATCGGGCATGACACAAAGGCCGCGTTGGGCTCGACGAGGGTGACGTTGACGCTGTAGTCCGACCACATGCGCACGTACTTGGCGGCCGTGGCGCCGCCATAGCCGCCACCGACGACCACCACCTTGGGGCCCGGGTCACCGCCAGCGGTGGCATAGCCCGTCAAACCCATGACACCGGCTGCAGCACCAGCGCGGAGGAAGTGACGACGCGTCATGGGATCCCCTTAGTTCTTTTGTGCAGCGAAATAGGCCGCGATGGCTTCGATCTGGTCGTCGGAATAGCCCTTGGCCAGCTGGTGCATGATGGTTGCGGGCTGGCGGCCCGCCTTGAAGTCCAGCATCTTCTTGAGCAGGTCGTCCTTGGAGGCCCCCGCCAGCGATGCCATGCCGGGCTGTGCACGGCCGTCCGTGCCGTGGCAGTTGGCGCAGGAGGCGGCCCAGCTGCGCACCTGCAGCGGGTCGGGTGCCTGGGCCTGGACCCAGCTGGCTGCTCCGAGCCATGCGCCCAGAGTCAAGATCTGAATCGCGGTCTTCATGGATGTCCTCCGACGTCGAGAGCAAGCCGGTCTGACGATCTGGTGTGGGGCGGAGGGCCTGTCGTCAACACGGTCGCGGTTCTTGAGGCGCAAGTCTAAAGCCCCGAGGGCGCGGGGGATCAGCCGACGCCCTCACCGGGCTGGCTCCCCTGCCGGGGCCACCCTGCGAGGCTTGCCAACTGGAGCGTCAACTCCTTCATCGCCCGCCTGTAATACGTGCCGGACAGGTTGGCCGCCCTACCGTTCGACCCCCTGTGCCAGCAGGAATTGAAGATGCCCGGCACAAACTTCCGCGCGAGGGGCTTCCGTGCGAGGGGCGGGCCTCCGCTGGTAATGCAGGGTTATCCCTCAAATCACGTCACATGCGGCGTGATCCACTAAGGGTGCTCAAAGTAATTGTCAAAACCGGCAAGGAGACAAGCATGCAGGTTGCACTCAAGGTCAACGGCAAGGCCGTGGCCGTCGATGCGGCGCCCCACACCCTTTTGGTCCAGGCGATCCGCGAACACCTCCACCTCACGGGCACCCATGTGGGCTGCGACACCGCACAGTGCGGCGCGTGCACCGTGCTGGTCGACGGGCGAGCCATCAAGTCTTGCAACGTGCTGCTGGCCCAGGTGGCGGGGCGTGAGGTCACCACCATCGAGGGCGTGGCTGCTGCCGATGGCACCATGCACCCGATGCAAGCAGCCTTCAAGGAGTGCCACGGCCTGCGAAGCGGCTTTTGCAAACCGGGCATGGTGATGAGTGCGATCGATCTGTGCCAGCGCCATCCCAAGGCCGACGCCACCCAGATCCGTGAGCAGCTCGAGGGCAACCTGTGCCGCTGCACGGGCTACCAGAACATCGTCAAGGCCGTGCAGCAAGGTGCTGCCGCCATGAAAGCCTGAGGAGACACATCATGGGTGCCACTGATCTTTCCAAGCTGCCGCATATCGGCGAGTCCCTGCGCCGCAAGGAGGACTACCGCTTCCTCACGGGCGCGGGCCAGTACACCGACGACATCGTGCTGCCCAACATGCATCACGCGGTCTTCGTGCGCTCACCGCATGCACATGCCGCCATCCGCAAGGTCGACAAGTCCGCAGCGCTCAAGGCGCCCGGCGTGGTAGGGGTGCTCGATGGCAAGGACGTCGCCGCCGACAAGATCGGCGGGCTGCCCTGTGGCTGGCTGATCACCGACACCAGCGGCCAACCTATGAAAGAGCCGCCCCACCCGATCTTGGCTCTTGACAAGGTGCGCTATGTGGGCGACCACGTGGCCATGGTCGTCGCCGACACCCTGGAGAACGCCAAGAACGCCGCCGAGCTGGTGGAGGTCGACTACGAGCCGCTGTCCGCTGTCGTCGATGTGCGTGACACCATGAAGTCGGGCGCGCCCCAATTGCATGACGCTGCCCCTGGTAATCATTGCTACAAGTGGGCCATCGGCGACAAGGCCGGCGTCGATGCTGCCTTCAAGAACGCCGCCCACATCACCAAGCTGGATCTGGTCAATAACCGCCTCGCCCCCAACCCGATGGAGCCGCGCGCGGCCATTGCCAGCTACAGCCGTGCGGGGGACGACTACACCCTCTATGTGTCCAACCAGAACCCGCACGTCGAGCGGCTGCTGATGACCGCCTTCGTCATGGGCCTGCCCGAGCACAAGGTGCGGGTGATCGCCCCCGACGTGGGGGGGGGCTTCGGCGCCAAAATTTATCTCTACGCCGAAGACGTGTGCCTGACCTGGGCGGCTAAAAAGCTCAATTGCCCCATCAAGTGGACCTGCGACCGCTCAGAGGCCTTCCTTAGCGACGCCCATGGCCGCGACCACGTCACCCACGGTGAGCTGGCCCTAGACAAGGACGGCAAGTTTCTCGCCTTGCGGGTGCACACCGATGCAAACCTCGGCGCCTACCTGTCGACCTTCTCGACCGCGGTACCCACCATCCTGTATGCCACGCTCCTGGCTGGCCAGTACAACACCCCGCAGATCTATGTTGAGGTGGACGCCTGGTTCACCAACACCGCGCCAGTCGACGCCTACCGCGGCGCAGGCCGACCCGAGGCGACCTATCTGCTCGAGCGAATCGTCAGCCGCGCGGCTTGGGAGACCGGCCTGTCGCAAGACGAGATTCGACGCCGAAACTTCATCACCCAGTTCCCCTACCAGACCCCAGTAGCCCTTCAATATGACACCGGCGACTTCCACGCGTGCATGAACCAGGCCCGTGAGCTCGGCGATGCAGCAGGCTTTGACCAGCGCAAGTCGGCTTCCAAGGCCAAAGGTCTGCTGCGCGGTGTCGGCTACAGCAGCTACATCGAGGCCTGCGGAATCGCCCCCAGTAACATCGCTGGCGCACTCGGAGCGCGTGCGGGCCTGTTCGAATGCGGCGAGGTGCGGGTACACCCGACGGGCAGCGTGACAGTGTTTACCGGTTCGCACAGTCACGGCCAGGGCCACGAGACCACCTTTGCCCAGGTGGTAGCTGCCCGCCTCGGCTTGGACCCATCCCAAGTCGACATCGTCCACGGTGACACCGGACGCGTTCCGTTTGGAATGGGCACTTACGGCTCGCGGTCGATCAGTGTGGGCGGTGCCGCCATCATGCGCGCTCTGGACAAGATCGAGGCCAAGGCCAAGAAGATCGCCGCCCACCTGATGGAGGCTGGCGATGGTGACGTCGAGTTCGCCAACGGCGAGTTCACCGTGAAGGGCACTGACAAGAAGGTGACCTTTGGCCAGGTGGCGCTCACCGCCTACGTGCCGCACAACTACCCGCTGGATAAGCTGGAGCCAGGCCTCAACGAAACCGCCTTCTACGATCCGACCAACTTCACCTTCCCCGGCGGCACATACATCTGCGAGGTCGAAGTCAACCCCGATACCGGAGTTGTGCGCATTGACCGCTTCACTGCTGTCGATGACTTCGGCACCATCATCAATCCCATGATCGTAGAGGGTCAGGTGCACGGTGGGCTGGTGCAGGGCATCGGCCAGGCTCTCCTCGAGCATTGCGTCTACGACCGCGAGTCAGGGCAGCTTGTCACCGGTTCATTCATGGATTACGCCATGCCACGCGCAGACGATGTGCCCGAGTTCCGACTCGGCCATGTGGTCACGCCCTGCACCACCAACCCCCTGGGCACCAAGGGCTGCGGAGAGGCCGGTGCTATCGGCGCACCGCCTGCGGTCATCAACGCAGTGCTCGACGCCCTGGCCCCCCTGGGGGTCAAAGACCTGGACATGCCCGCCAGCCCGCACCGTGTGTGGCAAGCCATCCAGACGGCCCAGGCGAGCAAGTAAGGAGACACAGCATGTACGCCTTCACTCTTGAACAGCCCAAGACCTTGGCCGACGCCAAACGCCTCACCACTGGCGGCGCGCAGGCCCTGGCCGGAGGCCAGACCCTGATCGCCTCCATGAAGCAGCGCCTGCTGCGGCCTGAGAACCTGGTCGATCTGGGCGGCATCGACGCACTGCGTGGCATCCAGGTCGATGGCAAGCAGGTGGTCATCGGCGCCATGACCACCCACGCCAACGTGGCGGGCAGTGCCGAAGTGCGCAAGCACTTGCCCGCGCTTGCATCCTTGGCCGAGGGCATTGGCGACCGCCAGGTGCGGGCCATGGGGACTATGGGGGGCTCGGTTGCCAACAACGACCCGGCCGCCTGCTACCCCAGCGCAGTTCTGGCCTTGGGTGCAACGGTCGTCACCGACCGGCGCGAGATCGCCGCCGACGCTTTTTTCCAGGGCCTCTACACCACCGCCCTGGAGCCCGGTGAGCTGATCACCTCCATTCGCTTTCCCATTCCCACCAAGGCGGCCTATGCCAAATTCCGGCAGCCCGCTTCGCGCTTCGCGATGCTGGGCGTGTTCGTGGCGCACACCGGCAGCGGGGTGCGGGTGGCCATCACTGGCGGCGGCAACGGTGTGTGCCGGCATGCCGGACTTGAGGCGGCATTGAGCAAAAGCTTCACCCCGGAGGCAGTGGCTGGTGTGGCCATCGATGCCGCGGACTTCAGCGGCGACCTGCACGCCAGTGCGGCCTACCGCGCGCACCTCGTGAAGGTCCAGACGCAAGCCGCGGTGCGGCAGGCGAACGGATAGAGCGAGTGCCCGCGCCCCACAGCACCATCGACGACCTCACCCGCGCCCTCGAAGGGGCGGGCTATCACGCGACGAGGCAGCTGGTGACGGCTGTTTTCCTGGCCATGCGGCTGCAGCGACCGCTGCTGCTTGAGGGCGAACCGGGCGTGGGCAAAACCGAGCTGGCCAAGGCCCTGGCCCAGGTGCTGGGCCGTCCGCTGTTGCGCCTGCAGTGCTATGACGGCATGGAGCAGCGAGAGGCGCTCTATGAATGGAACCATGCCGCCCAGTTGCTTCGGATGCGCGCCGCACAGGCCAGCGCTGCCCCCGACGAGATGGAGCGCGAGATCTACCAGGCGCGCTACCTGATCCGGCGACCGCTGCTGCAGGCTCTGGAAGCTCCCGCTCCAGGCGCTGTGCTGCTGATCGACGAGGTCGACCGCGCTGACGAACCCTTCGAGGCCTTTTTGCTCGAGTACCTGGGCGAGTACCAGGTCAGTATTCCCGAGCTGGGCACCGTGCGCGCGGTGGCCGCGCCCCTGACCCTTTTGACCAGCAACCGCACCCGCGACCTCAACGACGCGGTCAAGCGACGCTGCCTGTACCAGTGGCTCGACTACCCAGAGCGTGAACGCGAGCTGGCCATCGTCCGCAGCCAGGTGCCCGAGGCGAGCACCGCCCTCACCGAGCAAGTCACCCAGTTTGTCTCGCGCCTGCGCAGCCAACCGTTTGCCAACGCCTTCCAGCGCAGCCCCGGCATCGCCGAGAGCGTGGAATGGGCCAAGGCCCTGGTGGCCCTGGACACCCTCACCCTGGACCCGGAGGTGATCCAGGACACCGCTGGCATCCTGTTCAAACAGCGTGAGGATGTGGCGGCCCTGCAGCCGCTGATGGACCAGTTGCTGGAGGTGCAGTGATCCTTGGCGACGCGCGCAGCGGCAAGCTGCCAGAACATTTCACTGCCTTCGGACGCGCCCTGCGACGCGCCGGCGTGGCGGTCGACAGCAGCCGTATCACCCTGGCGGTGCAGGCCGCGCAGACGGTAGGGGTGTCGCGCAAGGACGATCTCCGCGCCGCCCTGGCGGCGGTGATGGTGAGCCGCCAGCAAGACCTGGGTGTGTTCGATGAAATGTTCGAGGCCTTCTTCCGCAACCCCGAGCTGGCGCAGCAGCTGCTGTCGCAGAT
>JAURKV010000025.1 GCA_030831585.1 Ramlibacter sp. | reverse complement strand
GCACCAGCTCGGTCATGTCACGCTGCATGCCGTCTTGACGGCCGGCAAAGTTCCAGACTTGGCGAACCGTGTTGCCCACCCACATTGGCACGCCCAGCGCCTCGCACTCCTCGCCCGCCAGGCCAATAGCCTTGCAGTCGCTGCCGACCGGGAAGCCGAAGTCAAAGCTGCCAGGAAGCACCTGCTTCATGAACTTGTCTTGCGAGGCGCCGCTGCGGCCACTGCCGGCGTTGATGGCCGACATCATCACCTGCGGGTCGAGGCCACCGCGCACACCGGCAACAAAGGCCTCGGAGGTGATGGCGAAGGCGGTCGATGAAAGCATGTTGTTCAGGAGCTTAAGCAGTTGGGCCTGGCCCGGTTGCTCGCCCACCATGAACAGCTTGCCAAAGGACTCCAGCAAGGCCTTGACCTGGGCTACCGCTGGCGCGCGGCCTGCGACCATCACTGCCAGCGTACCAGCCCGGGCGCCCGCAGCGCCGCCACTCACCGGGGCGTCGACCAGATCAATACCCCGCTCGAGCAGCACCCGGCCGGCATGGCTGGTGGCGCGCGAGCCCACGGTGGACAGGTCGACCACCACCTTGACTGCCTGGCCCTCGTGAATGCCACCGGCGCCCGTCAGCACCTGGGTGAACACCGCCGGCGTGGGCAGGCTGGTAAAGACGATGGGCGCCTGGTTGACGACATCTTGCAGGTCCTTGCCGGCCCGTGCGCCGGCTTCCACCATGGCTTTGACCGCCGCCTCGCTCTTGTCATAGACCAGAACATCGTGGCCGAGTGCTATCAGGTGCTTGGAGATGGGGTTGCCCATCACGCCCACACCCACGAAACCGATCACTTTGCGCTCTGACATCGTCGTCTCCTGCGGGCTCAAATGCCCATTTCCTTGAACACTTCGCGGGCCACCTTGAAGCTGCCCAAGCCGGCGGGCATGCCGCAGTAAACCGCCACCTGCAGGAAGCACTCGCGGATCTCGTCTTTGGTGACGCCGTTGTTGATCGCGCCGCGCACATGGAGCGCGAGCTCCTCGGGGCGATTGAGGGCGGCAATCATGCCCAGGTTCAGAATGCTGCGGCTGCGGCGGTCCAGATCCGGACGGGTCCACACCTCGCCCCAGCAAAACTGGGTCACCAGCTCCTGCATGGGCATGTTGAAGTCGTCGGCGCTCTTCATCGATTTCTCGACATAGGCCTCGCCCACCACGGCGCGACGCACCGCCATGCCCTTGTCAAACAGCTCCTGGTTCATTGCATTTCTCCTCTGTAGATGTTCACGAAAACTTGATCAGTGGCAACCGGCCGCCAGAGCCATCACCGCACCGGCATCTTGCGCCTTGTCCAATGCCCAGATGGTCTGGGCCAGGCGACCGGCGTCGCAGCCGCTGCCGCCCCACGCGCACAGGGTTTCGAGCTTGCGCTCGAGGTCCTGGTCAGACAGCGGGGCTTGCAGGCTGCCACGGGCCATGTCAACGCGCCGGGCGATCTCCCGGCCCCCTTGCAGGTGCAGGGTGACCTGGGCCGCCTCCACCGCAAACGTCGTGTCGTCGACAAAGTGCAGGCGCGCGGCCAGGCCCTGCGCCGGAGCGCGCGCCACGCTGGCGTCGCTGAATTCATCGAGGCCGGCGCGCCCGGTTGCCAGGGCCATGGCCACCGCATGGTGGGCACTGACCTGGGCCTCACGCCCGGAGCCCGGCGCGGGCCGGTCGGTGCGCTGGCGCAGCAAGGGGTGGCCGCGCAGCTCGACCCGCTCGACCTGCTCCAGCCGCACGCCGTCCTGTTGGTAGAGGTTCAGGCACGCCTCGATCACCGGGTTGAGAACCACGCCGCAGGGGTAAGGCTTGTAGGCGTTGCGAGACAACTCCCAGCGCTGGCCGAAGTCCTTGGTGACCGCTGCCAGATCGGCCTCGTGCCCCATCACCCGGAAGAAGCCGCGCGGGCCCTCGACCGGCAGCGCCGGCCCCTGAAATTGTTCGCGCGCCAACAGGGCTGAGAGCAGGCCGTTGGCCGCTGCGTTGCCCACACCAATGCTCTTGGCCATGCTGCCCAGCGTCTCGACCAGGCCAGAAGATTGCGCGGATGCATGACCCAAGGCCCACAGCATGCGGGTCTCGTCCAGTCCAAGCAGGCGGCTCGTCGCGGCCGCCGCGCCGAATACGCCGCAGGTGGAGGTGATATGCCAGCCCCGCTCGTAATGCCAGGGCGACACCGCGTTGGCCAGCCGGCACTCGACCTCGACGCCCACGACAAAGGCCGCCAGCAGGTCGCGACCGCTGACGGGCCGGGTTTGGGCCAGCGCCAGCAGGGCGGGCGCGACCGGCGCCGTCGGGTGAACGATGGTCGGCATGTGCGTGTCGTCGAAATCGAAGACATTGCCGCTCATTGCATTGAGCGAGGCCGCGTGCCGCATGTCAGTTGCCTCGGCGCGGCCGATCACGGTGCACTGGCTGGCGGCGCGAAATTCGCCGAACACCCGCGCCGCCGCTACCACCGCAGGGTCGTTGCAGCCGGCCAGGGCCGTAGCAAAAAAATTGAGCAGGGAGCGCTTGGCCTCGTGCTGAACCTGCGCGGGAATGTCTTCCCAGCGCAGATCGACCGCAAAGCGGGCCAGCGCGGCGCTGGCACCCAAGGTGGCCGCCATCAGCTTGCCAGCCACCCGCCCTCGACGGGCAGCATGGTGCCAGTGATGTCCCTTCCGGCCGGACCGCACAGGAAAACCAGCAGGTCTGCGACATGGCTTGATTCCACGAACCGACCGGTCGGTTGCTTGCCAGCCAGGAAGATGCGGGTGGCCGCCTCGCGGTCAAGTTCCTGATCGTTCATCAGCGCCTGAACGCGCTGGTCGATGTTGGGCGTGAGCACCGAGCCCGGGCAGATGGCGTTGCAGGTGATGCCCTGGTTGAGAGTCTCCAGGGCGACCACCCGGGTCATGCCGATGAGGGCCGTCTTGGTGGTCACGTAGTCGATCCGGTTGGCGACGCCGCGATCGCCGTAAACCGAGGTCATATTGAAAATCCGGCCCCAGCCGCGCTCGCGCATCCCGGGCAGTACAAGCCGGATGGCATGGAAAGCGGCGCTGACGTTCACCGCCAGGGCCTGGTCCCACGCCTCGGGCGGGAAAGACTCGATGGGCGAGAAGTGACGCGTCACCGCGTTGTTGACAAGAACGTCGACGCCGCCGAAGCGGCTGGCGATTTGAGTGAGCATCGATTCGATCGCTCGAACGTCGGTCAGGTCGGCGCGCACATAGCTCACTTCAACCCCGCAGCGCTGGGCCAACTCCGCGCAGACCGGCTGCGCGGAGCGCTCCTCGTCCAGGCCATGCAAAACGATGCGGCATCCCGCAGCCGCCAGGCCCGAGGCCATGGCGTGTCCGATGCCAGCCAGTGAGCCAGTGACCAGCGCAGTCTTGCCGTGGAGGACTTTAGAGGAGGAATCCATGAATGAGCGGCGCGCGTCGAAAGCAGATTTGATAGCGTTAACATTATCAGCCGAAACGGCAGCACCGTGCAAGGCAAAGCCCGCCCAATAGCCACTCAATGGCCACTCAATGGCCGCGAGGCAAAGCCCCTCAGGTGCTTTCGCGCTGAATGACCTCGAAGCCGAGGTCAACCCGCGGGGCTTCGTCGCCACCGCGCAGGCGCGCCAGCAAGGCCTCGGCACTGCGCCGGCCGATTTCCAGGCGGGGCAGGCGCAGACAAGTGAGCTTGGGCACGGTGTGCTGATGAATGTCGAGGTCGTCGAAGCCAGCCAGGGCGATGCGGTCCGGCACCTTCCATCCCCGACGCTGCGCCTCGAACAGCGCGCCGACGGCCAGCACATCGCCCGCAAAGAAGATGGCGTCGACATCGGGTGCGCGGGTGATCATGTCGACCATGGCGTGCGCTCCGGAGGTGAGGCCTGGCGCCACCTCCATCACCAGCGCGGGATCGAGTCGCAGACCCAGCACTTTGAGGGCAGCCTGATAGCCGCGCAGGCGCTCACGCGCCCGGCGGTTCACGCGGGTGCTGAGGCTCACGAAGCCGATTCGCTTGTAGCCGCGCGCGCCCAGGTGCAAGGTCATGGCCTTGGCAGCCTCGGCGTTCGAGTAGCTCACCACCATGTCGAGCGGGTGGCGGGGCAAGTCGCCGGTCTCGATGACCGGCACGCCTGAGCGCTCGATCATCTGCAGCGCCTTGGGCGTGTGGTCGGTGTTGTGAAGGATGAGGCCCGCCACACGCTGGGCGAGGAAGGCGCCGATCAGCGCCTCTTCCTCCTGCGGCGAGGAGCCGCTGTCGGCCAGCAGCAGATGCAGGCCCGCCTTGCGCAGCACGTCAGCCGTGCCCTTGAGGGTGTCGGCGTAGAGCGAGTTTTGAATGCTCGGGACGATCTGCCCGACCACGTTGGAGCGGTTGGAGGCCAGGTTGGCCGCGATGCTGTTGGGGACATAGCCGATCTGGTGGACCGCGTCCATGACCGCCTTGCGGGTTTCTTCCGAGAGCTTGTGCGGCTCGCGCAGCGCACGCGAGACGGTCATGAGTGAAACGCCGGCGGCCTGGGCCACATCGCGCATGCGCGCGCCCTGCCCGCTGATACGCACCCGGGCCCCGACCTGAGCGCCCGCCTTGGCCGCCTGGCGGGCCCGCTGATTGCTTGCCATGGCACGCATGATATGCGATGCCCACTGTTTTTCGCCGTAAAAAACCGGCTTGCACCGGGGTCGATCGGCCCCATCGACAAGCAAAAATGGTAGCGGTATCATGACCGAGCTCCCTTCTCCCTTGAACGGAGCCGCCCGACCGGCCGAGCGCCCGGCTTCACTGCCCTGGCACCGCCGGCTCAGACGCCGAGGAACCGGATCGCCGAGGACAACCAGACGTGAGCCACCCCATCGAGACCTACCGCGTGTACGCCATCAAGTACGCGCACCACGCACGCCGCTCGTCTGCCAACTTCATCGGCGGCGACCCCCACGACGTGCCCATGCCGCTGGACTACTTCGTCTGGGCGATCGTGGGCAAAGAGCGCACCTGGCTGGTCGACACCGGCTTTGACCAGGCCGCGGGCGACAAGCGCGGCGGGCGCAAGATCATCCGGCCGATCCAGGAGGGCCTGATGGCACTGGGCATTCGCCCGGATTCAGTGCAGGAGGTGATCATCACGCACATGCACTACGACCACGCTGGTAACCGCGAGTTGTTCCCCAACGCCAGGTACCACGTGCAAGACAAGGAGATGGCCTTTTGCACCGGGCGCTGCATGTGCCACCAGCCACTGGCGGTGCACTTCGAGCCCGACGACGTGGCCAGCATGGTCCACAAGGTCTTCGCTGGCCGGGTGGACTTTCATGACGGCGACGACCAGATCGCGCCAGGCATCAGCGTGCACCACATGGGCGGCCACACCGCTGGCATGCAGGTGGTGCGGGTGCACACCGAAAAAGGCTGGATAGTGCTGGCCTCGGACGCCTCGCACTTCTACGCGAACATCCAGGAAAAGCGCCCCTTCCCGGCGGTCTACAACGTGGCCGACATGATGGAGGGTTACCGCCGTATCTACAGCCTGGCCGATCGCCCCGAGATGGTCATCCCGGGCCACGACCCGCAGGTGCTTGAACGCTTTCCCGCCGTCAGCCGCGACCTCGAGGGCTGGATCGTCCGGCTCGACGCCGGCCCACGCTGATCTTTCACCACCAGAACTAGGAGACACACATGACCACCAGACGCCGCGTCCTTTCCCTTGCCGCTGGCAGCGCCGCTGTTGCAGCCGCCTGGCCGCTGGCCGGGCAGGCCCAGTCCGGCTTTCCGAACAAGCCGGTGCGCATGATCGTGCCCTACCCGCCGGGCGGCAGCGTGGACCCGGTGGCGCGGATGGTGTCCGAGAAGCTCTCGGCGCTCTGGGGCCAGCAGGTGATCGTCGACAACCGTCCCGGGGCCAGCACCATCATCGGCACCGATGCGGTGGCCAAGGCACCGGCTGACGGCTACACCCTGCTGTTCACGGCCAGCACCCATGTGAGCAACCCGCTCCTGTTCAACAACCTCCCCTACGACAGCGTCAAAGATTTTGCGCCGGTCAGCCCCTTCTACCTGGCGGAGTTCGTGCTCGTCGCCCACCCCTCGGTCAAAGGCAACAACTTGCAGGAGTTGATCGCTGAGATCCGGGCCAATCCGAACAAGCTCAGCTATGGCTCTGCCGGCAACGGCAACGCCAACCACATGGGGATGGAGCTGTTCTCGATGATGACGAACACCAAAATGCTGCATGTCCCCTACAAGGGCGGCGGCCCGCTCCTGACCGACCTGCTCGCGGGGCAGATCCAGTTGTTCCTGGCGGTACCGGTGGCCGTGATTCCGCACCTGCAGTCGGGCAAGCTCAAGGCCTTTGGCACCACCGCCGAGCGACGCCTTACCCTCATGCCCAATGTGCCGACCTTCACCGAAGCCGGCCTGCCTGGCTTTGGCATGAAGTCTTGGCTCGGCTTCCTCGCGCCGGCGGGTACGCCTGCGGCCATCGTGAACAAGGTCAACGCCGATCTGGGAGCGGTGCTGGCCATGCCCGATGTACGCGACAAGCTGCTGGGGCAGGGACAAGTGCCCTACCACCTGTCGCCGGCCCGGTTCGCCGAGGTGATGAAGTCCGACACCGCCGAATTCGCCCGCGTGATCAAGACCGCCAACATCAAGATCGATCAATGAGCTTTGCCGGCTGGGGCGTGGTGATCACCGGCGCGGGCCGGGGCATGGGCGCGGAGGCGGCGCGCCGCTTCGCCAGGGAAGGCGCGCGAGTGGTCGTGTCCGACCTCGATGCCCAGGCGGCCGCCGGGGTGGCCCACTCGATCGGAACGGCGGCCTGCGCTGTCCGCTGCGACGTCGCCTCGCCGGCCGACTGCACCGCCTTGGTGGATCAGGCTGAGCGGTTTTTTGGCGCGCCGGTGGATGTCTTCATGGCCAACGCGGGGCTGAGCTTC
>JAURKV010000285.1 GCA_030831585.1 Ramlibacter sp. | reverse complement strand
CGCAGCGCCGGGTCTGTCACCGGCCAGGCCAACTCCACCCGCCGCAGCATGTTGCGGTTCATCCAATCGGCACTGGAAAGCAGCAAGGTCTCCTCGGCACCGATGCCGAAGTAGAAGACACGCGAGTGCTCGAGAAAGCGGCCCACCACCGAGCGGACCCGGATGTTGTCGGTCATGCCAGGCACGCGGGCCGGAAGCATGCAGGCACCACGGACGATGAGGTCAATCCGGGCTCCCTGGCGACCGGCGCGGACCAAGGCATCCATCAGTTGCTGGTCGGTCAGCGCATTGGTTTTCACCACGATGCGCGCGGTTTCGCCGCGTGCAGCGGCCTGCCCCACCTGCTCGATCAGGTCTAGCAGGCGCCGATGCAGATGAACGGGCGCCATGATCAGGCTTTGCAGCCGCGGCACCCGCGCCTGGCTGGCCAAATGGTCGAAGACAGCCTCGACGTCATGGGTCAGCCGGGGGTCGGCGGTCAGGTGGCTGATGTCGGTGTACAAGCGGGCTGTTCGCGGGTTGTAGTTGCCGGTGGAAAGGTGGGCGTAGCGGACCATTGCCTTGCCCTCGCGCCGGGTCACCAGCAGCATCTTGGCATGGGTCTTGAGCCCAACCACGCCGTACACCACCTGGGCACCGATCGCCTCGAGCTTCTCAGCCCAGTTGATATTGGCCTCTTCGTCGAAGCGGGCCTTGAGCTCCACCACCGCGGTGACCTCCTTGCCCCGGTTCACCGCCTCGCGCAGCAGGTCCATCATGACCGAGTCGGCGCCAATCCGGTAGATCGTCTGGCGAATGGCCAGCACCTGCGGATCGAGCACGGCCTCACGAAGAAAATCCACCACGCCATCAAAGCGCTCAAAGGGCTGGTGTATCAAGACGTCGCCCTGGCGCAGCCGCTCGAAGATGGAGAGCCCTGCGCCGAGCTGCCGGGGGTAGCTGGCGGTAAAGGGCGGAAACAGCAGGCCAGGCGCCTGCGCCAGGTCAATCAGCTGCTGCAAGCGGACGAGGTTCACCGGCCCCGGCACACGGTACATCGCTCCCCTTGGCAGGGAGAACTGCGCGAGCAGAAAGTCGGCCAGGTAGTCGGAACAGGCGGACGACACCTCCAGGCGCACCGCCTCACCAAACTGGCGGTGCTGCAGGCCCAGGCGCAGCGCGGTGCGCAGATTGCGAACATCATCCTCGTCAACGGCCAGCTCGGAATGCCGGGTCACGCGAAACTGCGAAAACTCCAGCACCTCCCGCCCGGGGAAAAGGTCATGCAAATGCGAGCGGATCACACTACTCAGAAGAACGAAACGGGTTTTCCCGCGCGACACTCGTGACGGCATACGAATCACACGAGGGAGTACCCGCGGAATCTTGACAATGGCGATGTCGTTGTCACGGCCAAAGGCATCCCGCCCGCCCAGCCGGACGATGAAGTTGAGGGACTTGTTGGCCACCTGGGGAAAGGGATGCGAAGGATCCAGACCCACTGGCGTGAGCAGGGGCCGTACCTCGCGGGCGAAATAGTCGTCGACCCAGGCCTTTTGCGCCGATTTGCGCTCACCGTGAGACACGATGGCCAGACCCGCGCGGGCCAAGGCCGGCATCAACACCTCGTTGTAGAGGTGATACTGCCGATGCACCAGGTCTTGCGCGGCGGCCGAAATGGACTCAAAGCTAGCCGGCGACGCCGTCCCGTCCGATCGACCCGCGCGTGCGGCCCCCAGGTGCGGCGCCGCGCGAACTTCGAAGAACTCGTCCAGGTTGGACGACACGATGCACAGATACCGCAGCCGTTCCAGCAAGGGCACAGCGGACCGCTCGGCCCAATCCAGCACCCGGGCGTTGAAGCTGAGAATGCTGTGGTCGCGGTCTAGCCAGGGAACACCCTTGGCGCCCGCCGGAGGTGCGCCGACCCGGCCCGGGCGTACTGCTGAGTTCATGAATGCACTATGGGCAGCGCCCGTGACACATCTGTGACAAATATTTCCGGGTTTCCCCGGATCTACCGGGCACCCACAAGGAACAGCCTGCTGGCTCCCGACGGGTCAGGACGATCAGCGACCCAGGAAATGCCTGTGGTAGCGGGCCGGTAAATCCGCCACGCGCATCAACATGGGCAGGTCGGCGGTGTTGAAATCCGGGTCCCAGGCAGGCGCACCCAGGACCTTGGCGCCCAGCCGCAGGTAACCCCTGATGAGCGGCGGCGGATCCACCGGGAGGCTATCGTCCAACTGCTCCACTGGCAGCGGCAGACGAGGGCGAACCTGCCACTCGATGGGCGCCAGATGGGCCTCACGAACTTGTCGCCAGACACTGGCGGCCACGTCGCCACTGACCACCCCCTCATGCAACATCGGGATGCTGGCGCAGCCCACCATGGTGTCCAACTCGTTGCGAACCATGAACTCGAACAGGGCGCCCCACAGGGCCATGATCACACCGCCGTGACGGTAGTCGGCATGCACGCAGCTGCGGCCCAATTCCACCATCCGTTCCCGCAGCGAACGCAAGCGGGTGAGATCAAACTCGGTATCACTGTAGAAGCTGCCCACACGCCGAGCCTGGGCGGGGGTCAGCACCCGATAGGTTCCCACCACCTGCCCACTCGCCTGGCAACGTACTAGGAGATGCTCGCAAAAGTCGTCAAAAAGATCAATGTCGTGCCCCGCCAGCGGAGTGCTCAGGCGCGCGCCCATTTCCCCGGCGAAGACCTGATGCCTCAGTCGCTGCGCCTCGCGGACTTCGTCCTGGTGCTTCGCCCAGGCCACGACAATCGGGCCAGAGACGCCCGCATCAGGCTGCGCATCGCGTCGTTGAAGTGACCCCCGGGGCAGGGAAACCGGGGACAGCGGCAGGGTCGGCGTCGGAAGATCTTTCATCGTGAGCGCTCCTTCAGAATCGATGCACCCGAGTCTGGCAATCGAGCGTGACCCGCTTGTTGCAATTGCATGGCAAATCAGTGAAACCCGCCCGAGAAGGCCGGCAGTGAAGAAGTCGGACCCAGCCACAGATGAGCGTTCGTCACAAATCATTCACAGGGCCCGGCGACACTCGCTGTCCTTCCGCTAATCTGGCCGCACCTGCAACAGGGGCCTGACTGCCATGAACCCACTTGATTCCGATTTCCGCTTCAGGCGCGACATTGTTGACAGCTACGACGAAGAACTCGAGCTGGAGTTGGAAGACCGTCCTTTTGACGTCCACGGCCACGAGATCGCCCTCACCGACGAAGAGCGCCAGGGTCGCCGGACCTACTTCCGAGAACTGCTGCGGATGCAGGGCGAACTGGTCAAGTTGCAAGATTGGGTGGTGGCCAGCGGCCACAAGATGGTGGTTCTGTTTGAAGGCCGGGACGCTGCCGGTAAGGGCGGCGTGATCAAGCGCATTACCCAGCGTCTCAACCCGCGCGTCTGCCGGGTTGTCGCCCTGCCCGCCCCCAACGACCGCGAGCGAACCCAGTGGTACTTCCAGCGCTATGCCACCCACTTGCCCGCAGCGGGCGAGATGGTCCTGTTTGACCGCAGCTGGTACAACCGCGCCGGCGTCGAGCGGGTGATGGGCTTTTGCAGCGACGACCAGTACGAAGAGTTCTTTCGCTCAGTGCCGGAGTTCGAGCGCATGCTCAAACGCTCAGGCATCCAGTTGCTCAAATACTGGTTCTCGATCTCCGACGAGGAGCAGCACTCGCGCTTCTTGAGCCGGATCCACGACCCCCTCAAGCAGTGGAAGCTCAGTCCCATGGACCTGGAGTCGCGCCGCCGCTGGGAAGACTACACCCGGGCCAAAGAGGTCATGCTCGATCGCACCCACATCCCCGAGGCGCCCTGGTGGGTGGTGCCGGCCGACGACAAGAAAAAGGCGCGTCTGAACTGCATCGATCACCTGTTGAACCAGGTGCCTTATGCAGAAGTTCCCCATCAGGAAGTGGCCTTGCCTGCTCGGGTCCGCAATGAGGACTACGAACGCCACCCGGTGCCGAGCACGATGCTTGTACCCCAGCGGTACTAGGCAGGCTGTGGCCAGCCTTGGTGCGCGGCCGGGGCTGAGCCGGCCTTGAACCGCGCGCTAGTGCGGCCTGATCGCTCCGGCCAGCCGCTCTGCGCAGGCCTGGGCTTGACTCGCCTCCTGCGCCTCGACCATCACCCGTACCAGGGGCTCGGTACCGCTGGCGCGAATGAGCACGCGGCCCTTGCCGGCGAGCTCGGCCTCCACCTCGGCACGCACAGCCGCAAGGCGCGGGTCCTCGGCCCAGGTCTGGCTGGGGGCCAGGCGTACGTTGATCAACACCTGCGGGAACAGGGTCACGCCGGCCAGCATCTGGCCCATGGTCTGACCGCTGCGCGCGCAGGCCCGGAGCACCTGCAGCGCGCTCACCAGGCCGTCGCCAGTGGTGTGCTTGTCCAGGGCCAGCAGGTGGCCCGAGCCCTCGCCCCCCAGAAGCCAGCCGCGCTTTTCAAGCTCCTCGAGCACATAACGGTCACCGACCTTGGCGCGCACGAACTCGACACCGCGCTCACGCAGGGCCAGCTCAATGGCCATATTGGTCATGAGCGTGCCCACCACGCCGGGCACTGGCTCACCGCGGGCCAGCCGGTCCAGGGTCATCAGGTAAAGCAACTCGTCACCGTTGAACAGCCGCCCGCTGGCGTCGACCATCTGCAGCCGGTCGGCGTCGCCGTCGAGTGCAATGCCCAGGTCGGCACCCTGCGCCTGGACCGCCTGCACCACCGCCTCGGGATGGGTCGCGCCCACGCCCTCGTTGATGTTGAGCCCGTCGGGCGCGCAACCAATGGCATGCACCTGCGCGCCCAGTTCGTGGAACACCTTGGGCGCGATGTGATAAGCCGCGCCATGCGCCGCGTCGACCACCACCTTCATGCCAGCGAGCGACAACTGGGTATCGAAGGTGCTCTTGCAAAACTCGATATAGCGGCCCGCGGCGTCATCGAGGCGCCGGGCTTTGCCCAGGTGGGCCGAGTCGGCCCAGACCGGAGCCTCGTCCAGCGCCGCCTCAACCTCGCGCTCCCAGGCGTCAGCGAGCTTGCTGCCCTGGGCGCTGAAAAACTTGATGCCGTTGTCGGCAAACGGGTTGTGCGAGGCAGAGATCACCACCCCCAGGCTGGCCCGCTGCGCGCGGGTGAGGTAGGCCACGCCGGGGGTGGGCAGGGGCCCCAGCAGCACCACGTCGACCCCGGCGGAGTTAAAGCCAGACTCGAGCGCGCTCTCGAGCATGTAGCCAGAGATGCGGGTGTCCTTGCCGATCAAGACGCGGGGACGGTCCTGGCTGCGTTTGAGAACGCGGCCCACGGCATGGGCCAGCCGCAGCACGAAATCGGGCGTGATGGGCGACTGCCCCACGGTGCCGCGAATACCGTCGGTGCCGAAATATTTTCTCGTCATCTCGCTATTGTCGTGCCTGCGCCGCCTCGGCCGGATGGGTCGCCGCTGCCCAAACCCGCAGCCCCGTCACCGTCTCAGCCACGTCGTGCACCCGCAGCAGGCGAGCGCCGCGCTCAGCCGCCAAAACAGCGGCCACCACGCTGGGCAGTTGGCGCTGTTCCACCGGCAGTCCGGTCACCTGGCCCAGCGAACTCTTGCGCGACCAGCCAACGAGCAAGGGATAGCCCGCCGCCAGCAGCTCGCCCTGGCGGGCCAGCAGCGAGAAGTTTTGCTGCGGCGTCTTGCCAAAGCCCACCCCCGGGTCCCAGGCAATGCGCTCGCGCGCCACGCCACGGGCCACCAGTGCCTCGCTGGCCTCGCGCAAAAACGCCAGCACCTGGGGCACCGCCTCGCCCCCCATCGGCGCCGCCTGCATGCTGGTTGGCTCGCCATGCATGTGCATCAGGCACACCCCACAGCCAGGATGGGCCGCCACCGCGTCCTGCGCGCCACTTTGGCGCAGCGCCCACACGTCGTTCACGATGTCGGCCCCCAGGTCCAGCGCCTCGCGCATCACTTCGGCCTTGTACGTGTCCACCGACACCGGCAGCCCCAGCGACAGCGCCTCGCGAAGCACCGGCATCAGCCGGGCCCGCTCGTCCGCCAAGGGCACCGGCTGGCTGCCGGGCCGGGTGGACTCAGCCCCCAGATCCAAAATATCAGCGCCCTCCTGCGCCAGCCGCTCGCAATGCCGCATGGCGGCACTCACCGAGCCATGGCGGCCACCATCGGCAAAGGAGTCGGGGGTGAGGTTAACGATGCCCATCACCCGCGGACGGGTGAGGTCAATGCGAAACCGGGTGGTCTGCCAGAACATGCGCGCATTGTGCGACAGCCAGCCCCAGCCCGGCGGGCGCAGACAGTCACGATTCACAGCCAGGATGACCCGCAAGGGCGGCGCAACGAGGACGAGAGAGGGCGGGAAACGGAAACGGAAACGGAAACGGGACCAGGAACAGAAACGCGAAAACGAAAGGGAAAGCGAAAGCGGGAGAGAGAAGAAGAAGTTCAACGACTCGCGCGCGGCAAGCTGCGGGGGTGCGGGGTGGCTCTGGTGGCGCCTATGCGGGGCGGACGCGCGCAGGTCGGCGGAGGCCGAAGAGCGCGGCATGTTTGAGCCCTGGAGGGGCGAGTTTGCCGCGCGTGCCTCTGGCGGCCGAGCACCGGAGGGGAGCCCGAAGGGCCCCTGCATCGAAGCCACCGGGGCCGACCCGCCCTCCCGACGCGCTCTCACCAGGAAGAGGAAACGCCTCTATAGCAAGGCACCCAGGCATCCCCACAAAGGCAATGCCACTACGCCAACGGCCCCTGGAGCCAAGCCCCCAGGGAAGCCCGCTCAGGCCGCGGTCGGCGTCGGGTCCACCACCGGGGCGCTGCCGCCCGAACCACCGCCGGAGGGCGGCGT
>JAURKV010000284.1 GCA_030831585.1 Ramlibacter sp. | reverse complement strand
GCTTATTTGATGGTCAATATCCAAGCCGCCAGTTTTTTGGCTTCGGCATCATTGACTTGCATATTGGCAGGCATAGGGACAGGCCCCCAAACACCGCCACCACCTTTTTGGATTTTTGTGGCGAGTTTGTCAACTGCGGTTTTGTCGCCGGCATATTTCGCTGCGACATCTTTGTAGGCGGGGCCCACAATTTTTTTGTCTACTGCGTGACATGCCATGCAATTCTTAGAAGTTGCCAGTGCTGGGTCGGCCCAAGCGGTGGCTGAGTGCAAAGATGTGCCAAAGATCAGAATCGATAAGAGTTGCTTGTACATGGCATGCCTCTCTGTGAAGTAGGGTTGTTGAAATACCAGTTTAGCTTGCGTATTTGCTGTACATATTTTTTATACGTTAGGCCACAGAACATGCGCCTGTATTCCGTAAGGCTGTTTAACCGTGGGCGATAATCCGGCAACATTTTTTTGTCGCTTATTGACCGGAGCCCACACATGCCTGCTTATCGTTCCAAGACATCCACCGCTGGCCGCAACATGGCGGGTGCCCGCTCTCTGTGGCGCGCCACAGGTATGAAAGATGACGACTTCAGCAAGCCGATCATTGCCATCGCCAACTCGTTCACGCAGTTTGTGCCAGGCCATGTGCATTTGAAAGATTTGGGCCAATTGGTGGCGCGTGAAATTGAAGCTGCAGGCGGCGTGGCCAAAGAGTTCAACACCATCGCGGTGGATGACGGCATTGCCATGGGCCACGACGGCATGTTGTATTCGCTGCCTAGCCGCGACATCATTGCAGACTCGGTGGAGTACATGGTCAACGCCCACTGCGCTGACGCCATGGTGTGCATCTCCAACTGCGACAAGATCACCCCTGGCATGCTCATGGCCGCCATGCGCCTGAACATCCCGGTGGTCTTCGTCTCCGGCGGGCCGATGGAGGCGGGCAAGACCCGTCTGGCCAACCCGGTCACCAAGACCATCGAATTCAAAAAGCTCGATCTGGTCGATGCGATGGTGATCGCCGCTGACACCGCCTACTCCGACGCCGACGTTGCCGAGGTTGAGCGCTCGGCCTGCCCGACCTGCGGGTCTTGCTCGGGCATGTTCACCGCCAACTCGATGAACTGCTTGGCCGAGGCCCTGGGCCTCGCCCTGCCAGGCAACGGAACGGTGGTGGCCACGCACGCGGACCGCGAGCAGTTGTTCAAGCGCGCCGGCCGCCGCATCGTTGAGCTGTGCCACCAGCACTACGAGCAGGACGACCTGCGCGTGTTGCCCCGCTCGGTGGGCTTCAAGGCGTTCGAGAACGCGGTGGCCCTGGACATTGCGATGGGCGGCTCCACCAACACCATCTTGCACCTGCTGGCCATTGCGCAGGAAGCCGAGATCGACTTCACCATGGCCGACATCGACCGCATCTCGCGCGACGTGCCGCAGCTGTGCAAGGTGGCGCCCAATACCAACAAGTACCACATTGAAGATGTGCATCGCGCCGGCGGCATCATGGCCATCCTGGGCGAGCTTGCGCGCGCTGGCAAGCTGCATACCGACACGCCGACGGTGCATGCGCCCACCATGGGTGATGCCCTGGCGAAATGGGATATCACCCTGGCACCCGACGAGGCGGTCCAGACCTTTTACCGGGCCGGCCCGGCTGGCATTCCTACCCAGGTCGCGTTCAGCCAGAGCACCCGTTGGCCCAGCCTCGACCTGGATCGGGCGGAGGGTTGCATTCGCTCTTACGAGAACGCGTATTCGAAGGAGGGCGGCCTGGCGGTTCTTACCGGAAATATCGCCGTCGACGGCTGCGTGGTGAAGACCGCTGGCGTGGACGAGAGCATCCTGGTCTTCGAGGGCAACGCCTACGTCACCGAGTCGCAGGACGAGGCGGTCGAGGACATCCTGGCCGACAAGGTGAAGGCCGGCGACGTGGTGGTCGTGCGCTATGAGGGCCCCAGGGGCGGCCCCGGCATGCAGGAAATGCTCTACCCCACGAGCTACATCAAGTCCAAGGGCCTGGGCAAGGCCTGTGCTTTGCTCACCGACGGTCGCTTCTCCGGCGGCACCTCGGGCCTGTCGATCGGCCACTGCTCACCCGAGGCGGCGGCGGGCGGCGCGATCGGCCTTGTGCGAAACGGTGACCGTATCCGGATTGACATTCCCAACCGCACGATCGACGTGCTGCTGTCCGACGAGGAACTGGCGCGCCGCCGCCAGGAGCAGGACGCCAAGGGCTGGAAGCCCGCCAAGCCGCGCCCGCGCAAGGTGTCGGCGGCGCTGAAGGCCTATGCCAAGCTGGTGATGTCCGCCGACAAGGGCGCCGTGCGCGACCTGTCGCAGTTGCAGGACTGAGCGCGGGCTCGCTGTCGCCAGCGCGGCGCACGTCGCCCAGGTTGGCGATCCTGCCCTAGGCCAGTTTGCGGACGATGAATTCGATGCCGCATTCGCCGATGGGCGTGAGTGTCTGGTCTAGGCGCGGCCGGCCCGGGATCTGCGCCAGCCTGTAGCGGTAGGTGGCATCCAACAGCGCGATCTTGAGGATGGCGATCTCTGCTTTTGTTTCGGACAGCAGGTCTAGCAGGTTGAGGCTGACCGGGCTCCACGAGGCGCGCTTGCTGATGGTGAAGGTGTGGCGGTGGTCCTCGTTGAAGGTGGACGGGAAGACGCCTTGCTCGTAGAGGTCTTCGTCCGGGACGATGCACACCAGGTGGCCGCCGGGCCGCAGGATACGCATCCAGTTGGCTAGGCCTTCGCGCGGGTCGACCAGGTGCTCCAGGCAGTGGGCGGAATGGACGAAGTCCACGCTGGCGTCGGGCACGCCGTCCATCATCTGCGCATCACCATCGTCGCGGTCCCACGCCTGGCGGGACTTCATCAAGGGAAAGAGTTCCTTGTACAGGGCCAGGGGGTCGTCGCCGGCGCCGATGTCGATGCCCTCGCCAACGAAGTACCGGGTTGCGTAGCGGCTGTCTGCGAGGCGGCTGAAGATGGATTTGCTGGCTTCGTGCATATGCTCCCAAACTGAATACAAAGGAACTCAAAGAATATTTAATGACTCAGGTCTTGTCTAGACCCGGGGCAAAATGGCGTCCATGCTCACCTTCCCCCAAATCGACCCGGTAGCCCTACAGATCGGCCCCCTGGCCCTTCACTGGTACGGCCTGACCTATCTGGTCGCCTTTGGTTTGTTCCTCCTGCTGGCCCGCATGCGCCTGCGCCACGCACCCTACGCCGGTCTGCGCGCCGAAGGCCTGTGGCATACCCGTGACATCGAGGACATGTTGTTCTTCGGGGTCCTGGGCGTGATTGTTGGTGGCCGGCTGGGGTATGTGCTGTTCTACAAGCCAGTCTGGTTTGCCAGCCACCCCCTGGAGATATTGGCCGTCTGGCAGGGCGGCATGAGTTTTCACGGGGGCATGCTGGGGGTCATCGCCTCACAGTGGTGGTTCGCCCGTTCGCGAGGGCGCCCGTTCTGGCAGGTGATGGACCTGATCGCGCCTTGCGTCCCTTTGGGTCTGGCCTCTGGCCGTGTAGGCAACTTCATCAACGGCGAGCTCTGGGGGCGGGTGGCCGACCCCTCACTGCCTTGGGCCATGGTGTTCCCGCAAAGCGGTTCGATGCTGCCGCGCCACCCCTCTCAGATCTACCAGTTCCTTCTGGAGGGCGTGCTGCTCTTTGTCCTCCTGTGGTTCTATGCCCGCCGGCGGCGGGCTGAGGGCCAGGTAGCGGCCGTGTTCCTGGGCGGCTACGGCCTGATGCGGTTCGTCGCCGAGTACTTCCGCGAGCCGGACGCCTATCTGGGCTTGCTGGCTCTGGGGCTGTCCATGGGGCAGTGGCTTTGCGCCCCCATGATGGTGGGCGGCGTGTTGCTCTGGGTTTGGGCTGGGCGGCGGGCCGACCCCCTGCCGAGGGGCTAAGGCCTTTCAGCTATCCTCACGCCGTTCGACCATAAGAAACCCGCCCAGGAGACAGACCCATGACCCTTCAATTGAACCGTCGCACCCTGCTTCAAGCATCAGGTGCTGCCGCGCTCTCGCTGCCTCTCGGGCAGGGGGTGTATGCGCAAGGCGCCAGCAGCTGGCCCACCAAGCCGGTGAACATGATCGTTCCGTTCCCGCCGGGCGGTGGCACCGACACCTACGCCCGGCCCTTGGCGGCGCAGTTTGCCAAGCAGACGGGGCGCCAGCTGGTGATCGAAAACCGTGGTGGCGCCGGTGGCACCGTGGGCGCCGGTGTCGCGGCCAAGGCGGCGGCGGATGGCTACAACCTGTTCATGGGTGCGGTGCACCACACCATTGCCCCGGCGATGTACCCGCGCCTTGACTACGACCTGGAAAAAGACCTGATTCCCCTGCTGATGGTGGCCAGCGGGCCGCAGGTGCTGGTGGTCAATCCGAAGAACATGCCGGTGACCGATCTCAAGGGCTTCCTGGAGCTGGTGCGCAAGAGCCCGGGCAAGTTCAACTACGGCTCGGCCGGCACCGGCACCTCGCACCATTTGGCGGGCGAGTTGTTCAAGCAGCAGACCAAGACCTTCATCACCCACATTCCGTACACCGGCGCTGGGCCCTCCCTGCGCGATCTGGTGGGTGGCCAAGTCGACATGATGTTCGACGGCATCGGTTCGTCCGCGGCGCACATCAAGGGTGGCCGCGTCAACGCGCTCATGGTCTCGGGCGCCAAGCGCAACCCGGGCTTCCCCGATGTCCCCTGCGCTGCCGAGCTGGGCTTGCCGGAGTACACCGTCACCACTTGGTATGGACTCTGGGCCCCCAAGGGCACGCCCCCCGAGATCCAGGCGCGCATCATCGAAGAGGTCCGCAAGGCTTGCTCGAGCGATGACCTCAAGCCCATCTGGGCCGGTCAAGGGGCGGAGTTTCCGAGCCTGAATCAGCAGCAGTTCGCGGCGTTTATCAACGCCGAGATCAAGCGCTGGGCCACCGTGGTCAAGGCCTCCGGCGCCAAGCTCGACTGACGCCAGTGCCGGCGCTTTGCCCGGCCTCTTCTTGTGTGCGGGCAGGCCGCGCCCAGACCTTTATGCAAGCCAAGAACGACAACCTCTTTGCCGCGCTTCGCGCGGCGTTTCCGGACGACTTGGACTCGGTCGCTGTCGAAACCGACGCCGGCCTGGCCTATTCCTGGCGAGACCTGGAGCGGGCCACCGCGATGATGGCCAACCTGCTCGACGCCCTGGCGCTGCCCGCGGGCGCCCGGGTGGCGGTGCAAGTGGAAAAGTCGGTTGAAGCCATGGTGCTGTACCTGGCCACGCTGCGCGCCGGCTACGTCTTCCTGCCACTCAACACCGCCTACCAAAGCGCCGAGATCGAGTACTTCATCGGCAACGCAGAACCGGTGGTGGTGGTCTGCAGCCCGAAGAACTTTGGCTGGGTCAGCAAGATAGCTTTCCAGGCAGGAACCAGGCATGTCTTCACCCTCGGTGATGACCGCACTGGCAGCCTCCTCGAGCGCGCCGCGCACTGCAGCGACCAGCACCAAGTGGCATTGCGCGGTGAAGACGACCTCGCGGCCATCCTCTACACCAGCGGCACTACCGGACGTAGCAAGGGTGCCATGCTCACGCACGGCAATCTGCTGTCCAACGCCCGGGTGCTGAAGGACTATTGGAACTGGCAGCCCGGCGACGTGTTGATTCACGCGCTGCCCATCTTCCATGTGCATGGCCTGTTCGTCGCCCTTCATGGCGCCCTGATCAACGGCAGCCGGATGATCTGGCTTGACAAGTTCGACCCCCAGCGGGTGGTGGCGCGCCTGCCCGAGGCTACTGTGTTCATGGGCGTGCCCACGCTGTACGTACGCATGCTGGGCGAGCCCGGGCTCCATCGTGAGGCAGCGCGCCACATGCGCCTGTTCATCTCCGGTTCGGCGCCCTTGCTGATTGAGACTTTCCGGGACTGGCAAGACCGAACCGGCCACACCATCCTTGAGCGCTATGGCATGAGCGAGACCGTCATGCTCACGTCCAACCCCTGCCGGCCCAAGGATGGCGAGCGGGTCGGTGGCACGGTGGGGCCGGCGCTGCCCGGTGTGGGCGTGCGCGTGCTGGACGACGCCGGCGCGCCAGTGCCAGTGGGTGAGATTGGCGGCGTGCAGGTGCGTGGCCCCAACGTCTTCAAGGGTTACTGGCGTATGCCCGAGAAGACGAAAGAGGAGTTCACCGCGGACGGCTGGTTCAAGACCGGCGACGTGGGCCGTTTCGACAACAAGGGATACCTCACGATCGTCGGCCGAAGCAAGGACCTGATCATCAGCGGTGGCTACAACGTCTACCCGGCCGAGATCGAGGCTTACCTCAACGAGATACCGGGGGTCAGCGAAAGCGCTTTAGTGGGGGTGCCTCACCCTGATTTCGGCGAGGTTGGGGTGGCGGTGGTGGTGGCCAAGCCTGGGGCCACGCTGGACGGCGAGGCGCTGATTGCCACGCTGAAGGCCCAGCTTGCAAATTTCAAGATTCCCAAGCGTTGCTTCGTGGTGGCCGATCTGCCACGCAATACCATGGGCAAGGTTCAGAAGAACCTGCTGCGGGAGCAGTACAAAGGCGAGTTCGTCTGAGCCAGGTGGCTGCCTGTTGGCAGCCGTTTCTCTGCCGATCAGAGCAGCGCGACGATGCCTTTTTGCAGCATGTAGGCTGCCAGCAGGTACAAAACGCCGGCGAACACTTTCTTGAGCGCCGCGACTGGCAGCGCATGCGCTGCGCGAGCGCCTATCGGGGCGGTGAGCACGCTGCATACCGCGATGACCGCCAAGGCCGGCAGCCACAGGTAGCCCAGCGAGCCGGCGGGCAGGTCGGTCACGCCCAGACCGCTCACCACATAGCCTGCCACGTTGGCCACCGCGATCGGAAAGCCCAGGGCCGCCGAGGTGGCCACCGCGTTGTGCATGGCCACGTTGCACCAGACCATGAAGGGCACGCTGATGAAGCCGCCGCCCGCCCCAACGAGGCCCGAGAGAAAGCCGATGCCAGCCCCCGCACCAAACCGCCCTGCGCCGTCTGGCAGCTGCCGGGAGGCCTGAGGCTTGGTATTGCGGAACATCTGGGTGGCCGAAAAACCCACGAACAGTGCGAACAGAATGGCCAACCAACTGCCCTTGAGCAAGCTGAAGACGCCGAGACTGGCCAAAAGCGATCCGACCACGATACCGGGCGCCAGCGAGCGCACCAGGTCCCATCGCACTGCGCCACGCTTGTGGTGAGCCCGCACGCTGGACAAGGAGGTGAACATGATGGTGGCCATCGAGGTGGCGATGGCCATCTTGACCCCCAGTTCCGGCGACACCCCACGCGCGCCCAGGAAGTAGGAGATGAAGGGCACCATCACCATGCCGCCGCCGATGCCCAGCAAGCCAGCCAAGAAGCCGGAGCAAATACCGAGCAGGACCAGCTCGACAATGAGGAGGAGATCGAGAGTCACTTCAGGTGCGAGCCGCGCGAGGGGCCGTTAATTGTTCTTGTCGTGGTCTCTGCCCGAAGCCTGTGTGGCCAGTACGCGGGCAGGAGTTGAAGAGGTGTCTGCAGGTGCCGCCGGGCCAGCATCCTGAACCGGGGTTCAGGTGGGCGAGGTCACCCCCGCATTGGGTTCATCTGACGCGAGATGATCACGCTTGCGGGGTTTGTTCCAAGCCCGGGCTCTAAGAGCATTGGTTCAAGGAAATATAAGACCCGGCGCGCCCTGCAGACACCCTCATTGTAGGCGCTCAGAGTAGCCGGCCGTCGTCGGCGAGTACTTGGTCCAGCCGGGCGAGCAACTGTTGCACACGGGCCGCATCGTCGCCTTGGGCGTCATTGGCCGCAGAGGTGGCGGCAGTCGCGGTAGCCGGGGCGGGTCCCTGTGCAGCGCGGTCACTCAGGTCAAAGGCGAGGTTCAGCGCGGCCAACACCGCGATGCGATCCCGTGCCTTGATCTTGCCGGCGTCGCGAATACGACACATGGCGCCATCGACCCGCTCGACCGCCTCGCGCAGACGGGCCTCGCCCCCTTCGGGGCAGCCGAGCAGATAGCTCTGGCCCATGATCTGGACTTCGATCTGGTTCATGGTGGGGCGGTCAGCGATAGAGGAGAGGGCGGTGGCCGGCGATCAGGACGTGTTCTTCACGTCGGGCAGCCGGTCGAGCAGGGCGTCGACCCGGGCGCGGGCGGCCGACAGCCGGGACTTGAGTGAATCGCGCTCCTGGGTGAGCGACTCTACCTGGGCGACCAGCAGCGCGTTGGTGCGCTGGAGCTCCTCATGGCGCAGCAGCAGGCGCTCAACGCGCTCGGCAATTTGCTCCATGGGCGTGGCCTGGGTCATGGTCAATATTGTAGGGTTTGAGAAGGTCGATGGCCTAGAATGGTCCCGTTGGTGCTCGCGGTGTGGCTCTCACACCGCAGTTCAACGGGAAGCAGGAAGGCCAGTGCGTGCGAACGCCGGCCCAACCTGCGCTGCCCCCGCAACGGTAAGCGGAGTGTGCGAGGTCCTCTCAAGATAGAGGGTGCGCACCCGCCTCATCAATCAGCCACTGGGCCCGCAAGGGCCTGGGAAGGCGATGAGGCGATCCGCCAGCCCGGATACCGGCCAACGAGGTGGCCGGCAGGCCCTGCCGCAAGCGGGACTGCCGGTCGTGACGCCCAATGCGCTGGCGGGGAATCCGGCGCGGGCCATTCGTTTGTGTGCTTTCTCATGACCATTCGTGTGCTTTTTGCATCGCGCCTCGGTGCGGCCTTACTGGCCGTTGGCGTGTCCTTCAGTCCCTGCGCTTTCGCTCAATCGAACCTTGCGCCACAGGCCCGTCCCGAGGTGGCGCCCGCCTTGCCAACGATCACGGTGACTGCCACCCGCATCGAGTCCCGCGCTGACGAGGTTCTGGCAGATCTCGTAGTCATCGAGCGGACGGCCATCGAGGCCTCTTCTGCTCGTACCCTACCGGAGTTACTGTCCCGCGAGGCGGGTTTGCAGACCAACTCCAATGGCGGGCCAGGCCAGGTAGCTAGCATCATCACCCGCGGCAGCAGCGGTCGGCATACGCTTCTCCTGATCGACGG
>JAURKV010000283.1 GCA_030831585.1 Ramlibacter sp. | reverse complement strand
CTCGGTGGCCGCCGTCTCATCAAAGGAAAAACCCTTCTACGACGCTGCCCGCGACGCGCTGCGCGCCGAGGCCGGCAAGCCGCACGCCACCGTATGACCGGCACACTGGCCGCGGTGGCCGTCGCGCCGGGCAAAACCGAGCTGCAGCAATTGCCCCTGCCACCCCTGGAGGCCTGGTCGGGCCTGTTGTCCGTCGCGGTGACCGGCGTCTGCGGCAGCGACTGGGGCTACTACCAGAACCTGCCCCAGTCACGCGGCCCGGTGGTCCTGGGCCACGAAAGCGTCGGCCATGTCGCCGCGCTGGGCGCCCAAGCGGCGCAGCGCTGGGGGGTGAAAGAGGGCGACCTGGTGGCGCTGGAGGAGTACCTGCCTTGCGGCCATTGCCACTTCTGCCGCTCGGGCGACTTCCGCCTGTGCAACGCCACCGACTGGCGCTTGGGTGGCCTTCGTTACGGCGCCACCGGCTTGAGCGTGGCCCCTGGCCTGTGGGGTGGCTTCGCGCGGCACCAGTACCTCCATGCCAACACCGTGTTCCACCGCGTGCCTGCCGGTGTGTCGCCGCGTCACGCTGCGCTCGCACTGCCGCTGTCCAACGGCATTGAGTGGACCTATCTGCAAGGCGGCGCAGGCCCGGGCCAGACGGTGGTGATTCAGGGCCCCGGTCAACAAGGCCTGGCCTGCGTGGTGGGCGCTCGCGAGGCCGGGGCCGAGCGCATCATCGTGACCGGGCTGTCCAACGAAACCGACCGGCAGCGCCTGGCGATGGCCCGCGCCCTCGGCGCGCATCACACCATCGACATTGAGGCCCAAGACCTGCTGCACACCGTGGCTGACCTCACCGGTGGGATGATGGCTGACCTGGTGATCGACTGCGCCTCCGGCGGTCCGCAGTCGGTGGTGTCGGCGATCGAGCTGGCACGCAAGCGCGGGCGCGTCATCCTGGGTGGACAAAAGCGCCAGAAGGTGCCGGCTTTCGACAGCGACCGCATCATTGCCAACTTCCTCACCGTTCAGGGCATGCGCGGGCACTCCTATGAGTCGGTCGAATTGGCGCTGCAGCTGATCGCGGCCAACCGCCACAACGTCCACGCCATGAGCACCCACAGCTTCGGCCTTGACGGTGTGGACCTGGCCTTGCGGTCCCTGGTGGGTGACGGTGTCGAGGGCGCTATCCACATGACCATCGACCCGCAACGGTGAACGCCCACAAGTCACCGACGCCCAGCGGTCAGCTGTCCTCCGTGGGCAGCGCCTTGCGCCTGCTCAAGGCCTTCACCGCCGAGGAGCCCGAGCTGGGCATCACCGACCTGGCCAAGCGCCTGGGAGTCGCCAAAAGCACCGCCCACCGGCTGGCCAGCACGCTGGTGGCGGAGGGCTTCTTGGAGCAAAACGCGGCCGACGGCCGCTACCGCCTGGGCGTTCTGCTGTTTTCAATTGGCACCCTGGTGCGCCGGCGCATGAACGTGTCGGAGCAGGCAGTGCCGCATTTGCAGGCCCTGTGCGAAACCTCGGGCGAGACGGTCCACCTGGCCGTGTTGCACGACACCGAGGTCGTCTTCCTGCGCAATATTGAAAGCAAGCAGGCGATCCGTCCCCGCTCCTACCTGGGGGTGCGCAAGCCGGCCTTCTGCACCAGCGAGGGACGGGCCTTGCTGGCTTTTGGTCCGCCGCAGCAGGTGAGCGCGGTGATGCGCAGCACCTTCGCCCCTCGCACCCCCAAGACCCTCACCGACAAGGCCGCTATCACCCGGCTTTTGCAAAAGATCCGCACCCAGGGCTATGCGGTGGACGACGAGGAGAGCGAAGTCGGCATGCGCGGGATTGCTGCGCCCATTTTTGACGCCAGGGGTTTGGCGGTTGCCTCGGTTGGAGTCGTTGGCCCGGTGCAGCGCTTCACCGCGCCTCGCCAGCGCGCCCTGGCGGCCATGGTGGCTGCCACGGCCCAGGCCATCTCCGCCCACCTGGGGCACCAGGCGCAGGAGGTCTGATGGCGTCTACCCGCACCCCGGTCTGGCTCATCACCGGCTACCTGGGTGCGGGCAAAACCACTTTGCTGACCCGCTGGCTGGCGGAGCCCGCGCTGGCGCAGGCGGCCCTGGTGGTCAATGAGATCGGAGAGGTCGGGCTGGACGACCGCTTGCTGGCGCGTGCAGTAGACAGCGCCGCGCTGGTGGCCAATGCCTGCATCTGTTGCACCGGCTTGCCCGGTCTGGAGCAAGCCCTGACCGACATGTGGTGGGACCGGCTGCAGCGCCGCCGCCCGGCCTTTGACGCCGTGCTGATTGAAACCACGGGCCTGGCCGACCCGGGCCCGGTGGTCCAGGCGCTGGCGGCAGATGATTTCCTGCGCGAGCGCTACCAGCTCGCCGGAGTGGTGGTAGCGGTCAGCGCCACCACCGCCTGGTCCGAGCTGCATGCTCGCCCTGAGGCCTTGGCGCAGATTCGCCAGGCCGACCTGCTGGTGATCACCAAGACGGACCGCGCTGACGCCGCGCCCGTGCGAACTCTGCAACAGGCCCTCCAGGCCGAACGGCCAGAAGCGGCCGTGGCCTGCTCGGCCCAGGGCTCATTCACGTGGGCCGAGGTACAGGAGCACTTTGCGCGAATTCAAGCCGCCTCCGGCGCGCGCGCCACGCAGGGCGCGCAGGACCACCCGGATGGCCACGCACATGGCCACGCACATGGCCACGCGCATGACCGTGAGGACGGCCACCATGGCCTCGCGGGTCACCACGCCCATGCCGCCCAGGCGCAGTTCCTGCCTTGCCCTTCGGGCTTGAGCCGCGAGGGCCTGCTCCGCTGGGCCGAGGGCCACCGACACCCGGG
>JAURKV010000282.1 GCA_030831585.1 Ramlibacter sp. | reverse complement strand
CCCCATGCTGCGCACGTATGAATCGATGTTCACCCCCCAGGAGCGCCGGCAGCTGATGTGGTTGTCGCCGAATCAACATTTTGGATTCTGAACGTACCTTTTGAATTCGAGTGGCGGCTTTGGGTCGAAAGCCGTCCGATGTAGGAAAGTTCGAATCCCCGTCCCCACCAAAAAAAGGGGGGTCGAAAACTGAGCGAGTTAGTTAAACAATCTCTTCTGCCCCGCCAGATACCAAGCAACTATGCGCCTTCCGGGCGATTTTTTGTTTCGGCATACCATTAAACATACCAAACGAAGATGCGCTTGCCTTCTTTGGAATGTGGTTCCGCTGCGCTGCTGGCACGCTGCTCTGTACCCCTTGGTGTGATCGCAACTGCTAGCCGACCCCGTGGCCTCCCTGTTGCGACTGTGATTTCCGGCCAGCCTGACCCCACCCCACCCCCCTAATTCTGTGGATGGGACCCACAGGCAAGATTGCACCGTAAGCTCCTCAAATGGTCATTGAGTTGACCGCTTTAGACCTCCCCGATGGCTCTAATGACCATCGACCTATCTGAAGATTCTTTAAAACATTGAATGCTCCCAATCCCGACTCAGGCAGCTTTCTTGAGAAAGCCCTGGTTGCCGCCCCGGTTGGGCGCCATGCCATTGGCGGCGAGTGACTCTTCCACGGTGTCGTAGAACACGCCTATGCCCAGCATCTCCTTGGCCTGCTTGCCGGTGGCAATCGGTCGGCCGAATTCTTGGGAGATGCGCACCAGTTGCTTGACCTGCTGGACCGTGCTGAACTTGGCGGTCCGCGCCTGGTTCCACAGGTTGTCTTCAATGCCGCAGCGCACATGCAGACCCATGGAGATGCCCCACATATTGACCGGCAGCACATTGCGCATGGAGCTTTCCACCGTGAGCACCGCGCCGTCGGGCAGGGCGCGCACGAAGTTGGCGAAGTTGTAGATGTGCGGCATGTCCATGCCGCCAGAAATCGCCACCCAGTTGAGCACCAGCGGCCCTTTGTAGATGCCGCGGCGCATCAGGCGCTCGACCGACTCATAGCTGTTGATGTTGTAGCACTGGAAGGCACTCTGGATGCCGGCCGCGTTCAGGCGGCGGATGTGCTCTTCCACCCAGCCGGGCTGGGCCGGTACCGTCATCTCCTTGTAGGTGCCGAAGACCGCCGGGTCCTGGAAGGAGGTGCCCACAAAGTCGGCGTCTTCCATGTGCTCGACGATGTTCATCTGCGAGGTGTTGACCGTCACTGTCACCTGGTCGGGCTTGGGGTCGAGCTCGGCCAGCATGTGGCGGGTGTCGTCCGAGAGCCACTTGGCGGCCGCACCGTCGGTTTCGGGCGCGAAAGAGATGGAGCCGCCCACCTGGATCACCATGTCGGGCACGGCCATGCGCACGCCCGCAATCAGTTCGTTGAATTTAGAGAGGCGCTTGCTGCCGCGCCCGTCGAGCTCGCGCACATGCAGGTGCAGCACGGTGGCGCCGGCCTCGTAGCAGTCCACGGCTTTCTGGATCTGCTCTTCCATGGTGACTGGAATGTCTTCGGGGAAATCCTGGGGAACCCATGAAGGCGCATAGGGCGCGGCGGTGATGACCAGGGGTTGCTGGTTCTCGGGGAAGAGGTGGCCGTCGAGGAAGTTCATGCGTGTCTCCGGGGTGAGTCTTCAGAAGGGCTTGTCGCCGATGATGCCTGCGCGCTCCATCTTGCGGTGGCAGGGCGGGTAGTCCATGACGGCGTAATGCTGGGTGGCGCGGTTGTCCCAGATCGCTACCGAATTGGGCTGCCAGCGCCAGCGCACCTGGTATTCGGGGATGGCGGCCTGGCTGATCAGGTAATCCAGCAGCTGCGTGCGGCCCTGGGTGTAGTCCTGGCCCACGCGCACCCGTGCGGGCGTGTGGTAGTTGGTGAAGTGCGTGGTAAAGCCGTTCACGAAGAGCACCTTCTCGCCGGTCTCTGGGTGCGTTCGCACCACCGGATGCTCGGCGTCGGGGAATTGCGCATGAAGGGCCAGGCGCTTTTCCATGGGCATGGCCGCGCCAAAGGTGGCCTCTATGCTGTGCCGCGCGCGCAGCGGCGCGATCTCGTCCTTGACGTCCTGCGGCAGCTTCTCGTAGGCCAGGGCCATATTGGCCCACATCGTGTCGCCGCCCACCGGCGGGCACTCCACGCAGCGCAGCACGCAGCCCATGGGAGGGGCTTCGCGCCAGGTAGCGTCGGTGTGCCAGGAATTCTCGTAACGGTCGTTGGGCTGATCGGGCGACTTGTAGATGCGCACCAGGCCCGGGTGATCGGGGTCGCTGCCGGCCACGGGGTGGTCTTCCAGCTCGCCGAAGCGGCGTGCAAAGCGCACATGGTCGGCGCGGCTGATGTCCTGGTCGCGCAGGAACAGCACCTTGTGTCTGAGCAGCTCGGCCTTTATGGCTTCAAACAGGCCGGCATCGTGCGCTGCGTTGGCCAGGCTCACGTCCAGCAGTTCGGCACCAAGGGCGCAGGTCAGGGGTTCGACTCGCATGTTCTTGTCTCCTCAGCGGGCTTTCAGACGACCAGGATGGACGAGCCCGTGGTCTTGCGGGTTTCAAGATCGCGGTGCGCCTGCGCCGCATCTTCCAGCGCGTAGCGTTGCATCACCTCGATGCTGATGCGCCCGGTCGCCACATGGCCGAAGATCTCGTCGGCCAGTGCGGCTTTTTCAAGCGGGTCGGCAATGTAGTCTGCGAGCGCCGGTCGGGTGAGGTAGAGCGAGCCTTTCATGGCTAGCAGGTTGGGGTTGAAGCCTTCGATGGTGCCGCTGGCCGTGCCCAGACAAACCATCAGACCGCGTCGGCGCAGGCTGTCGAGCGAGGTCATGAAGGTGTCGCGGCCCACGCTGTCGAACACTACATCCACGCCGCGGCCGCCCGTCAACTCCTTCACACGCTCGGCCACGTTCTCGTGGCTGTAGTTGATGGTGTGCACGACGCCGTGGGCCCTCGCCAGAGCAGCCTTTTCCTCGGTCGAGACCGTGCCGATGACGGAGATGCCCAACAGCCTGGCCCACTGCGCAACGATCAGGCCCACGCCGCCGGCCGCCGCATGCAGCAACACCGTGTCGCCCGGCTTGAAGTTATGGATGCGGCGCATCAGGTAGGCTGAGGTCAGGCCGCGCATGGTCATGGCCGCGGCGGTCTCGAATGAGATGGCATCGGGCAGCTTGATCAGGGGCGCTGCAGGCACCAGGCGTTCGTCGCTGTAGGCGCCCAAGGTGTTGATGAAGCCGGTGTAGGTCACGCGATCGCCGGGCTTGACATGGCTGACGCCCTCGCCGACTTCGAGTACGGTGCCGGCCGCTTCCACCCCCATGCCGCTGGGCAGAGGCACGGGGTAGGTCCCGTTGCGGAAATAGGTATCCGCGTAATTGAGGCCGACTGCGCCGTGGCGCAGCCGCACTTGGCCCGGGCCGGGTTGGCCGACTTCGGCCTCTTCGAGCTGCAAGACCTCCGGGCCGCCGGTGCGGTGCATGCGTATGACTTTAGCCATGGGTTTCCTTGCGAATGTTCTGTGTACGGGGTCGCCAGACGGGCCCCGTCGGTGAGGGGCAATGTAGGCAGTCGGCTCCGCAGCCGCTTTGCATCCCATGCCAAAGCCTTATCATTTCGTGCCATGCCCAATCAGGTCCGCGCGGCAGCGCTCACCAATTTCTTTGAGGTCATCCGCGAGCGCGGCGTGAACCCCTTGCCATTGCTGCGCAAGGTGGGGCTGAGCCGGGCCCTGCTCGACGACCCGGATCAGCGCATTCCGGCCGAGGCCGTGGTCAGCCTGCTGGAGCTGGCCGCGCAGGTCTGCGATGACGAGCAGTTCGGCCTGCGCATGGCGCAAACACGGCAGCTCGCCGACTTTGGCATGGTGAGCCTCTTGATCAGCCACCAGCCGACGCTGCGCGACGCGCTGCAGACGACGATTGCCTACCGGCATCTGATCAACGATTCGCTGGCGCTCAAGGTCGAGGACGCCGGCAACTCGGTGATCCTGCGCGAGGAAGTGATCTCAGGCCTGCCGGCGCGGCAAGCCAATGAGCTGGCCATGGGCGTGCTCCTGCGCCTGTGCAGCGCGGTCTTGGGCAACAGCTGGCGGCCGGCCAGCGTGAACTTCACGCATTCGGCGCCGCGCGACGCCAGCCTGCACAAGCGCTTTTTTCGCTGCACAGTGCATTTCGACAGCGACTTCAACGGCCTGGTCTGCCACGCCGCCGACCTGGCCGCCCCCAACCCCTCGGCAGCCCCTGCGCTGGCCCAGTACGCACAGCGCCTGGTCGACGCCATGCCCGACCTGCCCGAGCCCTCGACGGTGCAAGAGGTGCGCAAGGCGATCTACCTGATGCTGGCCAGCGGCCAGGCCAGCAGCGCCTACGTGGCCCAAACCCTGGGCCTGAGCGTTCGCACCATGCAAAGGCGGCTGGACGCGGCGGGCGTGGACTTCAGCGCCCTGGTCAACGAGGTGCGGACCGAACTGGTGCAACGCTACCTGGACAACCCCCGCCACTCCATGGTGGCGATCTCGCAGATGCTGGGCTACAGCGCGCCCAGTGCCTTCACGCGCTGGTTCAGCGCGCAGTTTGGGCAGGCGCCGCAGCGGTGGCGCCTGCATATGGTGGAGCACAAGCCTCGCCCTGCCGCCACCGACTGACGCTGCAGCCAAACTGGCAGCGAAACCAATAAGCAAACGCGCTCTGGCTGGAAAAGCCCAGCAAGGTGGCGCAGTCAGCCAGCGGCAACTGGCCATGCCGCAGGTGTTTGACCACCCACTCGCAGCGCAGGCCTTGCAGCAGGCTGGAAAAGCTTTCACCCTGGGCTGCCAGGTGACGGTGCAGGGTGCGCCTGTCCACGCCCAGGTGCCGGGCCACCAGGGCCGCGGTACAACCGCCGCCTGGCAGCAGCGCCATCACCAGCTGGCGAACTACAGCCGCCGGTCCCTGGGCGCTTTCGAGCGCCCCGTCGAGCACCTGCCTGGCCAGCCGCGCCAGGCCCGGATCGCCGCCTTCCGGCTGCGCCTGCAGATCCGCCGGCCGCAGCGCGATGCCATTGAAGCCATCGCGAAAGCGCACCCGGCAGCCAAAAAATTTCTCATGCCCGCCCCGTGAATCTGGCGCCGCATGCTGAAAATGCACCGAGACCGGCTGCCAGCGCCGCCCCAGGAGTTCGCGCAAGGTGGTGTGCATGATGCCCAGCGCCAGCTCGATGGACTGCGCCGCCTGCGCGCCGGCCCCGGCCAGTTCCTCCTGCAGCACCACCGCGCCGCCTCGTGGCACCAGGCTGGCCACTAACGAGGGATTGAGCAGGCGCAGGTAGCCCAGCAGAGTGTGCAGGGCGTCGCCCACGCTGTTCTGGCCCTTGATCAGCAGGCTGACCGGCCCCAGGCTGGCAAAGCTGCGGCGGGCCGCCAGCCGAAGCCCGAAATCGCTCAGGCCGCTGGCACGTGCGCTGGTCTCGAGCAGGCGGTGTACGGCCTCGGCGGCCAGCGGCGTCTGCGGGTCCAGCAGGCTGCGCGGATGCAGCCCTACTTGGCGCAGCAGGGCCTGTGCGTTCAGGCCATGCTCGCGGCACAGGGCCGCAAAGCCATCCAGGGTGACGCTTCGGACGATGGGTAGAAACGCGGTCATCGATGTCCCAAATTCGACAGTTTGTGGCATGGATTGTCAAGCTGCGACAGACCCGCGCTCCTACGATGCGTCTCGCACCCCAAAGGCCAGGCCCGCAGGCTGGCCGGTAGCCCTTCACCCAAGCCGAGGAGACCCACCATGCCCACACCCATCCGCCACTTCACCCGCCGCGCACTGTGTGCTGCCAGCCTGGTGCTGGCGCTGCCCGCCGCTATGGCCTGGACCGACAAGCCGGTCAAGCTGATCGTGCCGGCGCCGGCCGGCGGAACCATGGATGTGGTGGCGCGCATCGTGGCCGACCAGCTCTCGACCGACATCGGACAGCCGGTGATCGTGGACAACAAGCCCGGCGCTGGCGGCGGCATCGGCGTGCAGGCGCTGCTGCAGGCATCGGCCGACGGCAACACGATCATGATGACCGCCAGCAATGTACTGACTGAGATTCCGCATGTCATGAAGACGGCCTTCGATCCGCTCAAGGACGTCAAGCCCGTGACCGCGATCGCTCGTGCCTACATGGTGCTCATCGGCGCGCCCACGCTGGAGGCCAAGGACACGAAGTCGCTGCTGGCCTGGGTCAAGGCCAACCCCGGCAAGATCAGTTTTGCTTCCTACAGCGCTGGCACCGCCTCCCACTACGCTGGCATGATCCTCAACCAGAGGGCCGGGCTGGACATGCAGCACATACCTTTCCCCGGCTCGCCGCCGGCGCTGCAGCAGGTGATGGGGGGGCAGATCCCCATCATGTTTGACGGCATGGCCACCTCCAAGCCGCTGATCGCATCGGGCAAGGTGCAGGCCTATGGCATCGCCTCCAGAACGCGCTCACCGCAACTGCCCAATGTGCCGACCATGGCCGAGCAGGGCTACCCGGAGATCGAGTACAGCAACTGGGTCGGAGTGATCGCCTCGTCGCAGGTGAACGCGGCACTGATCGACAAGATCAACGCCGCTTTGGTCAAGGCTGCAGGTGCGCCTAAGGTGCGTGACCGTCTGGTGGGCGCCGGCTTTGACATGGAGCCGCTGACCCCGCCGGCGCAGCTGGCGGCCGCGGTGCGGGCCGACTTCGATCGCAATGCCGCAACAGTCAAGCAGTTCAACATCAAGCTGCAGTAAGCCGCTGCCCTTGCGCGCGCGTGCACCGGCTGAGCCGGTGCATTTTTTTCGTCCGCTATTTCAGGAGCCGACCATGCATGGCCTGATGATGAACCGCCCCCTTTTGATCTCTGCGCTGCTCACGCACGCCGAGCGTCACCACGGCACGCAGCAAGTGGTCTCGCGCCGGGTGGAGGGCGACCTCCACCGCTACAGCTTCGCGGCGCTGGCATCGCGCTCTCGGCAGGTGGCCAAGGCACTGGACGCCATGGGGCTGGAGAAGGGGGCGCGCGTGGCCACCGTGGCCTGGAATGGTTACCGTCACCTGGAGCTTTATTACGGCGTTTCAGGTTCGGGCCGGGTGCTGCACACGCTCAATCCGCGGCTGCATCCCGACCAGTTGGTCTGGATTGTCGACCACGCTCAGGATCAGGTGCTGTGCTTGGACAAGACCTTCTTGCCTCTGGTAGAGGCTGTGGCGGCGCGCCTGAGTACGGTGCGCCACTTCGTCCTCATGGCCGACCGCAGCCATATGCCTGAAGCGAGCAAGATCCCCGGCCTGGTCTGCTACGAGGATCTGATCGCGGGCCAGGACGACGCCTACGACTGGCCCGAGCTGGACGAAAACAGTGCATCGAGCCTGTGCTACACCAGCGGCACCACGGGCAATCCCAAGGGCGTGCTCTACAGCCACCGCTCCACGGTGCTGCATACCTTTGCTTCGGCACTGCCTGATGCGCTGAACCTGTCCGCGCGCGACGCCATCTTGCCGGTCGTGCCTATGTTCCACGTCAACGCCTGGGGGCTGCCCTACTCGGCTTGCATGGTCGGGGCCAAGCTGGTGCTGCCCGGACCAGGTCTGGACGGCAAGTCGCTGCACGAGCTCTTCGAGGGCGAGGGCGTGACCCTGTCGGCCGGCGTGCCCACGGTCTGGCAGGGCCTGCTGGCGTATGTGCAGGCGCAGGGTCTGAAGTTCAGCAGCATGAAGCGTACCGTGATCGGCGGCTCGGCCTGCCCGCCGGCCATGATGCAGGCTTTCGAGCAGGGCTACGGCGTACAGGTCATTCATGCCTGGGGAATGACCGAGCTTTCACCAATCGGCACCGTGGGCACCCTCAAGGGCTACCAGCAAGCGCTCAGCGCCGAGCAGCAGCAGGCAATCAAGGCCAAGCAGGGCCGCGGCGTGTTCGGTATCGACATGAAGATCGCCGACGAGGCGGGTCGGGAGTTGCCCTGGGACGGCAAGGCCTCGGGCGAGTTGATGGTGCGTGGCTACTGGGTCATCGACCAATATCTGAAAGGCCAGGCCTCGCCCTTGGTTGACGGCTGGTTTCCCACCGGTGACGTGGCCACCATCGATGCGGACGGCTTCATGAACATCACGGACCGCAGCAAGGACGTGATCAAGTCTGGCGGCGAGTGGATCGGCTCCATCGACCTAGAGAACATTGCAATGGCGCATCCGGCCGTCGCCATGGCTGCCTGTGTGGCGGCCCGCCATCCCAAATGGGACGAGAGGCCGCTGCTGATCGTTGTCAAAAAGCCCGGTCATGAGCTTTCGCGCGAGCAAATGCTGGCCTTTTTCGAGGGCAAGATCGCAAGGTGGTGGACCCCGGACGATGTAGTCTTTGTCGACGCGATCCCGCTGGGGGCTACAGGTAAGGTACAGAAGAATCGACTGCGTGATCAGTTCGGCGACCACTTGATTAGGCAGGGGGCCTGACTTTGATGCGCACTGCACAGTGGCCGTCTCGTTGGCTGCAGCAGTGGCGTCTATATGGCCCCGGTTTCACCCTTAGCGCAGTGGTCGCCCTTGCGGCGATGTTTCTCGCTCGACACTACGATGCGCCGGTCATGTTGTTTGCCCTGCTGTTGGGAATGGCCCTGAACTTCCTTTCTAAGGATCAGCGCAGTGCAGCTGGTATCGACGTTGCCGCCCGCCAAGTACTTCGAATGGGCGTGGCCTTGCTAGGGCTGCGATTGACGGTGGACCAGGTCGGCTCCTTAGGGTGGCAGCCGGTAGTTGCGGTGTGCCTGGCGGTGTGCCTAACGATCCTTTTTGGGAGCTTGCTCGCGCGGCTGATGGGATTCAAGCTATTTTTCGGGCTGCTAACTGCGGGGGCGGTAGCCATCTGCGGGGCCTCAGCGGCCCTGGCTTTGTCGGCCACCTTGCCTGCCCATCCACTGAAGGAGCGGGCCACTTTGTTTACTGTGATCGGCGTGAGCACCCTGTCCACCCTCGCGATGGTGTCCTACCCCGTGTTGGCGCAATGGCTAGGCTTGGACAGTCTGGCTGCCGGTTTTTTTATCGGTGCCACCATCCACGATGTGGCTCAGGTCGTAGGCGCCGGCTACAGTATTTCCAACGAAGCCGGAGACCTCGCGACCGTCGTGAAGCTGTTGCGGGTCTCCATGCTGCTACCGGTCATCTTGCTAACCGCCTGGTTGATACAGCGGTACCCTTTGATTGAGCCGACCACGCAGAAGGCAGTCCCTGCCGACAGCCGCCGTCCTCCCTTGTTGCCCTGGTTTGCCATCGCGTTCGCCGTCTTGGTCGGGCTCAACAGTACCGGGCTGTTGCCAGCGCAGGCCGTGGCGATCGGCGTGGATGTGTCACATGTCTGTCTGGTGGCTGCGATGGCTGCCATCGGGATGAAGACCCAATTGAGGGACATCTTTTCGGTAGGCTGGCGGCCAATAGTGCTGATGGTGGCCCAGACAGCTTTCCTCGCCGTCCTCGTCATCCAACTGCTGCCTCTCCTGCCAGTATTGGGCTGACTTCAGCGCTTAAGAAGCTGAGCCAATACGTCACTTCCTTCTTGGCAGCGCGGTTTTGAAGAAGGCGTCCAGAGACCACCGACCGGCGCGCTGGCGATGCTGCTCGGTCTCTCACAAGCAAAGAAATCGATTACCCTGGGTGGTGGTTTTGGTCAAGACCACACAGAGCGGTGAGATCGCGAATCGTTACGTGATCAGCACCAGTGGCAACAAAGCCTGGGACGCGGCGGTGCTCTGCGCCGTCGACAAAATGGTCAACTTACCCTGCGGCGATGACGGCCGCATTCCTGATGTGCTGTTGAAAGAAGGTCTGAAAATCAAAGTTAGGCTATGAGCTTGGGCGGATTGCAAATTGACTTACCACCCTCTCCGCCAGAACAAGACCTGCTAACTCGCTCAGTCGAGTCGGAGGGCGCTCAGAGCCCCGCACCATGCGGGGCTTTTTGCTAGGGGCTCCAGGTCTGTAGGACGGTGACCTGCCTGTTTATGCCCCGCCTGCGGATCGAATTCCAGCCACACCACGTCGCTAGCATCAGGAACATAGGCACGCAGGGACATCAAAGTGCCTCGTTGCCGACGGGTAGACCGAAGCTGACCTCGTCATGGGTATTGCCGGCATGGATGCCGCTCACCAGAGCGTCAGGACCTGAGCGGATGGGTGGGGCCGTCTTCACCGCCCCGCCAGAACGGCGCGTTACCTACCGAGCACGTGCGACCGCCATCCAACGACGCTTCAATCGACCTTCGCGCCCGAATCCTTGACGATCTTTCCCCACTTGACGGCCTCAGCGCGCATGAAGCTGCCGAACTGCTCGGGTGGGCCGCCGACGATCTGCATGCCCAGGCCCTTGAGCTTTTCCTGCACGTCGGGCTGCTGCAGCGCCTTGCTGATGTCGGCATTGACGCGCGCCACGATCTCCCGGGGCGTGCCGCCCGGTGCCAGCAGGCCGAACCACTGCAGCACCTCGAAGCCGGGCAGCCCTGACGCGGCCACGGTGGGCAGCTGCGGCGCCACTGGCGACGGCCTGGCATCGGTGACCGCCAGCGCGTTGAGCTTGCCCCCCTGTACCTGCGGCAGGAAGGCCACCGCGGTGCCAAACGCCACCTGCACGCGGCCGGCCACCAGGTCCAGCGTCATCGGTGTGTCGCCCTTGTAGGGGACGTGCTGCATGTCGATGCCGGCCAGCGATTTGAAGTACTCGGCTGTCAGGTGCGACACGCTGCCGTTGCCGGTGGAGCCGAACATCATCGAGCCCGGCTTGGCCTTGGCCAGCGCTACGAACTCGGCCACCGACTTCGCGGGCACCGAGGGGTGCACCACCATCAGGATGGTGGCGGTGCCCACCAACGACACGGGCGCGAAGTCCTTGACCGGGTCGTAGGCCAGCTTGGGATACAACGCCGGCGCGATGGCGTGCGTGCTGCTGGTGCCCAGCAGAAAGGTGTAGCCGTCGGGCGCCGACTTGGCCGCCACGTCGGACCCGCTGGTGCCGCCGGCGCCCGCGCGGTTGTCGACCACCACGGCCTGCCCCAGCGACTGCGACAGTTTGTCGGCCAGCAGGCGGCCGACGATGTCGGTGGAGCCGCCGGCCGGAAACGGCACGACGATCCGGATCGGCTTTGCGGGCCAGGCCTGGGCGATAGCCGCGCTGGTGGCCAGCGCGAGGGACGCAGCAACGATGACCGCGCGGCGGGAGAGGGATGGCAGCATGAAGACTCCTGGGGAAAGCAAGGGCGCTCAGGCCGCGGCCAGCGCGACGCCGGACCGCGTGGAAACCGGGGCGGCGCCGAGCAGCGCCTGGGCGATCTGCTGCGCGGTGTTGAGTGAATCGGTCAGGCCCAGGTGGCCGTGGCCGCAGGCCAGCCACAGGCCCGGATGGCCTTCTGCTGCCCCGACCACGGGCACCGAGTCGGGCATGCAAGGACGATGGCCCATCCAGGTGCGGGTGGGCAGGTTCTCGAGCCCCTTGAAGGTGTCGCGCGCGATGCGCCCCAACACGGCCGCACGACGCTCGTCGGGCGGTGCGACCAGCCCGCCGATCTCGACTGTGCCGCCGACGCGCAGACCTTCTTCCATCGGCGTGACAAACACCTTGCGGTCAGCCAGGATGACGGTGCGCGACACCACGTCGCGCGCGCCCTCGAACTGCAGGTGGTAGCCACGCTGGCTCTCCAGCGCCAGGTGCACGCCAAGCGGCGCCAGCAGCGCCTTGGACCACGCACCGGCGGCCACCACCACATGGTCGAACGGCGACTCCGTCGGGCCTTGCAGCCGCCACCGGCCGCCTTCGGGCAGCAGGCCGTCGACACCGGCGCGCACCACGCGGCCTCCGGCTCTGGCATAGGCGCCGGCCATGGCTTGCACGTAGCGCAGTGGATTGAGGATGGTGGCGTGGTCGGCCAGGAACATGCCGACCTGGTAGCGCGCCGCGACGCCGGGCTCCAGCGCCTCGATGCCGCCACGGTCCAGCCGTTCGGCCTTGAAGCAGTAGGACTCGCGCAGCCGCCAGCCGCCGGCGTCCTTGGCCAGCGCTGCAGCGTCGGGGTACAGGTGCAGGTGGCCCTGGCGCAGGAACAGCTCGGGCACGCCCAGTTCGCGTGTCATGGCCTCGTGCGCTTCGAGCGCGCCGGCATGGATGGCGTTCAGTTTCGCGGCGGCGGCCTGCACCGCCGCTGGCCGTGCCGATGCGACGAAGCGCAGCAGCCAGGGCAGCGCCTGCGGCAGGTGACGCAGGGGCAGGTACAGCGGGCTCTCGTCATCGAACAGCATGCCAGGCACCGAGGCCAGCACGCCCGGCATGGCCAGCGGCGCGACCGACGCGGGACTGACCGCGCCCGAGTTGCCGGCGCTGCAGCCAGACCCAGGCTCGTCCCGGTCAATCAGCGTGACGTCGGCGCCGCGCTTGCGCAGCGCCAGCGCGGTGCTGGTGCCTACGATGCCAGCGCCGACCACGGCGATACGAAACGGTGCCTGCATCACGATGCCTTGGCGCGCTTGTCGGAGACGATGCGGCCGTCCTTGAACACCAGCTTCAGGCGCCGCAAGTTGTTGATGTCCTCCAGTGGATTGGAGCCCACCACGATGAGGTCTGCGATCTTGCCCTTCTCGACCGTGCCCAGCTGCTCACCCATGCCGCAGATGGCCGCGCCGTTGCGCGTGGCCGCCACCAGCGCCTGCCAGGGCGTGGCGCCGTCGCGCACCCACAGGCCGAGCTCGAGCAGCGCGGCGTCCTTCAGGGGCCGGATGTCCGAACCCAGCGCCATCTTCACGCCCGCCTTCAGCGCCTTCAGAAAGCCGTGCTGGTGCACGTCGGACGCTGCGTCGGCGCGGCAGCATAGGGAGGCTGCGAGGTTGCGGTTCTTGATCCAGCGCTTCTCCCAGTCGTTGGTGGCCTGGCCGGGTGTCAGGTGGCTGATGGACAGCGTGGGCACATACCAGGTGTCGTGCTTGAGAAACAGCTCGATGCACTCGTCGTCAAGGATGTAGCCGTGCTCGATGCTGTGCGCGCCGGCCACGATGGCGGCCTTGACTGCATCGGGGTTGGTGGCATGCGCCATCACCTTGAACTCGCGCAGCTTGCAGATCTCGAAGGCAGCCTTCAGCTCGTCGGGCAGCAGAAAGGAATGGCGGTGCAGGTCCCAGGCCGGGCCCATGATGCCGCCCGACAGGTTCATCTTGATGTGGTCTACACCGTTCTTGATCTGCTCGCGGATGGCCGTGACCCATCCGTAGGGGCCGTCGACCTCGAGCGCGTGGCCCGAGGTGAGGAAGTGACCGCCAGTGGTGGTGAGAAAGTGGCCGGCCGCGAACAGGCGCGGGCCCAGATGCTGGCCGGAGTCGAAGGCGCGCTTCCAGGCCACGTCCATGTAGTGGTGAGCGCCGGCGCAGCGCAGGCCCACGATGCCCGATTCGAGCAGCGCCTGCTGCAGCTTGTGGCCGAACAGCGTGACCTGTTCGGGCAGCGGCATGTCGGCCAGCGACGGAAAGTAGTCGGGGTGGATGTGCACGTCCCACAGGCCGGGCAAGAGGTACGCGCCCTTGAGGTCGACCACCTCTGCATCGCCGACGGCAGGCGCGCTGCCGGCTGGGAAGATGTCGTGGATCTTGCCGTCCTGCAGCAGGACGGCGCAGTCGGCTTGGGGCTGCTGATCGACGCAGTCGATCAGCGTGGCGTGGGTGAGCAGGGTCCGCATCGGGGTTGCGCCGGTACGCGTCATTCGGCCACGATGCCGACCTTGGCCGCCAGGTCCTTCCACTTGGCCCCCTCGGCCTGCACGAATCGGCCGAACTCCTCGGGCGATTGCGGGAACGGCACGATGCCACGGTCGCTGAAGGCCTTGGCCAGGTCGGTGCCCGTGAGCAGGGCTACCACTTCGCTATTGACGCGGTCGATCACGGCGCGCGGCGTCTTGGCGGGTGCCAGCAGGCCAAACCAGGTGCCGCCCGAGAACGCGGGCAGGCCGGCTTCGGCAAACGTGGGCACCTGAGGCGCGTTGGGCAGGCGCTGGCGCGAGGCCACGGCCAGTGCGCGCAGCTTGCCGCCCCGCACGTGTTCGATCACCGCAGGCGGCGTGTCGAAGCTGTACTGGACCTGGCCGCCGATCAGGTCGACGATCGACGGCCCGCTTCCTTTGTACGGCACGTGCACGCCCCGTGTGCCGGTGAGCGACTTGAACAGCTCGCCGGCTAGGTGGTTGGAGGTGTTGTTGCCGAAAGAGGAATAGTTGAGCTTTTCGCCTTGGGCCCTGGCATAGGCGATGAACTCCTCCAACGTGCGGACAGGCAACGCGGGGTTGACCACCAGGAAGAACGGCACCTGGCCGACACCCGTGATGGGCACCAGGTCGCGCACCGGGTCGTAGGGCATGGTCTTCATGGTGATGGGCGCGAT
>JAURKV010000281.1 GCA_030831585.1 Ramlibacter sp. | reverse complement strand
TCTCCGCGGGTGACACGCAGATCGCAGCCGCGGAGGACCTGCCGGTCTCCGTAGGCGACCTCGACTCCCGTGACGTTCATCTGAATCACGGGCCCACTTCACCCCTCTGGGGGCTGGCGTCGAGGCGCTGTCGTACACGCGGGCGAGTTGTCCCGGCGCGCCCAGGGGGTCGCTGCTGGGAGGGAGCAGGGGGGCGGGTGGGGTCACCGGTCCCATCACCGGCCCGCGCGTCTGCGTGCGCTCGGCGATCAGCGCCTCAAGCGGGTCGACCGCCCGCGCCGGATAAAAGTCCAGCACCAGTCGGTTCCTGTAGGGCTCCACCGGCGCCAGATTGAAGACCTGGGGCAGGGCTGCTTGCTTGAGATCGATCACCAGACGCACCGTTCCCGGCTGGTACTGGCCGACACGAATGCCAGCGATGTTGGGATCGTCCGCCCGCACCTTGGCCACCAGCTCGCGCAGTTGGGGCGAAAGCTCAACGCCATCAATATCGACCGCGAGCCTCGGCGGGTTGGTGATCTGGGTTTGGCGGGTCACCAGATTGGCGTCGGATTCGATGGTGACCCGGCTGTAGTCGGGTGCGGGCCAGATCCGCACCGAGAGGATGCCGGCACCACGCGCGATCTGCTGCGCGCCCAGGAGCAGAACCAGGGTGCCGGCCTGAATTAGGTCCCGGCGTCGCAAGCCGGCGCCGGTCTCTGATGCTCCGACCTGAATGGACACCGGATGATGGGAGGCCAGCCGCTTCATCCGCCCTCCATCAGCCGCACCCCGCGAGCGCTGCCGGCGCAGACCGTGACCTGGCGGCTGTCGTCTTCTAGGGTGTCTAGAGTGAGCACGAGGTCGGGGGTGGGCAGCAGGCCGGCGGCCTTGTCGGGCCACTCGGCCAGTTTCAGGCCTGAACGGGCGAACAGGTCACGAAAGCCAGCATCCTCCCACTCGCGGGGGTCGTTGAAGCGGTAGAAGTCGAAGTGCCAGATCGCCAGCGGCGGGCCGCCGGCCCGGGCGGGCGGGGCCTCGTGGGGCTCGACCACCGCGTAGGTGGGGGATTTGATCCGGCCCGCGACGCCTAGCGCGCGCAGCAGGTGACGCACAAAGGTCGTTTTGCCGGCGCCGAGCTCGCCGCGCAGTTCGATGAACGCATCACGGATGTCGTCGCGGGCGGCCAGCGCCTGGGCGAACGCGGCGGTGTCCTGCTCCGAACGCCAGCGTAGACAGCGGGGCGGCGGCAGGGGTGTTCCTACAATCGGTGGGTGAAATCCGGTAGCGGTCACGGCGAGTTTGACGGTCCTTCCCTGGTCGCAGAGATCGGGCGCTGGGCCCATGAGCTCGGATTCTCCCAAATTGGCGTGGCGGGTATCGATCTTTCCTCCGCCGAGCAGGGTTTTCTCGACTGGCTGGACCTGGGCTTCCACGGCGAGATGGGCTACATGGCGGCGCACGGCCTCAAGCGGGCGCGGCCGGCAGAACTGGTCCCGGGCACGGTCAGCGTGCTCACCGCCCGCATGGACTACCTGCCCCAGCATGGCGCCGAAGACTGGCAAGCCCTCGAGTGGCAGCGGCTTGCGCGGCCGACCGAGGGCGTGGTGTCGCTCTACGCCCGCGGACGGGACTATCACAAGGTGCTGCGCGCCCGCCTGCAGAAGCTGGCCGATCGCATCGCGGGCCGCGTGGGGCCGCTGGGCCACCGCGTGTTCACCGACTCCGCGCCGGTCCTGGAGGCCGAGCTGGCGGCCCGCAGTGGCCTGGGCTGGCGGGGCAAGCACACCTTGGTGCTGCACCGGGAGGCCGGCTCGATGTTTTTCCTCGGCGAGATCTTTCTGGATCTGGCGCTACCGGCCACGGTGCCGGTCGAGGCCCATTGCGGCAGTTGCAGCGCCTGCATGGACCTGTGTCCCACCGGCGCCATCGTGGGCTCGGGGCGACTGGACGCACGCCGTTGCATCTCATACCTCACCATCGAGCACCCGGGCCCCATCCCGGAGGACCTGCGGCCACTAATGGGCAACCGCATCTACGGCTGCGACGACTGTCAGCTGGCCTGTCCCTGGAACAAGTTTGCCCAGCGCAGCCCCTTGCCGGATTTCGATCCGCGTGAGGGCCTGGCGGGCAGTACGCTCGCGTCGCTGCTGTCCTGGGACGAGCCGGAGTTTTTGCGCCGCACCGAGGGTAGCGCGATCCGCCGCATCGGCCATGAGCGCTGGCTGCGCAATGTGGCGGTGGCGGCCGGCAATGCCCTGCGGCAACTGGCGCCCGGTGCCGAACGCGAAGCCTTGGCGCGCGCCCTGCAGGCGCGGTCCGCGCACCCCAGCGACCTGGTGCGGTCGCATGTGGCCTGGGCCCTGGCCCAGGCAGGCTGAGCGCGCCGGTTCAGGACAGGGGCTTGAGCAGCCCCAGGGCGAAGGTCAGACTGACCGCGCCGAGCGCATTGGAGAGGGTGACCAAAGCGCCCACCAAGGGGCCGTTGTAGCCCATCTTGCTGGCCAACACGTAGCTCGAGGGCGCAGTGGGCATGGCAGAAAACGCCAGCAAAACGCCGGTCTGCAGCGGGTCCAGGCGCAGGAGGCGCGCGATGAGAAATGCGGCCAGTGGCATCCACAGGTGCTTGACCATCAGCACCGAAACCGCCAAGGCCTTGGTCCGGCCCAGACTGGCGAACTGCATGCCAGCCCCGGCGGCCATCAGGCCCATGGCGATGGCCGCCTGGCTGATGCGGGTCGCCGCTGGCTCCATCCAGCCTGGCAGGGACAGGCCGGCCAGATTTGCTGCCAGGCCCGAGACGGTGGCGATGATCAGCGGATTACGCACCAGCGCTGCGCCGAAGTGCGTGCCCGCATGACGCGCCATTGGCCAGACCGCCGCCACGTTGAACACTGGGACGCAAATTCCGATCAGTAGCGCCACCAGCGCCACCCCGGGGCCGCCAGCCATGCGCTCGACGATGGCCAGGGTGATGTAGCTGTTGAAGCGAAACGCAATCTGCGCACTCGCGGCATGCTCACGGATGTCGACATGCCGGCGCAGCCAGGGCAGGTGGGGGATGGCGTAGGCCAGTGCGATGCCGGTGGCCGCCAGGGTCAGGCCGGCGGCGATCATGTTCGAGGTCGCGCCCAGGTCCAGTGGCTTTCGCACGATGGCCTGGAACAGGAGCACCGGAAACAGAAAGTAGTAGACCAGGCCGTCGACCCGCTGCCACACGTCGCGTCCCAGCGCGGTGTAGCGGCATATGAGCCAGCCGATGACGATGAGGGAAAAATCCGGGAACAGCAGCTCGAAGAAATTCACCCGCTGAGGATACCAAGGGGGCGCGGGCCCCTCGCAGACCTGCCCTCAACAGCGCCAAGGCGCGCTTTCCAGAGGCCTGCCCTGGCGGGTGCTTGAAATATTCCCTAGCGTCCTGGGGGCCAATCCCCATGGCCGGTCGCTCCGTCCGCCGCTAATATGGGCGCCTTTCCAGCCACCATCCTCGAGAGGAATGCGATGAAACGCCGCCAATGGTTTGCCCTGTCCCTGTCTGCCTGCGCCCTGTTGGCCACCAGCGCCGGCTCTGCGCTGGCTCAGGCCTATCCGAACAAGCCGGTGCGTCTGGTGGTGCCCTTCGCACCCGGCGGCACCACCGACATCGTGGCGCGGGTCATCTCCGAGCCCCTGGGCAAGGTCATGGGTCAGAGCGTGGTGGTAGAAAACCGGGCAGGCGGCGGCGGCATCGTCGGTGCGGGTGAAACCGTCCGCTCGGCGCCCGACGGTTATGCCCTGGGCGTAGCCACCGTTTCGACCACTGCAACCAATCCGGCGATCAATCCCAAGACGCCTTACAACCCACTCACCGACTTCACTCCGATCATCAACATCGCGGCCACACCCAACGTGATCGCGGTGCACCCAAGCTTCCCGGCTAAGGACCACAAGACCTTCCTCGAAGTTCTCAAGAACAACCCGGGCAAGTACTCCTTCGCGTCCTCCGGCACCGGCGGCATCGGCCACCTGCAGATGGAGCTGTACAAGAGTCTCACCAGCGCATTGATCCTGCACGTCCCCTACAGCGGCGCGGGTCCGGCCCTGAATGACACCGTCGCGGGCCATGTACCCGTGATCTTCGACAACCTGCCCTCTGCCCTTCCCTTCATCAAGGAAGGCAAGCTGGTCGCAATTGCGGTGGCCGCGCCGCAGCGCCTGGCGGTGCTGCCCAATGTGCCCACCTTCAAGGAGTTGGGCCTGGAGCCAGTGAACCGCATGGCCTATTACGGCATCCTCGGCCCCAAGGGCCTGCCCCGAGATGTGGTCGACAAGGTGCACACCGGCACGATGAAGGCCCTGCAGGACCCGGCGGTGCGTAAGCGCATCGAGGACACCGGTTCCCTGGTGATCGGCAACTCGCCGCAGGAATTCGCCGCGCAGATCGAGGCCGAATTCAAGGTCTACAAGAACGTGGTGGACACCGCCAAGCTCCGTCTCGATTGAGACCCGTACCGAGAACACGTCTGCCCGCGCGTCCTCTGCATTGAAAGCCCGCCACGCAGCAGTCGGCGCTGGCGCCGGCTCTGGCGACGACGCCCGGGCAAGGTCCGATCCAGCGGTCGACCTCTTCATCGACGCCCTCTGGCTCGAGGAGGGCTTGGCCCGCAACACCCTCGACGCCTACCGGCGTGACCTGGGCGCCTTCTGCGTCTGGCTGGCCGGGCAGGGCGTGGCTCTCGATGCCGCGGCAGAGCATGACCTGGCCGGCTATTTCGCCGCCCGTCACGCGAAGACCCAGGCCACCTCGGCCAACCGGCGCCTGGCGGCGCTACGGCGCTACTACCGGTGGGCCCTGCGCGAGGGCCGGGTGCGCGTCGACCCGACTCTCAAGATGCCGTCGGCCAAGCGGCCGCTACGTGTGCCCAAATCGCTCTCGCAAGCTCAGGTCGAGGCGCTGCTGGCCGCGCCCGATGTGGCGACGCCGCTGGGCCTGCGCGACCGGGCCATGCTGGAACTGATCTACGCCAGCGGACTGCGTGTCAGCGAGTTGGTCACGCTCAAAGTGGTCAACGTGAGTTTGTCAGAGCACGTGGTGCGGGTCTTGGGCAAGGGCGCAAAGATCCGCCTGGTGCCGTTCGGGGAGGTTGCGCGTGACTGGCTGGTGCGCTATTTGGAGCAGGCGCGCGCTGAGATCCTTGGCGGCCAGCAGACGCAGGACCTGTTCGTCACCGCCCGCGGCGCCGGTATGACCCGGGCCATGTTCTGGGTCATCGTCAAGAAGTGTGCGCAGCAGGCTGGAATTACCGCACCGCTCTCGCCGCACACCCTGCGTCATGCCTTCGCCACGCACCTGCTCAACCACGGCGCAGACCTGCGCGCGGTGCAGATGCTGCTGGGGCATGCAGACATTTCCACCACCACCATCTACACCCATGTGGCGCGCGAGCGGCTCAAGCAGCTGCATGCCAAGCACCATCCGCGAGCCTGAGGCTGTGCTGCGTGAGGCCTGCAACGATCGGCAGGACCCGATAACTGTGCAGGAATGCCGCTGTTGGGGGAGTCCCCTGTCAATACTGCCAGAGCGGCTGCGCTACCCGGAAGCGTTTGGGGCACTCTGCCCACCATGCTCAAACGCTCTTACTTCGACATGAGTGGCTTGCGCGGCCAGCGGCTGCGCAAGTTGCTTCAGCAAGGTTCCCAGACGCTGGCGCCCGCGGCCATCCAGGAGAGTGACTGGGACAGCTGGACCCTGCCGGAGCAAGGCATTTCCGGACGGGACGCGCGGCGCCTGGCCCTGGCCATGGAGGTTCTGCATGCCTGGGTTTTTTATCTGGCCCGCGCTTCGGATGTTCGCCATGCGCAGGAGCGCGTGCCGGTGCTCGAGTTGGCCATTTCCGAGGACACCATTGCCCGCTGCCAGGAGCCAGGCTTTTCAGAAATGGGCGGGGAGGACTTGCTGATGTTTCCCCACAGCACTTCTTTCGCGGTGTTGCGCACCGCCCAGGGGCCTACCCACTACGCGGGGGTGCCGCATTTCATTGCCATTGTCCGCGGCGACCCGGGCTCGCTTGGCCCAGGCATCACCGACGACAACCTGCCTGAGGTGCGGCCCTGGCGACGGCCCCGGGCAGACGGTGCAGGAGGTACCTAGGCCGCCGAGGTCTTTGGTGGGGTCGCTCTGCCAGCCGCCAGGGCCGTCAAGCGCTCACCTTGCCATGTCTGCCAGTGCGCCGAGCGCCAGGGCATAGCCAGGCACGCCGAAGCCGGCCATCACCGCCTTGGCGGCCGGTGAGATGTAGCTATGGTGGCGGAAGCTCTCGCGGGCATGCACGTTGCTGATGTGAAGCTCGATGACCAGAGCGCCCGCGCCTTTGATCGCGTCATGCAGTGCGATGCTGGTGTGCGTGTACGCGCCTGCGTTGAGGATGACGCCGGCTGCTTTGCCCTCGGC
>JAURKV010000280.1 GCA_030831585.1 Ramlibacter sp. | reverse complement strand
CCCGGCTACGGCCTGGCGGTGGCACGCGCCCAGCATGCGGTCAAGGAGCTCGCCGAGAAGCTCACGCACAAGGGCATCACCGTCAAGTACGCTATCCACCCCGTCGCCGGTCGCATGCCCGGTCACATGAACGTGCTGCTGGCCGAGGCCGAGGTGCCCTACGACCAAGTCTTCGAAATGGAAGACATCAACGGCGAATTCGGGCAGGTCGACGTGGCCATCGTCCTGGGTGCCAATGACGTGGTCAACCCCGCTGCCATGCAAAAGGGCAGCCCGATCTACGGCATGCCCATTCTCGACGCCTACAAGGCCAAGACGGTGATCGTGAACAAGCGAAGCATGGCTGCTGGCTACGCCGGGCTGGACAACGAACTTTTCTACATGGACAAGACGATGATGGTCTTCGGCGACGCCAAAAAGGTGGTCGAGGACATGGTCAAGGCCGTGGAGTGAGCGAAGAGGGCGCGGATGGTTCCGCCGCCCTCGTAGTCATGCGGCGTAGACCGCAGCAGGGAGTGACTCGGGGCCGTCATGCAGCCGGCACCGGGACTGGAAGTCCTGTATCAATGTTCGGAAGTACCGAGGAGTGACCACAATGACCGACCGCCCCTGGCTATCTGCCTATCCCGCCGGCGTCCCCACCGACATCGACCCCGGCCAGTACCGTTCGCTGGTGGAGCTGATGGAGGAGAGTTTCTCCCGCTTTGCCGACCGTCCCGCCTACAGCTTTCTAGGCAAGGAAACGAGCTTTGGCGACACCGACCGCTTGAGCCGGCACCTGGCCAGCTATCTTCAGGGTCTTGGGCTGTCAAAAGGAGACCGGGTGGCGGTCATGATGCCTAACTTGCCCCAGTATCCGATCACCGTCGCCGCCATCTTGCGTGCGGGCATGGTGGTGGTCAATGTGAATCCGCTCTATACCGCACGCGAGCTTGATCACCAACTGCGCGACTCGGGCGCCAAGGCGATTGTCATCGTCGAGAACTTCGCCCATACCCTGCAGGCCTGTATCGCCAATACCGGCGTCAAGCATGTGGTGGTGGCAGCCATGGGCGACCGCCTGGGTGCGCTCAAAGGTGCCTTGGTCAACTACGTCGTTCGTCGTGTCAAGAAAATGGTGCCGGCCTTTAGCCTGCCCGGCTCGGTCCGGTTCAATGCCGCACTGGCTCAGGGCGAGGGGCGCACCCTGTCGCCGGTAGCGGTGGGTCCTGATGACATTGCTGTCCTGCAGTACACCGGCGGCACCACCGGCGTGTCCAAGGGCGCTGTGCTTTTGCACCGCAATGTGGTGGCCAATGTGCTGCAGTCCGACGTCTGGAACGACCCGGTCATGAAGAAAATTCCGGCGGGCGAGCAGCCCACCGGTGTCTGCGCCCTGCCGCTGTATCACATCTTCGCGTTCACCGTGAGCATGATGGTGTCCATGCGAAACGGCGGCAAGCAGATCCTCATTCCAAACCCGCGCGACCTGCCGGCGGTGCTCAAGGAGCTTTCTAAGCATCGTTTCCACAGCTTCCCCGCGGTGAGCACGCTGTTCAACGGTCTGGTCAACCATCCCGACTTCGGCACCGTCGACTGGAGTCACCTCAAGATCTCGGTGGGCGGCGGCATGGCGGTGCAAAGCGCCGTTGCCAAGCAGTGGCTCGAGAAGACCGGCTGTCCCATTTGCGAGGGCTATGGCCTGTCGGAAACCTCGCCCTCGGCCAGCTGCAACCCGGTGACCAACACTGAATTCACCGGCACCATCGGCGTGCCCATTCCTGGGACTCGGATGAAGATCCTCGACGACGATGGCAATGATGTGGCGGTGGGCGAGCGCGGCGAAATTGCGATCAAGGGACCGCAAGTGATGGCGGGTTACTGGCAGCGCCCAGACGAGACCGCCAAGGTCATGACCGCCGACGGCTGGTTCAAGTCCGGTGACGTCGGTTTCATGGACGAGCGGGGCTACTTCAAGATCGTTGACCGTAAGAAAGACATGATCCTGGTCTCAGGATTTAACGTCTATCCCAACGAGGTGGAAGACGTGGTGTCGATGCTGCCCGGCGTGCTCGAGTGCGCCGCGGTGGGCGTGCCCGACGATCACAGCGGCGAGGCGGTCAAGCTCTTCGTCGTCAAGAAGGACCCGTCGCTCACCGAGCAGCAGGTGCGTGACTTCTGCCACGCGAACCTCACCGGTTACAAGCGCCCGAGTGCGATTGAGTTCCGCGCCGAGCTGCCCAAGACCCCGGTGGGCAAGATCCTTCGCCGCGAGTTGCGCGACAAGACTTGAGTTTTCGGACGCCCTGCGGACCTCGTGATCTGTCGCTGCTTGCGCAGAGGGCCTCATGACACTCGCGATCGTCGCCGCCATGCGCGAGGAGCTGGCCGCGGTTCTGGCCCTCATGCCGGCCGAGACCCGCAGCACCGTCGCGGGGCGTGAATTTTTTCGCGGGCGCTTGCATGGGCAAGAGGTGGTCTTAGTGCTCTCGCGCATTGGCAAGGTGGCTGCCGCGGCCACTGCAGTCACTCTGATTGAGCGATTCGACGCCTCGGCGATCGTCTTCACCGGCGTGGCCGGAGGCCTGGGTCCTGGCGTGCAGGTGGGTGACGTGGTGGTGGCTGACGCCTTTTTGCAGCATGACCTGGACGCCTCACCCCTGTTCCCACGTCACGAGGTCCCCCTTTACGGGAAAAGCCGCTTCGCCACCGATGCGGCGCTCACCGCCCGCCTGGCAGTGGCCGCTGGCGCTGCCTTGCCGCAGGCCCGGCTGCATCGGGGGCTGATCGTCAGCGGCGATCGCTTCGTGGCGACCACGGCCGAGGCACGGGCGCTGCAGGCAGAACTGCCCGACGCGCTGGCGGTCGAGATGGAGGGCGCCGCCATCGCCCAGGTCTGCCATGACTACGGCCTACCCTATGCGGCGGTGCGCACCATCTCCGACCGGGCCGACGACGCGGCCCACGGCGACTTTCTGCGCTTCGTCCAAGAGGTGGCCAGCCGGCACTCGGCGGCCATCGTCGCCCACCTGCTGGCCTGAGCGCCGCGGCCTTCGCCCTGCGGGCTGGCCGAGCTGGCCCTTAGTCGAACTCGAAAGTCAGGCCCAGTGTGCTGGCGGTTTTGCCCTCGCCGCGCAGGCGCCAGGCATGGCTCGCGTCCAGCGTCCAGCCCTGCGCCAGCTGCCAGCGCAGACCCGACCGCAGGAAGTCGCTGCCGTCCTCCCGGTAGCGCTCCGTCATCACCTGCCAGTCGGGGCGGAAGGCCCAGTCCACCGACAGGCCGCCGCGCCAGGCACGTGCGCCACCGGGATCCGCTTGCGTGCGCCCCAGGTTGGCATGCCAGCGCAGGTCTTCGCCCCATGTGCCTGTGAGCAGGCCGTTGACCACCACCGACCGCTCCCTTGGCCGTGCTGTCGGTGTGTAGGCTGGGGCCACGGCGAGGCCGCCACTGAGCCAGGGGGTGAGCGCCGTCGCCCATTTGAGTTGCGCGCCCAGGGTGCGCTGCCGGGTGCCGTCCACGCGGGTCTGGTCGGCGCCGAGCGACCACTCGATCGGCCCGAGCCGGCAGCCGACCGCGCCATGCAACAAGCCCAGCGGCCCGGGACCGCTGCGGCTGGCCCAGGACTCGAGCTTGCAGTGACCCGGATCCAGCAGGGCGGCGTCGTCGATCGCATGGTGACCGCCAGCGGCCAGGGCTGGCAAGGCGACGCCGGCCACCGCCAGAGCGCTCGCTGCGCGAAGGATGTATGGGTTCATCGAACGGATGTTCATCGTAGCCAGCCTCGTTTGCGGAAGTACCACATGGGAACCAGGGCGCTGGCGATCATCAGGCCCAGCACATAGGGGTAGCCCAGATCGCCCAGCCAGGCGATCTCGGGGAAGCGCAGGTTCATCCCGTACAGGCTGGCCACCAGGGTCGGGGGCAGCAGGGCGACGCTGGCTACCGAGAAAATCTTGATGATCTTGTTCTGGTTGATGTTGATGAAGCCGACGGTGGCGTCCATCAGGAAGTTGATCTTGTCGAACAGGAAAGCGGTGTGGTTGTCCAGCGATTCGATGTCGCGCAGGATCTGACGCGCCTCTTCGAACTGCTCGGCCGATAGCATGCGGCTGCGCATCATGAAGCTCACCGCGCGGCGGGTGTCCATCACGTTGCGGCGGATGCGACCGTTCAAGTCCTCCTGGCGGGCGATGGCCCCCAGCACCTCGCCGGCCAGGGTATCGGTCACCTCACCTGACAGGACCTGTTTGCCTGCCTTCTCGAGCTCGTCGTAGATGCCTTCCAGCGTGTCGGCCGAGTACTCCGCGTCGGCGTCGAACAGCTTGAGAAGCACCTCCTTGGCATCCTCGATCAGCCCCGGTGCACGGCGTGCGCGCAGGCGCAACAGCCGGAACACCGGGATATCCTCGTCGTGGATGGAAAACAGCACGCCCTTGCTGCGCAGGCTTTCATTCACCAAGTTGAGGATGAAGGCAACCCGCACGGTGCGGGGTTCGTCGTCGCCAGCGACCAAGAAGTCGCTGCGGATATGAAGGTCACCGTTGTCTTCTTCATAGAAGCGGGCGGACTCTTCAATGTCCTCATCCATCGCGTCGTCGGGGATCGACAGACCGAAGTACTGCTTGACCCAGCGCTTTTCTTCCAGCGTGGGTGATTCGAGGTCCACCCAGATGGGCTGGAACTTGGAGAGCTCTTCCAGGGACTCGATCTCTTCCTGGAACAGACGCCCATTGACGAGCGTGAAGATGTTGAGCATGGCTCACTCCGTGACAAGGCGGGGTTGCGGCGGGGATGGGTGCTTCCGACGCCGCTGTCACGGGCGTCGAAAGCTACCGACTAGGGCAGGTTTCCAAGGCAAATGCCTCCGGTGGTTTCGATCGCTGGATTATGCCGCGCTCAGCTGCTGGAACCGATGGGGCTTGCTCGGCCGTCATCCATAAAAGCCAGCAGTTCGGCCTTGTGGGTGTAAGCGTCCTGCTCCCCGAGGTTGACCAGTGCGCTGACGAAACCCGGCTCGAACAACAGATAGCTGGCCAAGGGGCCGCCGCTGCGCATGGCGCCGAGGCCAGCCAGGGCGCGGCGCACCTCTCTCGGCAGCGCGCCTGCATGGGCCTGGGCCAGCGCGTCCAGCGACTGGCTGGGCTGCAGCGCCATCACGTCGACCGCCCGATAGGGCATGAGCGCTGCGATTTCGCGGGGCATCTGCCGCAGGGTCTGGGTGACCCGTTGGGCCTGCTCCACGTCGGCCTGCAGGGTGTCGTGAAAGACGCTGGCCAGAGCGTGGCCCATGATCGCACCCATGCGAGGCTCGCCCATGGGTGCGGCGATCGCCGTGGCTGCGCCGCCCATCCCGGCGCGTTGCGGCTGACCCACCCCGATCACCAGCACCCGGTCCGCATGCAGGTGCAATGCAGGCGACAGCGGGGAGATCTGGCGCATCGAGCCGTCGCCGAAGTACTCGCGCCGACCCTCCACCCACAGCGGCGTAGCGGGGAACAGCAGCGGGATGGCAGCCGAGGCCATCAAATGCTCGATCGTCAGCGGCTGGAATTCGCCACGCCGGCCGGGGCGCGCCCAGGGCTGGCGCGGGCCGCCCGAGCCGGAAGGGCCCGCCGGATGGGTCTGGCAAAAAGTCCAGTGCTCTCCGGAGGTGTAGCTCGAGGCGGTCACCGCCACCGCGTCCAGCGCCCCACTTGCCAGCGAAGTCTCGATCCCGTCCAGCGAGATGGCCTGGTGCAGGGTGTCGACCAGCGGCATGGTGTCCAGCAGTGCGCCCTCCTGGCGTGCACGACTCCAGAGCCGCACCGCAGCCAGCAGGCGGGAGAACCGCACCCAATGGGGGGCATCCAGCCGGTAGACCCTTTCGCTGCGCAGCCGCAACCAGAAGTCGGCGAGCCGGTCGAAGGCATCCAGGCCTTGGGTGGCGACGCTGGCCAGGAAGGCAGCATTGAGCGCGCCAGCGGAGGTGCCCACGAGCACCTGGAAAGGAAACGAGGTGCTGGGGGCGGTCGACTGAATCCGCAGCAGGTTGGCCAGCCCGCGCAGTACGCCCACCTGGTAGGCCGTGCGCGCGCCACCCCCCATAAGGACCAGCGCCTGCCGCCTGCGCTGCGGCGCTGTGGCTCTCATCTGGATCAGGGTGGCAAGGGTCATGGTTCAGTGGTCACGGATCCGCTCGACCCCATGCTAGTTCAAATGTATGCATCTTCCAAGTTGCAGGAATCGTCCTACCTCGGATAGCAGTGCCAGCCGACGCCCCACAGAGGAGCTTGGCTCTAGATTGTTGCCAATGTCGTCTACCGATCTCACGCTTGGCGCATGTTGCACCTGGGTGTTGCCACCCTCAATGCAACGAGCGCGGCGGACAGATTTTCTCGGGAGCCTGCGCCCATGTTTCACACTGACACTGAAGTTCTTGCGGACCCTGTCTCGCAGTCCTCCACCCGAAGCGGTGCGACAGGATCCGCCATGCCGGACGCCGCTAGCTCGCCCGGCCCGCATCGGCATACGCGCGCCGCGCCGCCATGGCCATTTCGCAGCCATGCCCTGGGTGACGCCGGATCTCCGACCGCGCCCCCGCCGGTCCTGGCCGGGGCGGTGGCCTTGACGTCCGATGTGGTGCCGCAGATGGCCCCGCATGGGCTGCCGGGCAGGCCTCCGCGCAGACGGCAGTTTGGCGCTTTGTTCCCAGGAGCCCTCTGAGATGTCCCTCGCCCGAATGATCCGTCGTCGCCGCCCGCCCTCGTCCCCGGACAAGCCTCGGGTTGAGCGAATCGAGCATGCCAACTTCGACCGTCCCGACCCCCCCCGCCATCCCCGGGCGGCTGAAGACCCATACCCCCAGACGCCTTGCCCGCGTTGCAAAACCGGTCGGCCAGGCGCATAGTGGGCCTGACTTGTGATCCTTCCAGCTGTTGCGCTGGTCAGCGCAGCGGCTATTCCCACCGTGCAACTGGAGACGCACCCATGAACTTGACGATCAGCGGTCACCATCTGGAAGTCACCCCCGCCCTGCGCGCCTATGTGGTCAACAAGCTCGAGCGCATCACTCGCCATTTCGACCAGGTGGTCGATATCCGGGTGCTACTGAAGGTGGACAACCAGAAGGAGAAGGAGCGACGGCAGCGGGCCGAGTGCCGCATTCATGTCAAGGGCAGCGACCTGTTCGCCGAATGCGCCGACGAGGACCTGTACGCCGCCATCGACCTCCTGGTTGACAAGCTGGACCGCCAGGTGTCGGAGCATAAAAACCGTATCGGTGAACGGGCCTTGGCCGGCCGTACCGCCAAACGGGAGGTCCTGGGTGGCGAGGGCTTGGGGGCACCCCTGATCAGCCCGGCGGCCTGAACCTCGCCTCGAGGCCCCCACGACCTGGGCCTCCCCCTAGCGCGCTCCCTCGTCAGTTCGCCCCTGCGCCCCCGCGCCCCCGCGCCGGGGCGCCATTCAGCGCGCGTTGTCTCCCCCGCCCTACCGAACAGGGGGGCGCTGGCCCTCGGCGTATGAGGTGGTGACACCTGTGGCGCCTTGTCCACGCACCTTCTAGGGGCCGTTGGGAGTGCTGGGCATGGGGTGCATAATTCGCTCCCCAACCATGAACCGTCTCGCCTCCATCCTGCCGGCCACCCAGGTGCTGGTGCAAGTCGATGCCACGAGCAAGAAGCGGGCATTCGAGGAGGCCGGCTTGTTGTTCGAGAACCTGCACGGTCTCTCGCGCGCCCTCATCACCGACAGCCTGTTTGCCCGTGAGCGCCTCGGCTCCACCGGTCTGGGTCATGGTGTGGCCATCCCCCATGGCCGCATCAAGGGCTTGAAGGCGCCCATGGCGGCACTGCTCCAGCTGTCCATCCCTATCGGCTTCGACGCCCCGGATGAACAACCGGTCAGCCTTCTGATCTTCCTGCTGGTGCCCGAGGCGGCCACCCAAAAGCATCTCGAGATCCTGTCCGAGATCGCTGAGCTGCTCAGCGATACCCGCCTGCGGGAGCGCATCAAGTCCAGCAGTACCTCCCAAGAGCTGCACGCCCTGATCGAGGGCTGGCAGTCGGCCCAGCCGGCCTGAGGCTGGGGCCCTTCCGTCCAACCTGCGCCGCCGATTCGTGAAACCCACCGTCGTCAGCGCCGATGTCCTGTTTGAGGACCATCGGGCCAAGCTCAAGTGGGAGTGGGTTGCCGGCCTGGGCGCCTCCGAGCGTCGCTTTGATGAAATCGCGATCCGCGCGGCCCGCTCCGGCGCTGATCTGGTGGGCTACCTCAATTACATCCACCCCTATCGGGTGCAGATCCTAGGCGAGCGCGAGATCGCCTACCTCACCAATTCCACTGCCGAAGATTGCGCCCGGCGTATCTCCCGCATCGTCACCCTCGAGCCGCCGGTGCTGGTTCTGGCCGACGGCCAGGTGGCGCCCGACGCGCTCACCGCCATGTGCGAGCGTGCGCAAATCCCGATGTTCTCCACCCGGGAGTCCTCGGCTTTCGTCATCGACGTGCTGCGGGCCTACCTGTCCAAGCACTTCGCCGAGCGCACCACCATGCACGGGGTGTTCATGGACATCCTGGGCCTGGGTGTTCTGATCACGGGCGAATCGGGCCTCGGCAAGAGCGAGCTAGGCCTTGAACTCGTGTCGCGCGGCAATGGTCTGGTGGCCGACGACGCGGTCGACCTGTACCGAATCAACCAGACCACGATCGAGGGCCGCTGTCCGGAGTTGCTGCAGAACTTGCTGGAGGTGCGAGGCATCGGCCTGCTGGACATCCGGGCTATCTTTGGCGAATCCGCAGTGCGCCGCAAGATGCGCCTGCGGCTTATCGTTCACCTGGTACGCCGCGAGACCCTGGAGCGCGAGTACGAGCGCTTGCCCTCTGAGCCACTGACCCAGGATGTGCTGGGGGTTCCAATTCGCAAGGTGGTGATCCAGGTGGTCGCAGGCCGCAACATCGCGGTGCTGGTCGAAGCGGCGGTTCGCAATGCCATCTTGCAAATGCGCGGGGTGGACACCTACGAGGAATTCGTGGAGCGCCACCGGCGCGCCATGGAGGCTGAAGGCGGCGCCTCGGGCTGATCGGCCCTCGCCGGCGCTGAGCCGTTCGGTGCCGCTTTCAGCGGCGGCTGGCCCCCGGATGGTTGGCGCAGTCCGTCTTGGTGCAGTGCGCGTACAGGCTGAGCGCATGGTCAGCGATGGCAAAACCCTTGGCAGCCGCTACCTTCTGCTGGCGCGTTTCGATCTCCGGGTCGAAGAATTCCTCCACCCGGCCGCAGTCGAGGCAGACAAGGTGGTCGTGATGTTGGCCCTCATTGAGTTCGTAGACCGCCTTGCCGCTTTCGAAGTGACTGCGCGACAGGATGCCCGCCTGCTCGAACTGGGTCAGTACCCGGTAGACGGTGGCCAAGCCGATGTCTGAGCGCTCTTCGAGCAGCACCCGGTATAGGTCTTCGGCCGTCATGTGGCGCAGCGTGCCGCGCTGGAACACCTCCAGGATTTTCAGGCGCGGCAGCGTGGCTTTGAGGCCGTTGCTTTTGAGTTCGTCGATGTTTGCCATGGGCAGGCGGGGGTGCAGTGCTTGCGAAGATCACCCCAAACAGGCTGCGATCAGGGGGGGCGCCGCTACAATGCGCCGATCATATCCGTCCACTCCGAGATGCCCCACTTCTCCCTTCGACAATCCGACCGCCCTTGGGGCTGGCGGCAGGCGCTGCGCCTGGGGATGGGCCTGGCGGCCTGCGCGCTGGCCACAGCCTGTGGCACCCTGGAATCGACCAGCCAACGCGTCGCCGGGGTCGTCCAGCCCTATCGCCCGCAGGTGGTTCAGGGCAACTTCGTGTCTCGCGAGCAGGTCGAGTACCTGCGGCCTGGTATCACCCGCGATCAGGTGCGCGAAGTTTTGGGTACGCCCTTGGCCACCAGCGTCTTCCACGCCGACCGTTGGGACTACGCCTTCACACTGCGTCGTCAAGGGGTGGCGCCACAGGCATTCCGTTTGAGCCTGTTCTTCAAGGACGACCGGCTCGAACGCCTCGAGGGCGACACGCCGCCGACCGAGGCCGAGTTTGCCGATGCAGTGGACAAGCGTCAGGTCGGCAAGGTGCCTGTACTCGAGGCGACTGAGGCCCAGCTGTCCCGCTTTGCTCGCCCGCGTGCTGCAGCCGCCTCGGCGCCAGGTGCGCCGGCCGCTGTCTCGGTCGGCCGTTACCCGCCGCTCGAGCCGGCATCTGTCCCCACCCCCGCCCCCGTCCCCGCGCGCTGAGGGCGCCGGGGCGGACCGACCACCACCCGAACAAAACTGCCGATGGCGACATCTTCCTTCCACCGCGTGGCCGTAGCTGGCGCCACCGGCCGCATGGGTCACATGCTGATTGAGTCCCTGCGCGCCTCTGACGACTGTCGCCTGACCGGCGCGCTCGATATTCCAAGCAGCCCGGCCCTCGGCAACGACGCCAGCGCCTTCCTCGGACACGCCAGCGGCGTGCCGGTGACCGCCGACCTTCGCACCGGCCTGGCCAACGCCGAGGTGCTGATCGACTTCACCCGGCCTGAGGGCACGATGGCCCACCTGCGGGTGTGCCGCGAGCGCGGTGTCAAGCTGGTGATCGGAACGACCGGTTTTTCCGAAGCGCAAAAGCGCGAGATCGAAGACGCTGCTCGCGACATCGCCATCGTGATGGCACCCAACATGAGTGTAGGCGTCAACGTCACCCTCAAGCTGCTGCAGATGGCCGCCAAGGCGCTATCCACAGGTTATGACATCGAGATCATCGAGGCCCACCACCGGCACAAGGTTGACGCGCCCTCGGGCACCGCACTCAAGATGGGCGAGGTGATCGCCGAGGCGATGGGCCGCAACCTGAAAGACTGCGCGGTGTATGCCCGCGAGGGCGTGACCGGCGAACGTGACCCCTCTTCCATCGGCTTTGCCACTGTGCGCGGTGGCGACATTGTGGGTGACCATACCGTGCTCTTTGCCGGTACCGGCGAGCGGATCGAAATCACCCACAAGTCCTCGAGCCGCGCAACTTACGCCCAGGGCAGCCTGCGGGCGGTGCGCTTCCTGGCGGATCGCCCGGCGGGCTTGTTCGATATGTTCGACGTCCTCGGGCTTCGCTGACCCGTCCTGCCGGCCTCCGACCCATGGACCTGCTGCAAATCCTTCGCCAAGGCGATGCGCTGACGCAAGGCGTGGCGTTGCTGATGCTCGTCATGTCCGTCGCCAGCTGGGTTGTCATTCTGTGGAAGCTCTGGTTCCTGCGCCGCGCGGGCGCCGACATCCTCAGTGGGGTTTCCGCCTTCTGGCAGGCGGCCTCGATGGCGGAGGCCCGCGCCCGTCTGGCTGACCTGGAGCGCGAGCCGCTGGTCTCCTGCCTGTTAGACGCCACGGAGCCGCCCGCCGGCGGCTTGGCGGCGGGCGGCGACCGCGCCCAGCAACTTACCCGCAGCCTGCGCGACACCCTTCATGGCATGAGCGACCGTCTTCAGTTCGGCCAGGTGCTGCTCGCCACGGTGGGCTCCACCGCGCCCTTCGTCGGCCTGCTGGGAACCGTCTGGGGCATCTACCATGCGCTGGCCGGCCTGACGGGCGTTGGCCAGGTGACCCTCGACCAGGTCGCTGGCCCGGTCGGGGAGGCCCTGGTCATGACTGCCGCCGGCCTGGCGGTGGCACTGCCGGCGGTGCTGGCCTACAACGTCTTCAACCGCCGGGTTGCCCGGCTGGAGGCCACGCTCGAAGGCTTCGCCTTCGACTTGCGTGACCTACTGGCAGGAAAGTCATGAGCTCAAGACCGGGCTTGGGGGCCCCGAGCGCAGCACCGGGCGCGGAAGTTGTCGTGTCATGACCTTTGGCCGCCTCGAGCGCGGCAGTCAGGCCGCTCCCATTTCCGAGATCAACGTCACCCCCCTGGTTGACGTGTTGCTGGTGCTGGTGGTCATCCTGCTGGTCACCGCCCCCCTGCTCGCCAGCGCCCTGCGCCTAGACTTGCCCCAAGCGGCCGGCACCCGGCCCGCCGACGCCCCCCGCTTCCTGTCGGTCTCGATCGACGCCCAGGGGCAGCGTTTCGTGAACGACCAGCCCGCCAGCGCCGCCCAACTGTCTGAGCGCCTGGCCCAGGCAGCCCGTGACAACCCGGATGTCGAGCTTCGGCTGCGCGCTGACCAGTCTGTGCCCTACGGCCGAGTGGCCGAGGTGATGGGCGCGGCCCAGCAGGCCGGGCTTGCGCGCATCGCCTTCGTTGCCGAGCCGGTCAAGCCCTGATCGCGGGCCACTGCATCGTTGCGGCCGTTGCCGCCGACGCGTTCGGTGCCCGACCCTACAATTTGAGCACCATGCAAGACAAGTACAACCACCTCGAGATCGAGAAGGCGGCCCAGGACCACTGGAGCGCCCGCGACGCCTACCGCGTCGTCGAGGATGCCAGCAAGAAGAAGTTCTACGCCTGCTCCATGCTCCCCTATCCCAGTGGCAAGCTGCATATGGGGCACGTGCGCAACTACACCATCAACGACATGCTCACGCGCTACCTGCGCATGAACGGGCACAACGTACTGATGCCGATGGGGTGGGACGCCTTTGGCTTGCCGGCCGAGAACGCTGCGCTCAAGAACGGGGTGCCGCCAGCGCCGTGGACCTACGACAACATCGCCTACATGAAGAAGCAGATGCAGGCGATGGGGCTGGCCATTGACTGGTCCCGCGAAATCGCCACCTGCGACCCCAGCTACTACCAGTGGAACCAGTGGTTGTTCCTGAAGATGCTTGAAAAAGGCATCGCTTATCGCAAGACCCAGGTCGTCAACTGGGACCCGGTGGACCAGACGGTGCTGGCCAACGAACAGGTGATCGACGGCAAAGGCTGGCGCACCGGCGCGGTGGTGGAAAAGCGCGAGATCCCGGGCTACTACCTCAAGATCACCGACTACGCCGAAGAACTGCTGGGGCACGTACAGCACCAGTTGCCCGGCTGGCCCGAGCGGGTCAAGCTGATGCAGGAGAACTGGATCGGCAAGAGCGAGGGCCTGCGCTTTGCTTTCCCGCACGCCATCCAGGACGCCGACGGCAAGCCCATTGGCGATGGCAAGCTCTATGTCTTCACCACCCGCGCCGACACCATCATGGGCGTCACTTTCTGCGCGGTGGCGCCCGAGCATCCGCTGGCCACCCACGCGGCCCAGGGCAACCCCGCGCTAGCCACCTTCATCGAAGAATGCAAAAAGGGTGGCACCACCGAGGCCGAGCTTGCGCTCAGGGAAAAGGAAGGCATGCCCACCGGGCTGCAGGTCACTCACCCGCTCACCGGCGAGCCAGTCGATGTCTGGGTGGGCAACTATGTGCTCATGGGCTATGGCGATGGTGCGGTGATGGGCGTGCCCGGTCACGACGAGCGTGACTTTGCCTTCGCGCTCAAGTACAGCCTGCCGATCGTGCAGGTGATCGATGTCAATGGCCAAGCCTACGACTACCACCACTGGCAGGAGTGGTACGCGGACAAGACGCAGGGCGTGACCATCAACTCCGACATCTTCAGTGGCTTCAGCTACAAGGAGGCCGTCAATGCGGTCGCGGCCGCCCTGGGCCAGAAGGGCCTTGGCGAGAAAAAGACCACCTGGCGCCTGCGTGACTGGGGCATCAGCCGCCAGCGTTACTGGGGTACCCCGATTCCCATCATTCACTGCGCCGAGCATGGCGCGGTGCCGGTGCCCGAGAAGGACCTGCCGGTCGTCCTGCCGCTCGACTGCGTGCCCGACGGCTCGGGCAACCCCCTGAACAAGCGCGAGGACTTTTTGGCCTGCACATGCCCCGTCTGCGGCAAGCCGGCCCGGCGCGAGACCGACACCATGGACACCTTTGTGGATTCGTCTTGGTACTTCATGCGTTACTGCGACCCGACGAACAGCCAGCAGATGGTGGCCGAGGGCGCCGAGTACTGGATGCCGATGGACCAGTACATCGGGGGCATTGAGCACGCCATCTTGCACCTGCTCTACGCGCGGTTTTGGACCAAGGTCATGCGCGATCTGGGTCTGGTCAAGATCGACGAGCCCTTCACCAAATTGCTCACGCAGGGCATGGTGCTCAACGAGGCCTTCTCGCGCACCACCACTGGTAAGCAGTACTACTGGCAGCATGAGCTCGACATCGTCCGCGACCCGCAGACCAAGGCGGTGACAGCCACGCTCAAGGCCGACGGCCAGCCAGTCACCTACGAGGGCTGGACCACCATGTCCAAGTCCAAGAACAACGGTGTCGACCCGCAGGCCCTGATTGAGACCTACGGCGCCGACACCGCGCGCCTCTACACCATGTTCACCGCGCCGCCCGAGGCCACGCTGGAGTGGAACGACGCCGCGCTCGAAGGCAGCCACCGTTTCCTGCGCCGGGTCTGGAACTTCGGCCTCAAGCTGGCGGGCAGCCAGGCCGCTGCGGTGGCGGGTCGCGCGCAGGCGGTTCAGACCGGAGACCTGGGCAAGGCCGCCCGTGCCCTGCGCCTGGAGATCCATACCGTGCTGCGCCAGGTCGACTACGACTATGTGCGCATGCAGTACAACACGGTGGTCTCCGGCGCGATGAAGATGCTCAACGCGCTGGAGAACTTCAAGGCCGAGGCTGAGGCTGGTGCAGACGCGGGTGCAGATGCCGCGCTGGCCGAGGGCTTCGGCATCTTGCTTCGCGCGCTTTACCCGGCCACCCCGCACATCGCCCACGGCCTGTGGCAGGCGTTGGGCTACGCCGACATTCATGGCGAACTGATCGACGCGCCCTGGCCCCAGGTCGATGAAGCTGCCCTGGTGCAGGACGAGGTCGAGCTGATGCTGCAGGTCAACGGCAAGCTGCGCGGGAGCCTGCGGGTGCCCGCTGGGGCCAGCCGCGAGCAGATCGAGCAGATCGCTGTCGCCAGCGAGGCCTTCACCAAGTTCGCCCAGGGGGCAGCACCCAAGAAGGTGGTGGTGGTGCCTGGCCGGCTGGTCAACCTGGTGGTCTGATGGAGCGCCGCCGCCTGCTGCGATCGGCCGCCCTCACCGGCGGTGCCCTGGCCCTGGCCCCGATGTTGGCGGCTTGCGGTTTCCGCCTTCGCGGCTCGGCCAGATTCGCCTATGACAGCCTGCACCTGGCGGCGACCACGCCCCTGGCCGAAGAACTGCGGCTTGCCTTGCGGGGCAACGGCTTGCAGGTCTTTGGCCCCAAGGACCCGCCGGAGCGGGCTCAGGTGGTGCTGCTGATCTCGGGCGAGCAGCGTACCCGTGTGGTGGTCAGCCGCACCAGCAACGGACAGGTGCGTGAGTTGCAGCTGCAGCTCTCCGTGCGGGTCTCGGCCCGCTCGGCGCGCGGCGTCGACCTGATCACCGACCTGCTGATGGAGCAGCAGCGGGATGTGAGCTACAACGAAACCGCGGCCCTGGCCAAGGAGGCGGAGGAGGAAATCCTCTTCCGTGACATGCAGTCTGATCTGACGCAGCAGCTGGTCCGACGGCTGGCAGCGCTGCAGCCAGGCTGATCGGCTGAACCACCCGCACGGCGCCCACCGGTCTATCCCACCCGGCCCAACAGCCATCCCCTCATGCAGCTGGCCCCGAACCAACTCCAGCCCCATCTCCAGAAGGGCTTGCGCTCGCTCTACGCCCTGCACGGGGACGAGCCGCTGCTGGTGCAAGAGGCGGCCGATGCCATTCGGGCTGCAGCCCGCAGTCAGGGCTATACCGAACGCACGGTGCACACCGTCGCTGGCGCGCATTTCGACTGGGGTGCGGTGCTGGCCGCCGGTGGCTCCATGAGCCTGTTTGCCGACCGGCAGATCGTGGAGGTCCGCATTCCCTCGGGAAAGCCGGGCAAGGAAGGCAGCGTCGCCCTGCAGCAGCTGGCCCAGCAGGCCGAGGGCAACGAGGGTGTGCTCACCCTGGTGCTCTTGCCTCGCCTCGACCGTATGAGCACCCAGGGTGCCTGGTTCAGCGCACTCGAGACCTCTGGCGTCACCATCAAGATCGACCCAATAGAGCGCGCCCAGCTACCGGCCTGGATCGCCGCGCGTCTCGCCCGTCACGGACAGCGGGTGCTGGCGGGCGAGGCGGGCCAGCGCACCTTGCAGTTCTTTGCCGACCGGGTGGAGGGCAACCTGCTGGCGGCGCATCAGGAGATCGAAAAGCTGGCCCTGCTCTACCCGCCGGGCGAACTGGCCTACGAGCAGGTCGAGGCGGCGGTACTCAACGTCGCCCGATACGATGTATTCAAGCTGTCCGAGGCGGTCCTGGCCGGTCAGGTGCAGCGGGTGCAGCGCATGCTCGAGGGCCTGCAGGCCGAGGGCGAGGCCGAAGTGCTGGTGCACTACACCCTGGCGGAGGACATCCGGGCGCTCAAGCGGGTCAAGGACGCGATGGCCGCCGGCAGGCCGCTGCCGATGGCGCTGAGGGAGCAGCGGGTCTGGGGCCTCAAAGAGCGCCTCTTCGAGCGGGTACTGCCCCGGCTTACCCCGCTGGCGCTGGACGGCCACTTGCATTCGGCTCATGTGGTGGATGGCATCGTCAAGGGCCTCAAGGCGCCGGGCTGGCCGACAGATAGCTGGCAGGCGCTGCAGCGGCTGGCGCTGGAGCTTTGCCTGGCCTGCGCGCCGGCGCATGAGAAAATTTCGGCATGAACGCGCTCAACATCGCTGAATACGTCCAGTCCCTGGGCGCTCAGGCCCGTGTCGCCTCGGCCGCCATGGCCCGCGCCGATGCGGCCACCCGCAATCGCGCGCTGCGCGTCCTGGCCGGCCTGCTACGTGAAAGCGCGCCGGCGCTGGGTCAGGCCAACGCCCTGGACATCGGGCGGGCGCAGGCCGCTGGCCTGGCCGACCCGATGGTGGACCGGCTGCGCCTGACGCCCAAGGTCATCGAGACCGTGGCCCTGGGCTGCGAGCAGTTGGCGGCCATGCCCGACGTGATCGGCGAGATCTCCGGCCTGCGTCAGCAGCCCTCGGGCATCCGGGTGGGCCAGATGCGGGTCCCCATTGGCGTCTTCGGGATGATTTTCGAGAGCCGCCCCAACGTCACCATCGAGGCGGCCAGCCTGTCCATCAAGAGCGGCAATGCCTGCATCCTGCGCGGCGGCTCGGAAGCCATCGACTCCAACAAGGCCCTGGCGGCGCTGGTGCAGCAGGCGCTGGCAGCGGCGGGCTTGCCCGCCGAGGCGGTGCAACTGGTGCAGACCACCGACCGCGAGGCGGTGGGCCAGCTCATCGCGATGCCCCAGCATGTGGATGTGATCATTCCCCGGGGTGGCAAGAGCCTGATCGAGCGCATCTCGCGCGAGGCCAAGGTGCCCGTCATCAAGCACCTGGACGGCAACTGCCATACCTATGTCGATGACCCCTGCGACCTCGACCTCGCGCTGACCGTCACCGACAACGCCAAAACCCAGAAGTACAGCCCCTGCAATGCCACCGAGAGCCTGCTGGTGGCCCATGGCGTGGCCGCCGCCTTTCTGCCCCGCATCGGCGCGGTGTTTGCGGCCAAGGGCGTCGAGATGCGTGCCTGCCCCGAGTCGCAGGCCGTCCTGGCCGCAGTCACCGGCGCCAAGGTCGTGCCCGCCACCGAGCAGGACTGGTTCGAGGAGTACCTGGCCCCTGTGATCAGCGTGAAGGTGGTCGCCGGGCTCGACGAGGCCATTGCCCACATCAACCACTACAGCAGCCACCACACCGACTCCATCCTCACCCGGGACCATGTCCACGCCCAGCGCTTTCTGCGTGAGGTCGATTCCTCCAGTGTTATGGTGAATGCGAGTACCCGCTTCGCGGACGGTTTCGAGTATGGCCTGGGGGCCGAGATCGGCATCAGCACCGACAAGTTTCACGCCCGCGGCCCGGTGGGCATTGAGGGCCTGACCTCTTTGAAATGGGTGGTACTGGGCGAGGGGCAGGTCCGGACCTAATGGGGTGAAACCCTACAATGAGAGTCCGCATTCCCGTAGTAACCCAAGGACTCCATGGTCCCCCACCTCGTCACGGCCCTGACCGGCCCGATCAACGAACTCGAGCAGCGCATTCTCGAGTCCATGCCAGCGATTGAGCGCTGGTTCCGTCTCGAGTGGATGGAGCACACGCCGCCGTTTTACTGCTCGGTGGACATCCGCAATGCCGGCTTCAAGCTCGCGCCGGTCGACACCAATCTTTTCCCGGGTGGCTGGAACAACCTCACCCCCGAGATGCTGCCGCTGGCGGTGCAGGCGGCCATGGCGGCGATCGAGAAGATCTGTCCCGAGGCCAAGAACCTCTTGGTGATTCCCGAGAACCACACCCGCAACACCTTCTACCTGAGCAACCTGGCGCAGTTGCAGCGTATCTTCCACATGGCGGGCCTCAACGTACGCCTGGGCTCCATCAGCCCCGAGATCACCGAGTCCACACGGATCGAGTTGCCCGGCGGCGAGGTCATCACCCTCGACCCCGTGGTGCGAACCAAGCACCGCTTGGGCCTGAAGGATTTCGACCCCTGCACCATCCTCCTCAATAACGACCTGTCGGCGGGTGCCCCCGGCATCCTGGAGGACCTGCACGAGCAGTACCTGCTGCCGCCCCTGCATGCCGGCTGGAGCGTGCGGCGCAAGACCAACCACTTCCAGAACTACGAGGAAGTCGCCAAGCGTTTCGGCAAGATGCTGGGCATCGACCCCTGGCTGATCAACCCGATGTTCAGCCACTGCGGTGAGGTCGACTTCGCCTCGGGTGAGGGCGGCGAGTGCGTCATGGACAAGACCGACGCGCTCCTTTCCAAGATCCGCAAGAAATACAAGGACTACGGCATCCACGAAAAACCCTTCGTGGTCGTGAAGGCCAACAACGGTACCTACGGTATGGGCATCATGACCGTGCGCGACGCCAAAGAGCTCGAGCAGCTCAATCGCAAAACGCGCAACAAGATGTCGGTCGTCAAGGACGGCCAGCAGGTCCACGAGGTCATCATCCAGGAAGGGGTCCTCACCGAGGAGCGCATTCATGCGGCGGTGGCCGAGCCGGTGGTCTACATGATGGACCGCTACGTCGTCGGTGGTTTCTACCGGATCCACGCCGAGCGCGGCGTCGACGAAAACCTCAACGCGCCCGGGGCGAGCTTTGTGCCGCTGGCGTTTGAAAACACCAGCCGGCTGCCCCAGCCTGGGGAGAAGCCCGGCGCAAGCGCTCCCAACCGCTTCTACATGTACGGGGTCATTGGGCGCCTGGCCCTGCTGGCGGCCAGCTACGAGCTCGAAGCCACCGACCCCGACGCCGAGAGCTACGACTGACCCCCACGTGTCCTCCTCCAAATCCTCCCTGACAGCCCTCACCCTGGGCGCCATTGGCGTTGTCTACGGCGACATCGGGACCAGCGTGCTGTATGCGGTCAAGGAGGTCTTTGGCTCCGGCCATGTGCCCTTCACCCCCGGCAACGTCTACGGCATCCTGTCCCTCTTCTTCTGGACGCTCACCGTCATCGTCTCCATCAAGTATGTGTTGCTGGTGCTGCGCGCCGACAACCATGGCGAGGGCGGCCTGGTGGCCATGCTGGCCCTGGCCTCCCAGGCGGTCAAAGACAAGCCGAAGCTGCGCAATGTGCTGCTGATGGTGGGCATTTTTGGCACCAGCCTGTTCTATGGCGATGGCGTCATCACGCCGGCGATCTCGGTGCTTTCTGCGGTGGAAGGCTTGGAAGTGGTGTCGCCGGATTTCAAGCGGGCCGTGATTCCGCTGACCCTGGCCATTCTGTTCTGTCTGTTCTGGGTGCAAAAGCGTGGCACGGCGGGCATCGGTCGCTTCTTCGGCCCGATTACCCTGGTGTGGTTTGCGGTGCTGGCCTTGCTGGGCGTGGTGAACATCCTCGAGCACCCCACCATCTTGCAGGCGATCAGCCCGCACCACGCGCTGGGTTTTGCCTGGGCCAACCCGGGCACCACCTTCATCATCCTGGGCGCGGTGGTGCTGTGCGTGACCGGCGCCGAGGCGCTCTACGCCGACCTGGGGCATTTCGGCAAGACGCCGATCCGCCTGGCCTGGTTCAGCGTGGTGATGCCTTCCCTGGTTCTGAACTACTTCGGTCAGGGCGCATTGCTTCTCGAGCGCCCGGAGGCGGTGAAAAACCCATTCTTCCTGATGGCGCCCGAGTGGGCCCAGCTGCCCATCGTGCTGCTGGCCACCGCTGCCACCGTGATCGCCTCCCAGGCCCTGATCACCGGCGCCTTCAGCGTTACCAAGCAGGTCATCCAGCTGGGCTACCTGCCGCGACTGAACATCCAGCACACCAGCGTTCGCGACACCGGCCAGATCTATATGCCGTTCGTCAACTGGGGCCTGTTCGTAGCCATTGTGCTGGCGGTGGTGATGTTCCGCTCGTCGAGCAACCTGGCGGCGGCCTATGGCATCGCAGTCACGCTGGACATGCTGATCACAACGATTCTCACCTTCTTCGTGATCCGCTATGGCTGGAAATACCCGCTGTGGCTGTGCGTGGCGTCCACCGGCTTGTTCTTCCTGATCGACGCGGTGTTCTTCGCCTCCAACATGCTCAAGCTGCTCGACGGCGGCTGGTTCCCGCTTCTGATCGGCGGCGCCATCTTCACGCTCATGATCACCTGGAAGCGTGGTCGCGCGCTGATGAACGATGCCCTCAAATCAGACGCGATCGAGCTACCCAGCTTCCTGGAGGCGGTGTTCATCAGCCCGCCGGCCCGGGTCGAGGGCACAGCCGTCTTCCTCACCGCCGAGCCAGGCTCGGTGCCCAACGCGATGCTGCACAACCTCAAGCACAACAAGGTGCTGCACCATCAAAACCTGTTCGTCACGGTTTGCAGCCACGAGGTGCCCTGGGTCGGCCTGACCCGCCGGCTCGAGGTCACCCAGCTGGGTCACAACTGCTGGCAAGTCATCCTCAATTACGGCTTCAAGAACGACACCGATGTGCCGCGGGCCCTTGCCCTGCTGCGCGAGCATGGCTGCCAGATCGATCCGATGACCACCAGCTACTTCCTTTCCCGGGATGTGGTGGTGCCCACCATCGGCGGTGGCATGGCGCCTTGGCGCGAGAAGCTGTTTGCTCAGATGCACCACAACGCGAGTGGTGCGGCCGACTTCCTGAGCCTGCCGAACAACTCGGTTGTCGAGCTGGGTTCGAAGGTGGCGATCTGATCGTGTCGCAGCGCCGCGTAATCGCCAGGGCTG
>JAURKV010000279.1 GCA_030831585.1 Ramlibacter sp. | reverse complement strand
TAGCTGCGGCCGCCCTGCGGCCGCCGCCGCGTCAGCAGGCGCAAGGCTTGCCGAGGCGCCAAGCGTCACCGTGCGACCCCGCGGACCGCACGCGCCTTCACCGCGCGCAGCGCAGCCTCGCCGCGGCGCAGCTCGTCGCGCAGCGCCGTGCGCCCGGACGGCGGGCGCCAGTCGCACGGCGGCAGCGCAGAGTGCATACGTGCCCTCGACGCCGAGCGAGCGAAGCGGCGTGGCGCTCAGACGGAGCGTGCTGAGGCGGCCACACGCGGCGTCGGTGCGCGCCGCGGCGTATCTCAGCTGCTCCGCTGCGTGCGGCGGCCCGGAGCGCGCGCGCGAGAGGCGCGGCGCTTGGCGCGAGGCAGTTGTACCGGCAAGCCGGCCACACGGCTCCGCGGCGCTCCGGGGACCGTGGCGATGGACCTGACGTCGGTCTTGAATGCCGCCCAGGGCGCCGATGCGGTGGCGCGGCAGGCCGCGGGGCAGCACCTGCTCCTTGTAGGCGCGGTCTTGGCGGTCGAAGGTGGTGGTCGAGGGCATGGAGACCACCCGCACCGCAATTCCGCTAGCGGCCAGTTGCTCCTGCGCCTTGAGCGCCAGCTGCACCTCGGAGCCCGTCGCAATGATCACCGCCTGGGCCTTGCGCTTCATGCCCACTTCAGAGGGCTCGGCCAGCACATAGGCGCCGCGGGGGATGTCTTCGAGGCCGGCCTTGGGCAGGTAGGGCAGGTTCTGGCGAGAGAGCAAAAGCGCGGTCGGGCGGTGCTTGTTCTCGAGCGCCACGGCCCAGGCCACCGCCGTCTCGGCGGTGTCGGCGGGGCGCCAGACATCGAGGCCGGGGATCAGGCGCAGGCTGGCGGCGTGCTCGATCGACTGGTGGGTGGGCCCGTCTTCGCCCAGGCCGATGGAGTCGTGGGTGAACACATGGATGACCCGCTGCTTCATCAGCGCCGCCATGCGAATGGCGTTGCGGCTGTAGTCGCTGAACGTGAGGAAAGTGCCGCCGTAGGGGATGTAGCCGCCGTGCAGGGCCACGCCGTTCATGATGGCAGCCATGCCGAACTCGCGCACGCCGTAGTTGATGTGGCGGCCCAGGTGGCCGTCCTCATCGCGCTTGACGGAGCCGTCGGCGTTCATGCGCAGGGCCGGGGTGCTCTTGGTGTTGGTCAGATTGGAGCCGGTCAGGTCGGCGCTGCCACCGAGCATCTCGGGCAGGCCGGCGGTGAAGGCTTCCAGGGCGATCTGCGAGGCCTTGCGCGAGGCCACGGTCTCAGCCTTGGTGTGGGCGCCGATGGCGGCGTCTACCGCCACCTGGGCGAACTGGCGCGGCAGCTCGCCCTTCATGCGGCGCTCGAATTCAGCGGCCAGCTGCGGGTGGGCCTTGGCATAGGCAGCGAAGCGCTGCTTCCACTCGGCCTGGCTCTTCTTGCCGGCGGACTTGGCGTCCCAGGCGGCGTAGATGTCCTTCGGAATCACGAAGGGCTCGTGATTCCAGCCGATGGACTCGCGCGTGAGCTTGATCTCCTCGGCGCCCAGCGGCTCGCCGTGGGCCTTGGCGGTGTTGGCGCGGTTGGGAGAGCCCTTGCCGATGTGCGTCTTGGCCACGATGAAGGTGGGCTTGTCGCTCGACTGGCGAGCCTGGGCAATGGCGGCGTCGACGGCGTTGACGTCATGTCCGTCGACGGGGCCGACGACATTCCAGCCATAGGCCTTGAAGCGGGCGGCGGTGTCGTCGATGAACCAGGGGGCGACCTGGCCGTCGATGGAGATACCGTTGTCGTCGTAAATCGCGACCAGCTTGTTCAGCTTCCAGGCGCCAGCCAGGGCGCAGGCCTCGTGGCTGATGCCTTCCATCAGGCAGCCGTCGCCCAGGAAAACATAGGTGTGGTGGTCAACGATGGCGTGACCGGGCTGGTTGAACTCGGCAGCCATGAGCTTTTCGGCCAGCGCCATGCCCACCGCGTTGGTGATGCCCTGGCCCAGGGGGCCGGTGGTGGTTTCCACGCCGGGGGTGATGCCCACCTCGGGGTGGCCGGCGGTCTTGCTATGGAGCTGGCGGAAGTTCTTCAGCTCCTGCATCGACAGGTCGTAGCCGGTCAGGTGCAGCAGCGAATAAATCAGCATCGAGCCGTGGCCGTTGGACAGCACGAAGCGGTCGCGGTCAGCCCAGTGCGGGTCGGTGGGGTTGTGTTTGAGGTGCCTGGCCCACAGGGCGACGGCGATGTCGGCCATGCCCATGGGGGCGCCCGGGTGTCCCGAGTTGGCTTGTTGAACGGCATCCATGGACAAGGCGCGGATCGCGCTTGCCATTTGTTGGGGGGTGGCCATCGGGCGGGGACTCCGGGAAAAGAGGGGATCGGAAACGGCGGGCGTCGGTCGGCGGTCAGTGGCGCTCGCTCCAAGACCCAGCGCCCAACCCGGCGCCGACCGGGCGCAGGAGAAGGCGCATTTTACCGACCGCTCAGGGCCCGGCCTGACCTGCATGTCTCCCCGGGCCGGGGCAGGCGCGCTGCACAGCCCCGCCCGCCTGCCGGCCGAGTCGCGCGCGGGCTGCGGCCTGGGTGCGCGCGTCGACTACAGTGCGGCCATGCCTTTCAACGCTCACGCCATGGTGCTGGCCGCAGGCCGAGGCGAGCGCATGCGCCCGCTGACCGACAACTGCCCCAAGCCGCTGCTGCCGGTGCAGGGCAAGCCCCTCATGCAATGGCACCTCGAGTCCCTGGCACGGGCCGGCTGGGACCGGGCGGTGGTGAACACCGCCTGGCTAGGTGATCGGATCGAGGCCAACCTCGGGGAGGGGCCGGCAGGCGGGCCGCGCCTGGCCTACTCCCATGAGGGCCGCGACTTCGGCGGCGCGCTCGAGACGGCCGGCGGTATCGCCCGCGCGCTCCCCCTGCTGGGAGATGTTTTCTGGGTGGTGGCAGGCGATGTCTTCATGCCGGGCTTCGCCTTCCCGCGCGCCGTCTTCGAGCGTTTCGCCGCCAGCGACGCCCTGGGTCACCTCTGGCTGGTGCCCAACCCGCCGCACAACCCGCGGGGCGACTTCGGCCTGGCCGCCGACGGCCTGGCCCTGAACCAGGTGCCCGAAGGCGCGCCACGCTGGACCTTTTCCACCGTGGGCCTGTACAAGCGCGCACTGTTTGCGGGTCTGCCGACGGGCAACCCGCAGGGCCTGAAGGCCCCGCTCGCACCACTGCTTCGGCAAGCCATGGACAATGGGCGCATCACTGCCGAGCGCTGGGACGGTCCCTGGACGGACGTAGGCACGCCCGAACGACTGGCAGCCCTGAACGAAGAGCCTGCGCTCGCCCCTGACCCCACGCGGGCATCGACGGGCGCCCACTGAACCTGCTGACACCGACCCACGACACAACGTAACACGAACCTGCAATGCCATGAGCACCCACGTCTACGCCGAACGCCGCGCCCGACTCGCCGCCCAACTCGGGCCGCAAGGGATCGCCCTCATCCCCACCGCGCCCGAACGCCCCCGCAACCGGGACAGCGACTACCTCTACCGGCACGACAGCTACTTCTACTACCTCACCGGCTTCACCGAAGCGAATGCCTGGCTGGTGCTGACCGGGGACGGCAAGAGCCGCCTGTTTTGCCAGCCCAAGGACATGGAGCGCGAGATTTGGGACGGCTATCGCCTGGGCCCCGACGCCGCGCCCGGTGCGCTGGGCGTCGATGAGGCCTTCGCGGTCGGCGAGCTGGAGGCCCACTTACCCAAGCTGCTGGAAAATCGTGACGCGGTCTGGTACCCCTTTGCGATCCACGAAGGCTTGGAGTCGCGCGTGGGTGGTTGGCTGTCCAAGGTGCGCGCCCGCGTGCGCTACGGTGCGATCTGTCCCGAGCAGCAGCGGGACCTGTGCGGCCTGCTCGACGAGATGCGTCTGGTCAAGGACGCCCACGAGCAAGATGTGATGCGCCGCGCCAGCGCCATCAGTGCCCGCGCTCATGTGCGAGCCATGCAGACCAGCGCCCGGATGCTGCGCGCCGGGCAGGAGGTGCGCGAATACCACCTCGACGCCGAGCTGCTGCACGAGTTTCGCGCCGGCGGCTCACAGTACCCCGCCTACGGCTCCATCGTCGCGGCGGGTGCCAACGCCTGCGTCCTGCATTACCGCGCCGACGCCGCCCCGGTGAAGGCGGGCGATCTGGTCTTGATCGACGCCGGCTGCGAGCTCGATGGCTACGCCAGCGACATCACCCGCACCTTCCCGGCCAACGGAAAGTTCAGCGGTCCGCAGCGCGCGGTGTATGACCTCGTGCTGGCCTCCCAGGACGCGGCCGTCGCCGCCACCCGCGCCGGAGCGCGCTTCATCGACCCGCACGAGGCCACGGTGAAGGTGCTGTCGCAGGGCCTGCTGGACCTGGGCCTGCTCGATCGCAACCAGGTCGGCGGGGTGGACGACGTGATCGAAAAACGCGCCTACTTCCCCTTCTACATGCACCGCACCGGCCACTGGCTGGGAATGGACGTGCACGACTGCGGCAGCTATGTCGAGCCCTCTGAAGTAGGCAATGGCAGCGAGCGCCGTGACCCGCTATCGGACGAGGTGATCGTCAACCGCCCGAGCCGCATCCTGCGCCCGGGCATGGTGCTCACCATCGAGCCTGGCCTTTACATCCGGCCTGCCGCGGGCGTGCCCGAACAGTTTCACCACATCGGCATCCGGATCGAGGACGACGCCATCGTCACCGCCACCGGCTGCGAGCTGATCACCCGGGGGGTGCCGGTGAAGGCCGAGGAAATTGAGGCCTTGATGCGCGGCTGATCCGCCCCTAGCGAGTTCGACACAAAAGCCCAGGGCAACTCACGGGCGACTCATCTGGCGCCCAATGCAGCACTACAATCGGCCGCCCAGCTCCGTGCCTTGTCGCCTACGCGACGACGAACGCTGGAGAACGCGCCCCGTGAGGCGCCAGACGGAGACACGCCTATGTCCGCGACCCCCCCCATGAAGCCGGAAGACAAGCGCGCCCTGCTGCGCCAGGCCGCCCTCGAGTACCACGAGTTCCCGACCCCCGGCAAGGTCGCCATTCAGGCCACCAAGCAGCTGTCCAATCAGCATGACCTGGCCCTGGCCTACTCGCCGGGCGTGGCCGCACCTTGCGAAGAGATCGTCAAAGACCCGGCCGCCGCCTTTCGCTACACCAGCCGCGGCAATCTGGTGGCCGTGGTCACCAACGGCACCGCGGTGCTGGGCCTGGGCGACATCGGCCCGCTGGCAGCCAAACCGGTGATGGAGGGCAAGGGCGTCCTGTTCAAGAAGTTCGCCGGCATCGATGTTTTTGACATCGAGATCAATGAAAAGAACGACCTCGACAAGCTGGTCGACATCATCGCGGCGCTGGAGCCGACGTTTGGCGGCATCAACCTTGAGGACATCAAGGCGCCCGACTGCTTCTATGTCGAGCGCAAGCTGCGCGAGCGCATGCAGATCCCAGTCTTCCACGACGACCAGCATGGCACCGCCATCGTGGTGGGCGCGGCCATCCTCAACGGCCTCAAGGTGGTGGGCAAAGACATCAAGAAGGTCAAACTGGTGACCTCCGGCGCAGGCGCCGCCGCCTTGGCCTGCCTTCAGCTGCTGGTGAAAGTGGGCATGCCGCGCGAGAACATCTTCGCCACTGACTTGGCGGGCGTGGTCTACAAGGGCCGCACCGAGCTGATGGACGAGGACAAGATCCAGTTCGCACAGGACACGCCTCACCGCACCCTCGCCGAGGTGATCGCGGGCGCCGACATCTTTCTGGGCCTGTCCGCCGGCGGCGTACTGAAAGCCGAGATGGTCAAGACCATGGCCCCGGACCCGCTCATCCTCGCCCTGGCCAACCCGAACCCGGAAATCCTGCCCGCAGAGGCCAAGGCGGTCCGCCCCGACGCGATCCTGGCCACCGGCCGCACCGACTACCCGAACCAGGTCAATAACGTCCTGTGCTTCCCCTACATCTTCCGCGGCGCACTCGATTCCGGCGCGACCACCATCACCAATGAGATGGAGATCGCTGCGGTGCATGCGATCGCCGATCTGGCGCAGGCCGAACAAAGCGAGGTGGTGGCCGCGGCCTACGCCGGCGAGCAGCTGGCCTTCGGTCCTGAATACCTGATTCCCAAACCCTTCGATCCGCGGCTGATGATGAAGATCGCGCCGGCGGTGGCCGAGGCAGCCGTTGTGAGCGGCGTGGCCTCGCGCCCGGTGAAGGACATGGGCGCCTACCGCGAGAAGCTGCAAAGCTTCGTCTACGCCTCAGGCAGCATGATGAAGCCCATCATGGATGCCGCCAAGCGGGCGCGCAAGAAGCGCGTGGCCTACAGCGAGGGCGAGGAGGAACGCGTGCTGCGCGCGGCCCAGATCGTGGTGGATGAGGGTCTGGCCCGCCCCATCCTGATTGGCCGGCCCGACGTCATCGCCCAGCGCATCGAAAAGTTTGGCTTGCGCCTGCGCACGGGTGTCAACTACGACGTGGTCAATGTGGAGAAGGACGACCGCTACCGCGACTTCTGGCAAACCTACCACCGCATGACCGAGCGCAAGGGCGTGACAGTGCAGATCGCCAAGATCGAAATGCGCCGGCGCCTGTCCCTGATTGGCGCCATGATGGTGCACAAGGGCGAGGCCGATGGCCTGATCTGCGGCACCTGGGGCGTGCCCGCGATGCACCTGCAGTACATCGACCAGGTGCTAGGACGCCGCCCCGGGGTCAACACCTATGCCGCGATGAACGGGCTGTTGCTGCCCGGGCGCCAGGTCTTCCTGGTCGACACCCACTTCAACTACGACCCCAGCGCCGAGCAACTGGCCGAGATCACCCAGATGGCGGCCGAGGAAATGCTGCGCTTTGGTATCAAACCCAAGGTGGCGCTGCTCTCCCACTCTAATTTCGGCAGCAGCAGCCAGCCGAGTGCGCTCAAGATGCGCGCGGTGTTGGAATTGCTGCAACGCACTGCGCCGTGGCTGGAAGTTGATGGCGAAATGCATGGCGACGTGGCCCTGGACGCTGCCGCCCGGCAGCAGGTCATGCCCGAAAGCACCTTGCAGGGCGATGCCAATCTGCTGGTTTTTCCCAACATCGACGCGGCCAACATTGCCTACAACCTGCTGAAGACAGCAGCCGGCGGCAACATCGCCGTAGGCCCGGTGCTGCTGGGCTCGGCCAAGCCGGTCCACATCCTGACCGCAAGCGCCACTGTCCGTCGCATCGTCAACATGACGGCCTTGACGGTGGCAGACGCGAACGCCAGCCGCTGAAATTCAAAGGCTCCTCGGCGGCAGCGGGTACTAACTTATTTCGTAGCCGCCGCGCCCGGCAAAGGCCTCTGGCGATGCCCAAATTTTGGGCAGGAGCTTGCCTTTCAGCAAGGTATCCGTCACACTCTCGCCTTGAAGCGTCCGGGTAAACCCCGGGCTGCGGCGCCTCTCTGGTTCCATCCTGACGGTCTGCCCCCGGCGAGCCCACCCGTTTTTCGCCACTGACGCGCGTCAGTGTCAATGCCCTAACCTGCCAAGTTTGCGCCAACTAGCAGGCAAAGGGTGTGAGCGGCGGGGTCGGCAACGGGCGTGAGCCAAGTCGCACCGGCCTGCCCCGAGGGTCGGAATTGCGGGGGAACACGGGCGCCAAGAGCCAGTCAGTGCCAGTAAGTGCCAGTTCTTGATCATTTGTGGAGTATTGCCCGATGAAGCGGGACCTGTTTTTGACCATGGAAAGAGACGCGGAGATGGATCCATCCCTTCGCCCCCCGGCCAGCGAGACGCCTCTCAAGGGCGTGCGCAGCAATATCGTGCAGTCGATCCGCGCCTACCGGGTGCAGGACCTGCAGGATGCGGCGACCGCGCTCTGACACCACTTCCTCTATGCCAACCTGGCCCAGGCCCAGAGCAAACAGGATGTGCTGGACTTGATCGCTCAGCAGTTCATTCTTCCCACCCATGTGGGCAAGAACTTCGACGCCCTGTACGACTGCATGACCGACCCGGTCCACAAGTCCGGCCCGCAACCCGGGTTCGTGGTGGTGCTCGAGCAGATTCCGGCCCATGTGAAGTTCGACAAGGAAGCGCGCGAGCAACTGCTGGACATCTTCCGCGACACCGCCGACTACTGGTCGGACCGGAAGGTACCCTTCCGATGTTTCTATTCTTTTCTGTAGCCCGTTCTGCACCCACCGGCCAAGCAGAACGGGCGAATGAGGCCCAAGGCGAAGCACAAGCAACGCTCGCCGACAACGGGGAAAAGATGCCCACTGACAAACTGGTGGACGTGTCTCCCCTGGCGCTGCGAATGAGCAGCCCCTTCAACGCCGGGTATTGGCTGAGCGCTGCCTGAGCTGCACCCAACGCCGCCCTGCATGAAAAAGCCCGGCCTCTGCCGGGCTTTTTCTTGTACGCCCGGCCCCCACTGGCGGTCAGAGGCTTTGTGCATTCACGCCATCAATAGCTCAAATCGATAATTTGAGTTGGTACGAATTCGTCTCGCGCACCATGATCGGCGTCGATCGGCGAGGTTGGGGCCATGACACCCGCCTCCGATCCACAAGCAAGGAGACAAGAATGCGCACATCACTTTTCGCGGCGGGCGCCCGCCTCGCCATGGTCGCCCTGATGGCGGCGACATCCCTGCATGCGACCGCCCAGGAGTGGCCGACCAAACCCATCCGCATGATTGCGCCGCAGCCCCCGGGCGGCGGACCCGAGCGGGTGATCCGGGGCATTGCCCAGGGCCTGAGCCAGCGACTGGGCCAGCCGGTTGTGGTGGACTACAAGCCTGGCGCGGCCGGCAACCTGGGTACGGCCGATCTGGCGCGCTCACCGGCCGATGGCTACACCTGGATGTTGGCTGCCGAAAACTCCCTCACCATCAACCCCTTCGTCTACAAAAGTCTGGGCTTCAACCGCCAGGATGTCGCGGCCTTCAACCTGATCGCCAGCCTCAACCAGTTGCTGGCGTGTCACCCCAAGGTGGGCGCGAATTCGCTTCAGGACCTGGTGCGCATCGCCAAGTCGCGGCCGATTACCTACTCGAGCGCTGGGGCGGGGTCCAACGGCCATATGACCATGGAGATGCTGCTCACCGACCTGGGCATCCAGATCACGCACATCCCCTACAAGGGGCCCGCGCCCGCGGTACAGGATGTGCTGAGCGGTCAGGTGGACTGCACCTTCATCGTGACAGCAGCCGTCGTTGAGCATGTCAAGTCCAAGGGACTGGTCGGGATCGCCACCACCAGCCTGTCGCGCATTCCCTCGGCGCCGGACATCCCCACCATGAAAGAGGTCGGGATGCCCAATTTCGAGGGTAACTTCTGGCTTGCCATGTTCGCCCCTCGTGGCCTGCCCAAGGCCATTCAGGACAAGTTCGGCAAGGCCCTGGACGAGGTGATTCGGACACCAGAGGTGCGCGAGGCGATGGCCGTCAACAACACCATTTTGGTAGGCTCCAACCCCGAGGTGGCGCAGGCGGAAATCAACAAGGCCGCCCAACGGTGGGAAAGAGTCGCCAAGCGCCTGAACCTCAGCATTGACTGAAACCCGCCCATTCGATGAACGTCCGTCCCAATTTCATCTTTATCCTGGCCGACGATCTCGGCTACGCCGACCTGGGGTGCGCTGGCGCACGTGACGCCGAGAACCAGCCAGCAAACGTCTCGCCGCGACTGGACCAGATGGCCGCCGAGGGGGTGAGGTTTACCCACGGCTACAGCAATTCCGCGGTGTGCTCGCCCACCCGCTTTGCGCTGATTACCGGGCGCTGGCAATACCGACTGCGCGGCGCCGCCGAGGAGCCAATCGCCAACGCCCACGGCGACAAGGTGCTGGGTATTCCGCCCGCGCACCCGACCCTACCCTCTTTGCTGGCCGGCGCCGGCTATCGCACCGCGCTGGTGGGCAAGTGGCACCTGGGGTATCCGCCGCATTTCGGTCCGCGGTTGTCGGGCTACCAGGAATTTTTCGGCTTTCACGCTGGCGGCGCTGATTACTTTGCCCACACCGGGCCGCGGGGCGGCAAGGACCTGTGGGAAAACGAGACCGCCGTCGAGGTGCCCGGCTATCTCACGGACCTGCTGAGCCAGCGGGCGGTGGATTTCATCGAACGCCAGGATGGCGATACGCCCTTCCTGCTGAGCCTGCACTACAGCGCGCCCCACTGGCCGTGGCTGACCCGGGACGACGAGTCCGAGTCGGCGCGCACCGCGAGCAACGGCGTTCACACGGATGGGGGATCGATCGCGACCTACCACCGCATGATCCACCACATGGACGAGGGGATCGGCTGGGTGCTAGACGCATTGGCGCGAAAGGGCCTGGATCACAACACCTTGGTCGTGTTCACCAGCGACAACGGCGGCGAGCGCTTCTCGAACAACTGGCCCTTCTCGGGTCAGAAGATGGACTTGCTCGAGGGCGGCATAAGGGTGCCGGTGATCGCGCGCTGGCCGGCGCAGCTCGCCCAAGGCCAGGTGAGTACGATGCCCAACCTGACCATGGACTGGACAGCAACGATGCTGGCGGCAGCAGGCGTGCCTACACCCGACAGCCATCCGCTGGACGGTGTGGACCTGCGCCCTGGTCTGAAGGACCCCGCGTGGGAACGCCCCGGGACCATGGCCTGGCGCATGAAGCACCGCAGCCAGCGGGCCCTGGTCCACCAGGGCTGGAAGTACTTGCAGGTCGATGGCATCGACTACCTGTTCGACCTCAACGCCGATGCGCGCGAGCGCGCGAACGTCGCACGACGCCACCCCGAGCGCCTGGCTGATCTGCGGGCGCGCTGGGAAGCCTGGAATGCACAGCTGCCGCCCATCCCTGAAGAGGCGCAGTCCCGACTGCCGTACACGAAGCAGGATATCCCCCACTAGGGGCCTGCCCGTGCGGGCAGCTTCCGGGCAGCTTCCGGGCGACATCAGAGGCTGATCGGCCGAAGCGGCCGCCTAAGGTCCGCCGGAGGAGCCGCCACTGACGCTGGCCTCTGGTCCCGGCCTGCGGCCAGGGAGCGCCATCTGAGGTAGGCTGCGCATCTGAAGCGGGACCAGCGGTTCCGGTAGCCAGGAGCCAGAGGCAGCATGAAGCAATTGGATCCCCCGATCAGTAACAGGGGTGGCAGCAGGCCGCGAAACGCGGCGGCGATCCCGCCACCGTACTCGGCCATCATCGAGCAGCATCGCCACACGCCGGGCGGACTGCTCCCGATGCTGCACGCCTTCCAGGATGCCCTGGGCTGGGTGCCGCGTGAGGTGGTGCCACTGGTCGCCGAGGCCCTCAACCTGTCGCAGGCCGAGGTACACGGGGTGATTTCCTACTACCACCACTTCCGCGCCGATCGCCCTGGGCAGCATGTGCTGCAAATCTGCCGGGCGGAGTCCTGCAAGGCCTGCGGTGGCGACGCGCTGTGGGAGCAGGCCCGGACCGCTCTGGGCTGCGACGCCCACCAAACCAGCGCCGATGGCCAGGTGACCCTGGAGCCGGTGTACTGCCTCGGGCTGTGCGCCGCCTCGCCGGCGCTGCGCCTGGACGACCAGGTCCATGCCCGGGTGGATGGCCGCATGCTGGGCGGTCTTTTGCGCCAGGTGGAGGGCCGATGACAAGGGTCATCCGCGTTTTTGTTCCCTGCGACAGCGGCGCGCTCGCCTTGGGGGCGGACGCTGTCGCGGCAGCCATCGAAGCCGAGGCACAGGCGCGCGGGCAAGCGGTGCAGTTGGTACGCAACGGATCGCGTGGGCTGTTCTGGCTGGAGCCCCTGGTGGAGGTCGAGACCGAGCAGGGCCGGCTTGCTTATGGGCCGGTGACGGCAGGCGAGGTGGCCGGGCTGTTTGACGCCGGCTTCCTGCAGGGGACGCAGCATTCGCTGTGCCTGGGCCTGACCGAACGTATCCCCTTCCTCGCACGGCAGGAGCGCCTCGCTTTCGCACGTGTTGGAGTGACCGAGCCGCTCTCCCTGGCCGACTATGAGGCCCACGGGGGCTGGGCGGGTTTGCGTCGCGCCCTGGCGATGAGCGGGCCGCAGATCGTGCAACAGGTCACCGAGTCCGGGCTTCGGGGTCGGGGTGGGGCGGCCTTTCCGGCGGGCATCAAATGGCAGACGGTGGCGGCAGCCCCTGGCGCGCAGAAGTATGTGGTGTGCAACGCCGACGAGGGAGACTCGGGCACCTACTCCGACCGCATGGTCATGGAGGGCGACCCCTATTTGCTGATCGAGGGCATGGTGATCGCCGGTCTGGCCGTGGGCGCGACCCAGGGCCTGGTCTATGTCCGCAGCGAATACCCGCACGCCATCTCCGCCTTGCGCGAGGCGATCGCCCGCGCGGCCGAGGCCGGCTGGCTCGGCCCCGATGTGGCCGGCAGTGGATACGCCTTCTCGCTGGACGTGCGGGTGGCCGCCGGGTCCTATGTCTGCGGTGAGGAGACGGCGTTGCTCGAAAGCCTGGAAGGCAAGCGCGGTATCGTGCGCGCCAAGCCTCCGCTGCCGGCGGTGCAGGGCCTGTTCGGGCAGCCGACCCTTGTGAACAACGTGATCACGCTGGCCAGCGTTCCGCTGATCCTGGCCAAGGGAGCCGCCCATTACAGGGGCTACGGCGTCGGCCGCTCGCAGGGGACGCTGCCCTTCCAGCTGGCCGGCAATGTGCGCTTCGGCGGTCTGGTTGAAAAAGCCTTCGGGCTGACGCTGCGCGAGCTGGTCTTCGGCTTCGGCGGCGGCACCCGTAGCGGGCGCCCGGTCAAGGCCATTCAGGTGGGCGGCCCGCTGGGCGCCTATGTGCCCGAGGACCGCTGGGACGTGCCACTCGACTACGAGGCCTATGCAGCCATGGGCGCGGTGTTAGGCCATGGCGGAGTGGTGGTGCATGACGACACCGCCGACATGGCCGAGCTTGCGCGCTACGCGATGGACTTTTGCGCGCTCGAAAGCTGCGGCAAGTGCACGCCCTGCCGGATCGGGTCCACCCGCGGGGTGGAGGTGATCGACCGTATTCGCCGCGGCGAAAACCGCGCGCAGCAGGTCGTCCTGCTGCGCAGCCTGTGCGACACCATGACCCATGGCAGCCTCTGCGCCATGGGCGGCATGACGCCCTACCCCGTGCTGTCCGCGCTCGATCACTACGGCTCCGACTTCGGCCTCGCGCCGGAGGAGGCTGTTCAGCCCGCACCTGGCACCGGAGCCGCCCCATGAACAACGCCCACTGCAAGGCACTGCGATGCTGACACCCACAGACATCGACTTCGGAACTCCCGCGTCGGTCACGGACGAACAAGTCACCCTGGACATTGACGGCTACCCAGTATGCGTGCCCAAGGGCACCTCGCTGCTGCGCGCAGCGGTCCATGCGGGCGTTCAGGTGCCCAAGCTGTGCGCCACCGACAGCCTGCAACCCTTCGGCTCCTGCCGGCTGTGCCTGGTCGAGGTGCAAGGACGCAAGGGCTTCCCGGCCTCCTGCACCACGCCCGCCGAGAACGGTATGGTGGTGCGCACGCAAACCCCCCGCCTGCAGGAATTACGGCGAGGTGTGATGGAGCTCTATATCAGCGACCATCCCCTCGACTGCCTGACCTGCAGCGCCAACGGCAACTGTGAGCTGCAGACCCAGGCCGGGGTGGTGGGCCTGCGCAATGTGCGCTACGGGGTCGGGCCGCAGGCTGGTGCGCACCACTGTGACCTGCCCCAGGACAGTTCCAACCCCTACTTCACCTTCGATCCGTCCAAGTGCATCGTCTGCTCGCGCTGCGTGCGGGCCTGCGAGGAAACCCAGGGCACCTTCGCGCTGACGATTGCAGGCCGGGGCTTCGACAGCCATGTTTCCGCAGGACAGGATCAGCCCTTCATCGACAGCGAATGCGTCTCCTGCGGCGCCTGCGTGCAGGCCTGCCCGACGGCATCCCTCCAGGAAAAGACGGTCATCGAGCTCGGCCAGCCCGAGCACGCGGTGCTCACCACCTGCGCCTACTGCGGTGTGGGCTGCGGCTTCAAGGCGGAGATGAAGGGCAACACCGTCGTCCGCATGACGCCCTGGAAGGACGGCAAGGCCAACGAGGGACATTCCTGCGTCAAGGGCCGCTTCGCCTTCGGCTACGCAACGCACACCGACCGCATCACCAGCCCCATGGTGCGCGAAAAAATCACCGACCCCTGGCGCGAGGTGGGCTGGGACGAGGCATTGAAGTTCGCCGCCGAGCGCTTGCAGGCCATCCAGGCCCGGCATGGCAAGGACGCGGTGGGCGGCATCACCTCCTCGCGCTGCACCAACGAAGAAACCTACCTGGTGCAAAAGCTGGTGCGGGCGGCGCTGGGCACCAACAACGTGGACACCTGCGCACGGGTCTGCCACTCGCCCACAGGCTACGGCCTCGGGCAGTCGCTCGGAACCTCGGCCGGCACCCAGACCTTCAAGTCGGTCGAGAAGGCGGACGTGATCGTCGTCATCGGCGCCAACCCGACCGACGCGCACCCGGTGTTTGGCTCCCGCATGAAGCGGCGCCTGCGCCAGGGCGCCCGACTGATCGTGGCCGACCCGCGTCGTATCGACCTGGTGCGCTCCCCCCATGTGCAGGCGGACCACCACCTGGCGCTGAAACCCGGCACCAACGTGGCCCTGATCACTGCGATGGCCCATGTGGTCATGGCCGAGGGCCTGGCCGCGACGGATTTCGTGCAGGCGCGTTGTGACGACAAGAGCTTCGCGGCGTGGCGCGACTGGGTCATGCAGCCAGAGAACTCGCCGGAGGCGACCGAAGCCGTCACCGGCGTGCCCGCTGCGCAAGTGCGCGACGCGGCACGGCTTTACGCCCGAGGGCCGAACTCGGCGATCTACTACGGGCTGGGCGTGACCGAGCACGCCCAGGGCTCGACCATGGTGCTGGGCATCGCTAACCTGGCCATGGTCTGCGGCATGGTCGGTCGGGAAGGCGTAGGCATCAACCCGCTGCGGGGGCAAAACAATGTGCAGGGCAGTTGCGACATGGGCAGCTTCCCCCACGAGTTACCCGGCTACCGGCATATCTCGGACTCGATCACCCGCGCCCAGTTCGAAGAGGCTTGGGGCGTGGCGCTTAGCCCCGAGCCCGGTCTGCGCATCCCCAACATGCTCGAGGCGGCGCTGGGCGGCGGCTTCAAGGGGCTGTACTGCCAGGGCGAAGACATCGCCCAGTCAGACCCCGACACCCAGCATGTGGCAGCCGCGCTGGCGGCGATGGAGTGCGTGATCGTCCAGGACATCTTCTTCAACGAGACCGCCAAGTACGCGCACGTGTTGCTGCCCGGCAGCTCCTTCCTGGAGAAAGAGGGCACCTTCACCAACGCCGAGCGCCGCATCTCTCGCGTGCGTCAGGCCATGCCGCCGCTCGCCGGCCTGGCCGACTGGGAGGTGACCCAGCGTCTGGCCCAGGCGCTGGGTTATCCGATGCACTACGAGCACCCCAGCCAGATCATGGCGGAGATCGCTGCGCTCACGCCCACCTTTGCCGGCGTCAGCTACGAAAAGCTGGACCGTCTGGGCAGCGTGCAGTGGCCCTGCAACGAGAGCACCGGTGAAGCCGGGACGCCGATCATGCACGTCCAGGGTTTCGTGCGCGGACGCGGGCGCTTCTTCATTACCCGATACGTTGCCAGCGACGAGAAGGTGACGCCGCGCTACCCGCTGCTGCTCACCACCGGGCGCGTGCTCTCTCAGTACAACGTCGGGGCGCAGACGCGCCGGACCGCCAATTCGACCTGGCACACCGAGGACCTGCTGGACCTGCACTCGCACGACGCCGAGCAGCGCGGCATCCGTGACGGAGACTGGGTCGGCATTGAGAGCCGCGCAGGCCGCACCGTGCTGCGCGCCCGAGTGAGCGAGCGTATGCAGCCCGGTGTGGTCTACACCACCTTCCACTTCCCGGAATCCGGGGCGAACGTGATCACCACGGACAGCTCCGACTGGGCCACCAACTGCCCGGAGTACAAGGTCACGGCGGTGCAGGTGGTGCCGGTCAGCGAGCCCTCCGAGTGGCAGCAGCGAAACGCCCGCTTCGACCAGGAACAGCAGGCCCTGCTGGCCGGTCGTATCCCGCGCGCCCGTGAGGCCCGCCGGTGAGCGCAGGCCCAACGCTAGCCCTGCCCGCTGGCGCCAGCCCCTGGGCGGCTCGACGCTGGAGCGGAAGCTGGTCGCCACCGGGCGACGAGGCGCTGGCCGAGGAGGTCGCGGTCGCCCTGGTGTTCAACGGCATCGCCCATACCGTGATGATGGCCACGCCCACCGACCTCGAGGACTTCGCCCTGGGCTTCACCCTCACCGAGGGGCTGATTGACAGCCCCTCCGAGTTGTACGGTGTCGAGGTGGTGCCGACCGGCGTGGGCATCGAGCTGCAGCTGGAGGTGTCGGCAGCCTGCGAACGGCGGCTCAAAGAGCGCCGGCGCACCCTGGCCGGTCGCAGCGGCTGCGGCCTGTGCGGCGCCGAGTCACTCGCCCAGGTTCGCCGCAGCCTTGCGCCCGTCGCCCCGGTGCAGGTGCAGACCGAGGCCGTCGTGCGCGCAGAAGCCGAGCTGGCCGCGCGGCAGCAGCTGCAGCAGGCCACCGGCGCAACGCACGCAGCGGCGTGGGTGAACCTGCAGGGCCAGTTGCTTCACCTGCGCGAGGACGTCGGCCGGCACAACGCGCTGGACAAATTGGTGGGGACGCTGGTGCGGCAAGGGGTGGGTGTCACCCATGGGTTCGTGCTGATCACCAGCCGGGCGAGCTTTGAAATGGTGCAAAAGTCAGTCGCCCTGGGCGCAGGGCTGCTGGCGGCCGTGTCGGCGCCCACGTCGCTGGCCGTGGACTGCGCGCACGAGGCCAATCTTTGCGTGCTGGGCTTTGTGCGCCCCGGCAAGTTCACCGCCTACACCTTTGGTGAGCGGCTGCTCTGACGCGTAGAAGGAACAAGGCATGGACCGCGACAACCTGGTCAAGATGGCCAACCGCATCGCCAGCTTCTTCGAGGCCATGCCCACCGAGGCCGAGGCGCAGCAGGAGGTGTGCAACCACCTGCGCAAGTTCTGGGCGCCAACCATGCGCGCCGAGCTGGTGGCGGAGATTGACGCCGGCGGCGCTACGGGCCTGCACCCGCTGGTGCGGGGCGCAGTGACGCGCTTGCGCGCCGATCTGCTGGCGCCTGGCGCCTGAATCGCCTCAGATCTGCGTCCCGACCTCTAGGCACAGGTCGCGGATCCAGCGCAGGCCGGGGTCGGCCTCGCGCAGCTTGTTCCACTGCAGCATCTGCACCAGCTGGGGGATCTTCATCGGCGTGGGCCAGACACGCACCGGCAGGTGCTGCTGCGCGTGCAGCGCAATGCGACGGTGCACGGTGGCGAGCCGATCCGTCCCCACCACCAGGCTGGGCAATGCGGCCATGGTGGCCGCGGTGACCTCGATCCGGCGTGAAATGCCCTCGCGCTCGAGGAACCAGCCTTCGAGCACTGGCAGGTTGCGGCTGCCGGCAGAGCCATAGCTGGAAACCACATGGCCGGCCTGCAGGTACTGCTCGCGGGTCAGCCCCTCGCGCACCGTCGAGTGACCGTCCCAGCTGACCACCACGTAGTCGTCTTCGAACAGGGGCACGCAAGGGTGCAGACTGGAAACGTACTGCATCGGAATGATGAGGAAGTCCGCCTCGCCCTCCTCCAACAATTCGTGCGGGGTACGCGCCTGGGGCTTGAGGTTGATCTGCACCCCGGGCGCGCGGGCGTACAGGGCTCGCAGCAGTGTGGGCATGAACACGGTGGTGGTGAAGTCGGACACCAACATCGAAAACGCGCGTAGCGAAGTCGCGGGGTCGAAGATCGCCGGGGCGACCACATCGCTGTCCACCCGCAGCAGGATCTCGCGCACCGGTTGCTGCAAGGACTCGGCGCGCGCCGTGAGCACCATCTGCCGCCCCATGGGAATGAGCAGGTCGTCGCCGAAATACTCGCGCAGGCGCCCCAGGGCGTTGCTCATGGCCGGCTGGCTCAGGTGCACCCGCTCCGCGGCGCGGCTGATGTTGCGCTCCTGGAGCAGGGCGTCCAACGCCACCAAGAGGTTGAGATCGAGTTGTTTGAATCTCACGGGTTTTCCCTGATATTGGCGGGCTGAATGGGACCAATTCAGTTATTCCATTTTACGAATGCGCAGTGGCTTTCTAGAGTCCAAAAGGTCGGGACTATCCCGATGCCAGAACACTCCAGGAGACATTCATGAAACTGCGTCTTACCCTGCGCGCCGCGGCCGTCATCGCCTCGGTACTGACCGCGTCCAGCGCCTTCGCCCAACAGGAGATCAAGATCACTGCCTGCTCCGGCCAGGCGCCGGTGTTCTCGTTCGTGAAGCTAATCACGCAAAGCTTCATCCCGACCCTCAACGCTGAACTGGCCAAGACCAACAAGATCAAGGTCACATGGAACGAGGCTTATGGCGGGACCCTGGCAAAAATCGGCGGCGAGCTCGAAGCCATCCAGCAGGGCGTGTGCGACATGGGGATCGTGGGCACTGTGTTTCACCCAGCCAAGATGCCGCTGCAGCAGGTGACCTTCATGGCGCCCTTTGGCCCGACCGACCTGCGCCCGGTCGTCAAGGTGATGAACGACATGAACCGCAACCACCCGCTGATGCGCGGCGCTTGGGAACGACACAACCAAGTTTTCCTGGCGGGTACAGCGGTGGACGACTACGGCCTGTTCGCCAACTTCCCGGTGAGCCGCCATGAGGACGTCAACGGCAAGAAGATCGGCAGCTCGCCGGTTCCGCTGTCCTGGCTCAAGGGTACCGGTGCCACGGGCGTGGCCTCGGGTCTGCCGTCTTACTACAACGACATCAAATCCGGTGTGTACGGCGGGGTGCTGACCTTCCTGAGCGCAGCCGCGCCGATCAAGCTGTTCGAGGTCGCGCCCAATTACATCCAGACCGGTATGGGCGCAACATTCCCCGGCGCGCTGTCGATGAACAAGCAAACCTGGGACAAGCTCGGCCCCGAAGGCCAGGCGGCAGTGCGTATTGCCTCCGACACCTACGCCGCACGTTACGTGACTGAAATGCAAGCCGCGCTCTCTGGTGCCGAGGCTGCCTACAAGGCGGGCGGGGGCAAGATCTCCTCCCTGTCGCAGGCCGAGCGGGAGCGCTGGGCCAAGGCCATCGAGAACCCGGCCAAAGCATGGGTCGCACAAAACGGGCAGCCCGCTCGTGACGTGCTCAAGGCCTACATGGATGCATTGCGTGCCGAAGGCGTGAAGTTCGCCCGCGATTGGGACAAGGAGTGAGGGTGTCACTGGCCCGCCTGTTTGATGGACTGACCCGGGGCATGAATGCCCTGGGCACCTGCCTGGTGCTGTTCATCATGGGGGTGGTGCTGGCCGACGTCATCGGACGCAGCCTGTTCTCACGGCCACTGACGGGGACCGCCGAGATGGTGGCGATGTCGATCGCGGTCGTGGTCTTTCTGCAGTTTCCCAGCACGCTGGCAGCAGGGCGGGTGATTGCGGCGGACGGTCTCGTCGAGCGCCTGGGCAGGCGCTCGGTGCGGGCCGAACAATGGCTGCTGGCGCTCCACCACGCGGTGGGCGCCGGACTCTTTGCGCTGACGGGGCGCTATGTCTGGCCCCTGATGCGGATCGCCTACGACAGCGGCGACTACTACGGGACACCAGCAATGTTCTCCTTTCCGAAGTGGCCGATCTTCAGCGTGATCTGCTTCGGCTGCACGGTCATGGCCCTTCAGTACGCGGTGATGACGGTCGGCTTCACGCGGGCGGGCTGGCAAGGGCGCCGCTACATCGAGGTCGACCCGGCCAATAAGGTGGTGTCATGAGGCCTGCGCGCATCCGCTTGTCGCTCGGGAGGCGCCCATGAGTCCGCTCGAGATCGGCCTGGCGGGATTCGCCGCGCTCACACTGCTGATTTACACCGGCATGCATATTTCCACGGCGCTGCTTCTGGTGTCCTTCGTGGGGATCTCCCTGATTCGCGGCGACTGGGCCCTGGCCGGTCAAATGCTGGGGCAGACCGCCACCGATGCGGTCACCGAATACGAGTTCGGGACCGCGCCGCTGTTCGTGCTCATGGGCTTCATGGTGATGGCAGCCGGCATCGGCCGCGACAGCTACATCGTGGCCGAGCGCATGTTCGGTCGCCTGCGCGGTGGCATCGGGCAAGCGACCGTCGTGGGCAACGCAATTTTTTCTGCGGTGACGGGCGTGTCGATCGCCGCGGTGGTGATGTTCACCCGCATGGCCGTACCGGAGATGCTGCGCCGGGGCTACCCCGAGCGGCTGGCAGTCGGCGTGGTCGCAGGCTCGGCGATGCTGGGCATGCTGATTCCGCCATCGGTACTGATGATCATCTACGCGGTGATCACCGAAACCTCCATCGGCGACATGTACAACGCGGGCCTGGTGCCGGGCGTGATCCTGAGCGCGGCCTTCATGGTCACCATCTGGGTGGTGGCGGGCCGCCATCCCGGTATGAAGGCGGCGGCGCAAGCGGTGCGCAGCGAGTCGGGTGACCTCTCGCACACCCGCCTGCTGCGGATGATGGTGCCGATCGGGCTGCTGATGCTGCTGGTGCTCGGCGGCATGTACGCTGGCCTGTTCACCGCCACCGAGGCGGGTGCCGTCGGCGCAGCCGGAGCCACCCTGATTGCGCTGGCGCGCCGGGCGCTCACCCCGCGCAGCTTCTGGCAGATCCTGATCGATACCGGCTACGTGACCGCCTCCATCGTCCTGATCATCGCCTCGGCGGCCATGTTTACCCGCTTTCTCGCGATCTCGGGCCTGCCCAGCTACATGAGCCAGTGGGTCACCACCCACCAATTCACCCTGCTGTCGGTGATGCTGGTCTACATCCTGGTGGTGCTGGTGTTGGGCACAGCGCTGGACAGCGTGTCCACGGTGCTGATCGCGGTGCCAGTGTTCGCGCCGGTGTTCAAGGACATGGGCGCCGACCTGGTGTGGGTGGGGATCATCACCATGATCACGGTCGAGATCGGGATCATCACACCGCCGCTGGGTATCAGCCCCTTCATCGTCAAGAGCACCTTGGACGCCGACGGACTGGGGCACCGCATCTCCCTCAACGACATCTACTGGGGAGCGTTGCCCTTTGCCGCTGCGGCCCTGGTGGTGGTAGGCCTGATCGTGGTCTGGCCGCCGCTGGCGCTGTGGTTCAAGTAGCCCCCTAACCACGCAACCCACTTTTTCCGGAACTTCTCGTGTTCAAGTACTTTCCCACCAATTACGTCTGGAATCTCTCGGTCGACCTGGCCATCGAGATGGGCGCGCGCATCGGCGAGATCGAGGCCATGTGCGCCCCACTGCAGGAGGCAGCCAAGGCACCCGACGCTGCCGGCACGCAGGCCTTCCGCGAGACCTGGTCGCAGATGGCAGACAAGCTTTGCGAACTGGCCGCCGAGGACGAGGCCGCCGGCCGGTTGATCTCGGCGGGCGAGAAGTACAACCGCGCAGCCACCTACCTCCTGACCTGCGAGCGGCTGCAGGCGCACAACGCGCCGGGCCGATTGGCGCTCTATCAGCGCTTCCTCGAGGTCTTCGCGCGCGGGCTGCAGCTCTCCGAGGAGAACTGCGAGCGCGTGACCATTGCCTACGAAGGCAAGGAGCTCTCCGCCCTGTATGTGCGCGCCGAGGGCGTGCAGGGGCCAGCGCCGATCCTCGTGCAGGTCAACGGCCTGGACTCCACCAAGGAGATGAAGTACCGCGTCGGCTTGCCCGCTTGGCTGGCCAGGCGCGGGGTGTCCTCGCTCATCGTCGACCAGCCCGGCACCGGCGAAGCCCTGCGCCTGCATGGCCTCACCGCCCGCTTCGACAGCGAGCACTGGGCCAGCCGCGTGGTCGACTGGCTTGAGACGCGGCCCGAGGTGGATGCCAAGCGCATCGGCATGGAGGGCGTGTCCCTGGGCGGCTACTACAGCCCGCGGGCGGTGGCCTTCGAGCCGCGCTTTGCCTGCGGCGTGGCCTGGGGCGCCAACCACGACTGGCGTGACGTGCAAAAGCGCCGTCTGCAACGCGAGGGCAACCTGCCCGTGCCGCACTATTGGGCCCACGTGTGCTGGGTCTGGGGCGCCAAGGACATCGACGACTTCATGCGCATCGCCGAGGACGTGCATCTGGACGGGGTTCTGGACCGCATCCGCGTGCCCTTCCTGGTGACCCATGGCGAGAAAGACTCGCAGATTCCGCTGCAGTGGGCGCACCGCACTTACGAGCAATTGGTCAACAGCCCCAAGCGGGAGCTCAAGGTGTTCACCGAGCGCGAGGGCGGCTGCCAGCACTCGAGCTTCGACAACAGTATCAATGCCGGCCACTTCATCGCCGACTGGGTGGCGCAGGCGCTGGGCGGTCGTACCCGCTGATCCAGGCACCCTGCAAAGCGCCAACTGATTTTTTCTCGAGAGAGGTCTTCCCATGAACATCATCGGACCCGATGAACTTCTGTTTGGCGTCGACGACGTCGCCGCCTGCACCCTGTACCTGAGCGACTACGGCCTGACGCCTGTCGACGTTGGACCTGCGGGCGGCCGCTTCGAGGCCGAAGACGGCACGGCGGTCGTCATCCGCGCCAAGAACGACCCGTCACTGCCTGCGGGGCTGGGCACTGCCTCCATGCTGCGCAAGACCACCTATGGCGTGGCCGACGCAGCGACGCTGGAGGCGATCGCCAAGGAGTTGGGCCGCGACCGCGAAGTCCAGCGCCTGGCCGACGGCAGCCTGCAGACTGTGGACGACATGGGCTTCGTCCTGGGCTTTCAGCGCACGGTGCGCCGGCCGGTGCGGACCCCGGCCGAGACCCTCAACGCGCCCGGGGCGACGCCCGGCCGGCCTATCAATGCGGTGGCGGTCGACGAGGGTGCCAGCGCCCGGCCGCTCACACTCTCGCACGTGGTCTATTTCGTGCCCGATGAGGCCAAGGCCGCCGCCTTCTACACCCAGCGCCTGGGCTTTCGCGAGACCGACCGGTTGCTGGGTGCGGGCGGCTTCCTGAGACCCGCGGGCACGCAGGACCACCATACCCTGTTCATGATTCAGACGCCGCCCTTCATGAAGGGCGTTGAGCACTTCACCTTCCACATGGCCGGACCGACCGCCGTGATGCAGGCCGGCTACCGCTTCATCCGCAAGGGCTACGAGTCCTTCTGGGGCCCGGGCCGGCACAAAATGGGGAGTAACTGGTTCTGGTACTTCAACAGCCCCCTCGGCTGCCATGTCGAGTACGACGCCGACATGGACCAGCACGACGACAGCTGGCAGGCCCGCGCGGTTCCACTCACCGCAGAGTCCTCGCAGTTGTTCCTGTTTACCCACCGCGAAAAGTGGGCGCCCGGCGGCCCGCCCCCGCCCGGGGCGAAGGTGCCGCATTGAGGCCATCGCGCAAGCGCGCACACCCGACTGACGACCGCCCAGAGAGCCACACGAGACCACCATGCCCTGGCAGACCCTATGCCCCAGTGAGGCGATCGCCGACGGCCAAGCCCGCGGCTTCGACCCGCAGGACCGGGGACGGCCCACGGTTTTCGTGCTGCGCTGGGAGGGCGAGTTACGCGCCTGGCATGACTGGTGCCCGCACTGGGGTACCGGGCCGATGGCCTGGCGGCGTGACGCCTATTTCTCAGGCGATGGCGAGGCGCTCATGTGCCATGCGCACGGGGCCCGCTTCCACCCCTTGAGCGGCGAATGCACGCTCGGGCCCTGCCTGGGGCAGAGCCTGTGGCCGGTCGCGATGCGGGTCGACGATGCCGGCGGCATCCAAGTCGACATGGGCGACGGCCCACCGATGCCTGGACCTGCGCCCACCCACTGAACAGACATCCTCCCGAACAAACCAACTGATAGAAAAGGAGAAAAGACATGACGGGACAACTCAAGACCCTGGTCGTGGGTGGCGGCTTTTCCGGCATGGCCGCAGCGATCGAGATGCGCAAAAAAGGCGTCGATGTGGAGCTGGTCGAGATCGATCCGGGCTGGCGCTCCTATGGCGCCGGCATCAGCCTGGGCGGCGCCACGCTGCGCGCCTTTCGCGACCTCGGCATCCTGGACGCCTTCCTGCGCGAGGGTCATGCCGTCGACGGTGTAAAGCTGTTTCTGGGCAACGGCCAGCCGATCGGCGAAGTGCCCACGCCGCGTCTGGCTGGCCCTGATGTGCCTGGCAGCGGCGCCATCATGCGACCCACTCTAGCTCGTATCCTCTCGGAGGCCACCCGTGCCAGTGGCACCCGGGTTCGGCTGGGCGTGGGCTTCGAGAGCTTGGCACAAGACGCCGAGGGCGTCACGGTGCAATTTTCCGATGGCAGCAGCGGACGCTACGATCTGGTCGTCGGCGCCGACGGGCTTTACTCGAAGGTGCGCCAGCGCGTCTTCCCTGAAGCGCCCACGCCGCGCTACACGGGCCAGGCGGTATGGCGTGCGGTGCTGGCGCGTCCGGCCGATATCAGCCGCACCATGATGTGGATGGGACCGCGAACCAAGCCAGGCATCAACCCTGTCTCGCGCGAGCAGATGTATATGTTCATCACCGAGCACCGGCCGGTGAACGCGCCGGTTGATCCGAAGGACTTCCCGCGCTTGATGCGCGCGCTGTTGGAGGACTTCAGCGATCCGCTGGTGGGCGCCTTGCGCGAGCAGATCAGCGAGCAATCGAGCATCGTCTTTCGACCGCTCGAAGCCATGCTCATGCCCCAGCCCTGGCACAAGGGCCGCGTCGTCTTGATCGGGGACGCGGTGCATGCAACCACGCCCCACCTGGCCTCGGGCGCCTGCATCGGCATTGAGGACGGCTTGGTGCTGGCCGACTGCGTCGGCGGCGGGGCGTCACTGGCGTCGGCGCTGCAGGCCTTCCAGGACCGGCGCTGGGAGCGTTGCCGCATGGTGGTGGAAAACTCCCTGCGCCTGGGAGAGATCGAGATGAACAACGGCAGCAAAGAGGAGCACGGAGAGATCATGCGTGAGTCGTTCATGGCGCTGGCACAACCCATCTGAAGCGAAGCGACCCGCGCATGACCGCCGTCACCCGCCATTCCCGCCCTGCGCGCCCCGCACGCCGGCTGATCGACCTGTCGATCTACCTGGAAAACGAGGTGCTCTCGGACCCCCCGCCCCTGGCACCCAAGATCACCTACCAGACGCACAAGGACACGGTCGCCGAATTCATGCAGATGATCCCGGGGACTCAGGCGGCGGATTACCCCGATGGCGAGGCCGCGGCGGCCGAGTGGGTCACCCTCACCACCCATAGCGGGACCCACCTGGACGCGCCCTGGCATTTCCACTCCACGCAGGACGCCAAGCTGGGCGGGGCCCGGCCCTCGATCACCATCGACCAGGTACCGCTGGACTGGTGCCTGCAACCGGGCGTGAAGCTGGACTTCCGGCACTTTCCCGACGGCTACGTGGCGACCGCCGCTGATGTGGAGGCTGAACTGGCCCGCATCGGCTGGGAGTTGCAGCCCCTGGACATCGTGGTGGTCAATACCCGAGCCGGCTCACGCTACGGTCACAACGACTTCGTGCAGGCAGGCTGTGGCATGGGCTACGAGGCCACCATGTACCTGCTCGAGCGCGGTGTGCGCCTGACCGGCACCGACGCCTGGAGCTGGGACGCGCCATTTGCCTACACCGCCAAGAAGGTGGTCGAGACCGGCGACAAGACCCTCATCTGGGAGGGCCACAAGGCCGGCCGCGACATTGGCTATTGCCACCTCGAGAAGCTCCACAACCTCGAGGCCCTGCCGCCGCACGGCTTCACCATCAGCTGCTTCCCGCACAAGATCCGCGGCGCATCCGCCGGCTGGACGCGGGCAGTGGCCATCCTCGACGAGAACTGAATGAGCGCTTCCTTTCCACCCATCAT
>JAURKV010000278.1 GCA_030831585.1 Ramlibacter sp. | reverse complement strand
GCACCGCCAGGCCCTGGTCGAAGTTGCCACCTCCGGCAACACGCGCTTCTTCCTCGGCACCGACAGTGCGCCGCATGCGGCCCACCTTAAAGAGCATGCTGCAGGGTGCGCCGGCTGCTACACCGCCCCGGCCGCGATGGAGTTGTACGCCGAGGCCTTCGACGCCGCCGGCGCGCTGGACAAGCTCGAAGGCTTTGCTAGCTTCCACGGTGCCGATTTCTATGGCCTGCCGCGCAACACCAGCACCCTCACGCTCCAGCGGCAGTCCTGGGCCCTGCCCGAGGACTACGCCTTTGGCCAAGCCCGCATCAAGCCCTTGCGTGGCGGCGAGACGCTGGGTTGGCAGGTGGCGAGCTGAGGCGCACTGAGCCGCGGTCAGGGGAGGGGCGGCCCTTTGGCCCTCTGGCGTTTTGGCCGCTCACCGCTTTATCTCTTTAGCCCTTTAGCTATTGACCCGGTTCTCCACGCCCGCCACCGGCTTAGCCATGCCCGCTTCAACACTCGACGCGCCCTGGCCCGGCATCGCCTGGGACGATCCCTGGTACCAGCCCTGGCGCGACCTCGGTGAGCCAGCCTATGCACGGGTCGCCCAAGGCCAGGCGGTCTGGCAGGCCCTGGCAGCGGGGCCATCTTCTCCGGTGGGTTTTGTGTCGCAGCAATCCTTGCCGGAGGGCGTCGCCTACGAGCGTTTCATCTTCGAAGCCCGTCAAGTGCCAACCCGCGAGGGCCTGCATGACTTTTTCAACGGCCTGTCCTGGCAGGCATTTCCGCTGACCAAGTTACGCCTGAACGCCCTGCAGGCGGCCGAAATCGCCCGCGACGGCGTGGGCGCCGTGCGTGGCCCGGTACGTGACGCGATCACCGTGTTCGACGAGAACGGTGCCCTGCTGCAGGCGCCGCCTGCTCTGTGGGAGGCGCTGCGGGCACGCCAGTGGCAGCGCCTGTTCGTGACGCTGAGGCCCCTGTGGCGGCAGGCCCGCCTGCTCGTCTTCGGCCATGCCCTGCTCGAGAAACTGGTCTCGCCCCGCAAGGACATGACAGCCCATGTCTGGTGCGCCAACGCCCCCCTGGGCATCGCCCCCGCCTCGGGCCAGATGTCCAGCCACATGACCGGCCGCCAAGCGGCAGACGCCTGGCTGGCCCAGGCCTGTAGCGCCGAAGCGCTGCAGGCCAAGCCTTTCACGCCGCTGCCCCTGCTGGGCCTGCCCGGGTGGTGGTCCGCCAATGAAGACCCCGCGTTCTATCGCGACGACCGCGTGTTCCGACCGCCTCGCGGCGGCGACCCGCGCGCCTCGGCCGATGCCGGCCCAGGCGCGCGGCAGGTCCCCCCGATGCCGCAAGCGGTACCGGGGGGCAAGTCTTCTTCGTGATGCGGCAAAACCCCTAGAAATCGGGGCAGTTTGCTTGCAATCTGCCGGTCCAGCCTTATCTTCTCCCGGGGTGCGGCCCTTTGACCGCATGCTTTTTGTCGGAGACCGAATGAAACGCATTCTTCTGTTCGTGGCCACCAACCTCGCCATCGTGCTGGTGCTGGGCATCGTCGCCAACCTGCTGGGCGTGAACCGCTTTCTCACGGCCAACGGGCTGAACCTGAGCGCCTTGCTGGGCTTTGCCCTCATCATGGGCTTCGGTGGCGCCTTCATCTCGCTGCTGCTTTCCAAGCCGATCGCCAAGTGGAGCTCTGGTGTCAAGTTGATCACCGGTGAAGAGGGTGAAGCCGAGCGCTTTATCGTTTCGGCCGTTCGCCGTTTTGCCGACAAGGCTGGCATCGGCATGCCCGAGGTTGGCATCTTCGAAGGTGAGCCCAACGCCTTCGCCACCGGCGCCTTCAAGAACAACGCCCTGGTCGCGGTGTCAACCGGCCTGTTGCAGGGCATGACCCACGAAGAGATCGAGGCCGTCATCGGCCACGAGGTGGCCCACATCGCCAACGGCGATATGGTCACCATGACCCTGATCCAGGGCGTGATGAATACCTTCGTCGTTTTCCTCTCCCGCGTCATCGGCTACGCGGTCGACAGCTTCCTGCGCCGCAATGACCAAGAGAACACTGGCCCCGGCATCGGCTACTGGGTCACCACCATCGTGCTGGACATCGTGCTGGGCTTCCTGGCGGCCATCATCGTGGCCTGGTTCTCGCGCCAGCGCGAGTTCCGCGCCGACCGTGGCGCCGCCCAGTTGATGGGGCAGCGCCAGCCCATGATCAATGCCTTGGCGCGTCTGGGCGGCATGGTGCCGGGACAGCTGCCGCAGGGCCTGCAGGCGCTGGGCATTACCTCGGGCGTGGGCAAGCTGTTCTCGACCCATCCGCCGATCGAAGAGCGGATTTCGGCTTTGCAGAACAACGCCTCTTGAGGCGTCACCCGGCCTGGTCTTTCGTGCCAGGCTGATCGATGGGCCCAGCGCAAGGCGCTGGGCTTTTTTGTGATGGCGTTAACCCTTAGGGGTTAGCTATGAACGGCAAACATCCGGATGTTCATATGATCTGTCGGCATGGCCGTGCCACCTTCGCTCACCCACAGCGCTTTATTGTCGGTCGCGATCGTTGGCGCAGGCGCGATTGGGTGCCGGCTTGCGTTCCACCTCGCGAAGAACGGGGTGGCCTGTGCGCTCTTCGATGGGTGGGCCGCGCATGTTGACGCAATAGATCGTGTCGGGCTGCACTGCGCCGAGGGGCACCAAACAGGCACAGTACGGCTTCGGGCCCACGCGCTCGATGCTCCGGTGAGCGATCAATTCGATGTGGTCCTTGTGGCCGTTCGCAGCGACCAGACGGCGCAGGTCGCGCCGTTCGCTGCCCGCCTGCTGAAGCCCAGCGGCGTCTTGGTCTCTTGCCAGAACGGTATCAACGAACATGTCCTGGCCGAAGCGGTTGGCTTGGATCAGATCTTCGGCTGCACCATGGTTTACGGAGCACGATTGGTAGCCCCCGGCCGTGTGGAGGCCCTCCAGGGTGAGGACACCTTCCGTGTCGGAGCCTGGGATGCGGGCCGCGCGAGCGCCTTGAAGCTGGAAGAACTTGTGAGACTGTTTGCGCTGTGTGGCCTGGCCACCCGCACGGATAACCTTCCTGGCTATCGCTGGATGAAACTGGCCCTCAATGCGATGGCCAATCCCTTGCTGCTGCTTTCGGGGTTGACGGCTTCTGAACTCCATTCGCATGAACTGGCCAGGCGGCTGATGGCAGCAATTTCCCGCGAGGTGTTGACTGCGGCCGAAGTGTCTGGCGCGCGGGTCGAGCCTCCTCTGGGGATCGCCGCAGCCCGCTGGCTGTCACATCACCCCGACGACGAGGACACGATTGACCGGTGCCTGTCCCGGCATGGCGAGGCGCTCGGCGCGCGGCGCCTGTCTATGGTGGCCGACTTCCAGGCTCGGGGTCGGACGGAAGTCGATCACATCAACGGCTTCGTCGTGCACGCCCTGCAATCGGCCGGGCTTCCTGCTCGCCTGAACCAGGGCGTGGTGAATTTTGTCCATGACGTCGAGTCGGGGCGTCGCACGATGGAGCCCGACAACCTGCGCGAGCTGGCCCTCCTGATGCCAGACACTTTTCAAAATTCCCTCACATGAACCCCTCCCGCCATTCGCTGCAATCCCTGTTCGAGCCGCGCGGTGTCGCTGTATACGGTGCGTCGGCTACGCCGGGAAAACTCGGCCATAGCGTGCTGGTGAACCTTCAAAAGGGCGGATTTCCTGGTGTCATCATCCCCGTCAACCCGTCCGCCCAACTGATCGAGGGCTTGCCTTCGTTCCCCACCTTGGTGGACATGCGCCAACAACAGCCGCAGACACCTGTCGATTGCGCTTTTTTGGCGATACCCGCTTCCGCAGTGGCCGCTGCACTCGCCGATTGCGAGCAAGCCGGCGTGAGCACAGTCATCATCGGGGCCAGTGGATTCGCCGAACTCGGCGACGACGATGGATTGGCCCGCCAAAACCAGATCGCGCAGTGGTCGCGGCGCACGGGTATCCGCGTGCTGGGCCCGAACACGAACGGCATCCTGAGCGTTCCCGACCGAGTCAGTCTTGGTTACAACGCTTCGCACAGTCAGGTGTTTCCACTGGGCACTGTGTCGGTCGTCTCCCATTCGGGTGCCCTGTTCGATGGGGTAGCCCGGCGCCTCGTCGATGCCGGCTGTGGGCTGGCCCGCTTCGTGCCAGTGGGCAATGAGGCCGATATTTCCATGACGGAGGTCATGGCCTGGTTGATCGACGATCCGTACACGCAAGTAATTGGCCTGGTGATTGAGAGCCTGGAAGATGGCGAGCGCTTCCGCGCTTTGTGCCTGCAGGCGCGCAAGCGTGGCAAATTTGTGGTCGGTTTGAAGGTGGGCCGTTCATCGCGCGGTGCCTTGGCCACGATGGCCCACTCGCGTCGCATGGCGGGTCAGGCGCGTACCTACGACGCACTTTTTGATGCTGCGGGTGTGGCCAGTGTTGCCACAATCGAGGCCTTGGCGGGAACCTGCGCGTTGCTCGCCCAGGCTGCCGCCAGGCCGCAGGCCGAGCGCGCCCTCGCGGCAAAGGACGATCGCTGGATTGCTGTGACGACCTCCGGTGCGGGCGGCGCGATCCTGGCCGACATGACCACGGTGCGCGGCATGGTGCTGGCTGGCCAGGCGGACGGGCACTGGCCGCCCGAGGTTGAATCTCGCCTCGCCGCGCTGCCGACTTCGGCGCCGATTCTCAATCCCATCGATACAGGCTCGCTGGGTGACTGGAGCCTGCTGGATCCGACGTACGCCATCGTCGAAGCCGCGGGTTATTTCGGGCCGACGCTGGCGTTTGCCCACATCGCAGCCAATGACCGGATGGCGCAGGCACTTTTGGCGGCGCTGGCCGCGCGGCGAGCCCGATGCGCAGCTCCGATTGCCGTACTTGCGCCCGGTGGGCTTGGGGCCGAGATGGAGCTCCGCTATCTCGACGCCGGTATCCCCGTGTTCCGGGATACCGCTGCCTGTCTCGACAGCTTGGCGGCCGCCTTCGGGCAACTGGCCGATGACCGCGAATGGGGTGAGGTATCGCCGGCCGAGCGACATGAGCCTGTGCGCGCCGGGACGCCGCGCCTCCTGACCGAACTGGAGAGCGCGAGACTGCTCGCTACGGCGGGAATTCCTGTCGTCCCCTCATGCACAGCGCTGGATGCCGCACAGGCGCAGGCGGCCGCCCGTACCCTGGGATACCCGGTGGTGTTGAAGGCGTTGGCGCCAGGCGTCGCCCATAAGCATGACCTGGGCCTCGTGGCCGTGGCGATCGGCAGTGACGCCGAGTTGGACTCCCGCATGGCAGGCATGCGAAGCCAGCTGCGCGCGCACCACCTCGACGAAGCGGCGACGACATGGATCGTCCAGCCGATGCTGAAGGCGCCCCTAGAGCTCATTGTGGGCATGACGAGCGAGCCTGGCCTGGGGCGTTTCCTGATGGTCGGCCTGGGAGGGCTCCTCGCCGAAACCCTGGATACAGTCGACCTGTTTCATATTGACCAGCCTGATGCTCGAATTCGGCACCAGCTCGCGCGGTCTCTCACGGGACGGGCGCTCGAAAAGTTTTCAGGCCAGCCCGTCGACGCAGCGATCGATCAGGTGATGGGCTTGCTTGCGAACCTGCGCCGGTTTTTACGTGAGCACGAGACGCCCATCGATTCCATTGACATCAATCCGTTACTTGTTGGCCCCGGCGTTTTCACGGCGGTTGATGCGCTCGTTGTGCTGACCGACGGCGAGCAGAAAGCGGGCTGATTCGATCCGCTAAAGTGTTCCACAGGGATAGTTCACCCAAGCCCCCGTTCGCTGCCCCGAGCCGCGAACACCACCTAGAAGGAGACATGCATGCACACCATCCCACGTCGCTCGATCGCCCTGGCGCTCGGCTTGCTTCTGGGCGCCGCGAACCTCGCGAACGCTCAGGCTACGTTCCCCGACAAGCCAATTCGCATCATTCTTGGTTTTGCGCCTGGCGCCATCACGGATACCGTCGCACGCGCTGTCGGTGCGCAGATGTCCAAGAACATCGGCCAGCCAGTCGTGGTCGAAAATCGCGCGGGGGCCGGCGGCACGCTGGCTTCTGAGGCGGTTGCCCGTGCGCCTGCGGACGGCTACACCTTGCTGTTGGGCGAGGCCGGCGGAATGTCCATCAATCCGCTGTTGATGTCTAACCTCAGCTACAACCCTGAGCGTGACTTTGTACCCATTGCCCAGGTCGTGAATCTCCCGCTGGTGCTGGTGGCTCACCCTGGCACCAATATCAAGCGAGTCGGCGACCTAGCAAGCTACGGCGCTGCGAACAAAGGTCTGAATTACGGAACGGCCGGCCCCGGAACCATTCAGCACCTGAGCGTAGAACTGTTCAAGGCGGCCTCCAAGCTGCCGTTCAACCACATTCCCTACCGCGGGGGTGCGCCTGCCCTCAACGACCTGGTGGGGGGGCAGATTCCTTTGCTCAGTGTCACGGTAGCCACCGTCTCGCCTCAGGTCAAAGCCGGGCAGGCCGTCCCGGTCGTGCTCCTCGGAAAGAGCCGCTCGGCCGCCATGCCGACCGTCCCCACCTTGGTTGAGGCGGGCTTCCAGAATATTGAGATGGGCAATCCTTGGCAGGGTTTCTTTGCGCCAGCCAACACACCGCCGGCCATCATCAACCGCCTCAATGCAGAAATTCGCAAAGCGGTTGAAGCGCCCGAAGTCCGCGACAGGTTGACCAGCGCAGGGGCCGAGGTGGTGGTGGGCTCGTCTGAAGACTTCCGCGCCATGCTCCGTGCCGAAAAAGCCGCTTGGACCCAGGCGATTCAGGCAGGTGGCGTCAAGCCCCAGTAACACAAGTACCCAAGCGACCGTAAGCGAAAGGCTCTCGCCTCCGAGGAGGAGAGCCTTCCGCGCGCCTTTGCCGCTAGCAAGCACAACCACCTGGATTACCCGCCATGGAAGTATCGTTTCACGAAGAAATCAAGTCCCTCCGCCTGGGAGAGGGCCAGGTGTTTCATGGCGAGGGGATCCTGGCGATCACCAAGGGGCTACTGCAGTCGGGGGTGTCCTACGTCGGTGGCTATCAGGGCGCGCCGGTTTCGCACCTGCTTGACGTGATGGTACAGGCGCGCGACTACATGGCGCAGTTGGGCGTCCACGTCGAAGCTTGCTCCAACGAGGCATCAGCCGCAGCAATGCTCGGTGCCTCGCTCCACTACCCTGTGCGCGGCGCTGTGACTTGGAAGTCCATCGTCGGCACCAACGTGGCGGCGGATGCCTTGTCCAACCTGGCGTCTCCCGGCGTCGTGGGCGGGGTGCTGATTGTGGTGGGTGAGGACTACGGCGAGGGCGCCAGCGTGATCCAAGAACGCACCCACGCGTTCGCGCTGAAGTCGTGCATGTGTCTGCTCGATCCGAGACCCGAGCTGTCCAAAATGGTGGACATGGTGGAGCATGGCTTCGCGCTCAGTGAGGCCAGCAACATGCCGGTGATCATGGAGCTGCGCATCCGAGCTTGCCACGTTAGGGGAAGTTTTACCGCGCGCGACAACGTCTCGCCCGAAGTTTCCACCCACCAATTGATGGCCGACCCGGGGGTGTTTGACTACATGCGGCTGGCACACCCGCCCGTGACCTTCATCCACGAAAAGCGCAAGATCGAACAGCGCTTGCCCGCAGCCCGTCGCTACATCCGTGAACATGGCCTCAATGAAACCTTTGAGGGCAACGTTCATCAAGATATTGGTCTGATTGTTCAAGGCGGTCTCTACAACACGCTGGTGCGCACGCTGCAGCAGTTCGATCTGGCTGATGCGTTCGGCCAGTCGGCTTTGCCGATTCACGTTTTGAACGTGACCTACCCGCTGGTCCCCGAGGACCTCGTCAAGTTTTGCGAGGGAAAGCGGGCGATTCTGTTGCTTGAAGAGGGCCAGCCCGAGTACATCGAGCAGGAGTTGGCGCTGGCGCTGCGGCGCAGTGGTGTCGACACCCCCCTGCATGGCAAGGACGTGCTCCCGCGCGGCGGAGAGTACACCGCCGAAGCCATGGCCCAGGGACTGCGTCAATTCCTGCAGCTGCATCAAGCCGACGCGATCCCCTCGAGCACGGCGGCGTGGCTCGATGCCAATGCCCAGCGGCGCAATCAGGTCGTGCAGTCCTTGCCGGCTCCCCTGCCGGCGCGTCCTCCGGCCATGTGTGTCGGTTGTCCGGAGCGGCCCGTCTTCTCGGCGCTCAAGCTCGCGCAACAAGAGATCGGCGCGGTTCACATTGCGGGTGATATTGGTTGCCACGCACTGGCGACCTTCGAGCCGTTTTCGATGGGGCACTCGATCCTGGGCTATGGCATGAGCCTCGCGAGCCGGGCGGGCGTATCGCCCCTGATGGAGCGCCGGGCGATTTCCATCATGGGTGACGGCGGCTTTTGGCACAACGGCTTGTTGACCGGTGTGCAAAGCGCGCTGTTCAACGGTGACGACGCCGTGCTCCTGATTTTCAAGAATGGCTACACCTCGGCCACCGGTACGCAGGACATCATCTCTACCCCCGACGAGGCGGCCAAGTCGGGTGCGCCCGACAAACGCGCCAGCTTGGCGCATACCAACCGAACGATTGAATCGACACTCAGCGGCCTGGGTGTGAAATGGTTGCGCACCGTGAATTCCTACGATGTCGATGGAATGCGGGCTACCCTCACCGAGGCAATGACCACCCCCTTCAATGGTCTGAAGGTGGTCGTCGCCGAAGGCGAGTGCCAGCTCGAAAGGCAGCGACGTATCAAGCCCTGGCTGGCCCAGCTGCTTTCGCGCGGAAAGCGCGTGGAGCAAGTGCGCTATGGCGTCGACGAGGACGTCTGTAATGGTGACCACGCCTGTATCCGCTTGTCGGGTTGTCCAACGTTGACGCTCAAGGACAATCCCGACCCCCTCAAGGCAGACCCGGTGGCAACGGTGATCGACGGTTGCGTTGGGTGCGGTCTTTGTGGAGAGAATGCCCACGCCGCGACGCTGTGCCCGTCGTTCTATCGTGCAGAGATCATCAAAAACCCGCGGTGGCACGAGCGGCTGCGTGCCGGCTGGCACGGCGCTGTGCGCGCCCTCGTCCAAGGATCTGCGGCATGACACAGCCTATTTCATTGTTGATTTGCGCCCTCGGCGGAGAAGGCGGTGGGACCCTGGCGGAGTGGCTGGTGAATGTGGCTCGGCATGCCGGTTATCCGGTTCAGGCGACATCGATTCCCGGGGTCGCGCAGCGGACCGGCGCGACCACTTACTACCTTGAATTTTTCCCCGTGCCCTTGGCTTCCCTGGGCGCGCGCAGGCCGGTCTTGGGGCTCAATCCGCTGCCTGGGCGGCTCGACGCCCTGGTCTCGTCGGAGCTGCTCGAAACCACGCGCCAGATCGGCAACGGGCTGGTGTCGCCAGACCGTACGCTCGTGATCAGCCACTCGGGCCGAACCCTCACAACCGCAGAAAAAATGGTCATGGGGGATGGTCGTCGCGACACAGAGTCGCTGGCCCCGCTCGTCAAGGCCCATGCGCGAACCCATCATCTGGTCGATATGGCCACGCTGACGAGAGAGGCGGGCACCATCGTCAGCGCCGTGATGCTCGGTTGCATCGCAGCCAGTGGCCTGCTGCCTTTTGGTCGTGAGCATTTCGAGGCGGTCCTTGCGGGCGAAGGGGCCTCTGCCCGTGCCAGCCAAAAAGGCTTCGCCCTGGGCTATGCCGCATTGGGCGGTGATGTCACGTCAACGACGGCGACAACATTGCCCGCGGGCGTTCAGGGCGGCGGGCTGCCCGACGATGCGCGTATTGCTCAGGCTGCTGCGAGTGGGCAGGCGCTGCCACCTGATGTGGCGGCAGATTTTCCGCAAGAGACGCACGACATCCTCGCATTGGGTTACTGGCGTGTTCACGAGTTCCAGGGGAAGGCCTACGCACAGGTCTATCTGGATCGGGTGGGACGGGTTCTGGCCGTTGAACGCTCCCAGGCGGGTACCCGCTTCGCTGTGACGCGCGAGGTCGCACGGTGGTTGGCGCTG
>JAURKV010000277.1 GCA_030831585.1 Ramlibacter sp. | reverse complement strand
CCATGACCACCCGCATCCAGCAAGCCGACCTGATCGAATCCGTCGCCGCGGCGCTCCAGTACATCAGCTACTACCACCCCGCCGACTACATCGCCCACCTGGCCCGCGCCTACCAGCGTGAACAAAGCCCGGCCGCCAAGGACGCGATCGCCCAGATCCTGACCAACAGCAAGATGAGTGCGGTCGGCCACCGCCCAATCTGCCAGGACACCGGCATCGTCAACGTCTTCATCAAGATCGGCATGGACGTGCGGCTTGAGGGCTTCACCGGCAGCCTGGACGACGCCATCAACGAGGGCGTGCGTCGCGGCTACAACCACCCGGACAACATGCTGCGCGCCAGCGTGGTGGCCGACCCGCAGTTCGCCCGCAAGAACACACAGGGCAATACGCCCGCCGTCATCTTCACCGAGCTCGTACCCGGCGACAAGGTCGACGTGACCGTGGCCGCCAAAGGCGGCGGCAGCGAGAACAAGAGCAAGATGTACATGCTCAACCCGAGCGACAGTGTGGTCGACTGGGTACTCAAGACCGTGCCCACCATGGGCGCCGGCTGGTGCCCGCCAGGCATGCTGGGCATCGGCATCGGCGGTACCGCCGAGAAGGCGGTGCTCATGGCCAAAGAGTCCCTGATGGACGACCTCGACATGTACCAGCTGCTCGAAAAATCTTCCAAAGGCGAGAAGATTTCACAGGTGGAGGCGCTGCGCCTGGAGCTTTACGAGAAGGTCAACGCCCTGGGCATCGGCGCGCAGGGCCTGGGTGGTTTGACCACGGTGCTCGATGTGAAGATCAAGATGTACCCGACGCATGCGGCCAGCAAGCCGATCGCCATGATCCCCAACTGCGCCGCCACCCGCCACGCCCACTTCGTGTTGGACGGCTCAGGCCCGGTCTATCTCGACCCGCCCAGCCTCGACCTGTGGCCCGACGTGCAGTGGACCCCCGACACCCAGAAAAGCAAGCGCGTCGACCTCAACGCGCTCACCCCGGCAGAAGTGGCCAGCTGGAAGCCGGGTGACACGCTGCTTCTGAACGGCAAGATGCTCACTGGCCGCGACGCCGCGCACAAGCGCATTCAGGACATGCTGGCCAAGGGCGAAAAGCTGCCGGTGGACTTCACCAACCGCGTCATCTACTACGTGGGCCCGGTGGACCCGGTGCGTGACGAGGCCGTGGGCCCAGCCGGACCGACCACGTCCACCCGCATGGACGGCTTCACCGAAATGATGCTGGCCCAGACCGGCCTCATCGCCATGATCGGCAAGGCCGAGCGCGGGCCGGTGGCGATCGAAGCGATCAAGAAGCACCAGAGTGCCTACCTGATGGCCGTAGGCGGCGCAGCGTACCTGGTCTCCAAGGCGATCAAGCACGCGCAGGTGGTCGGCTTTGCCGATCTGGGCATGGAAGCGATTTACGAGTTTGACGTGGTCGACATGCCGGTGACGGTCGCTGTCGATTCCGGCGGTACCAGCGCGCACATCACCGGCCCGGCCGAGTGGAGCAAGCGCATCGCCACGGGCGAGTTCAAGAACATCGCGGTCACCACGGCCTGAATCAGGACGGGGCGTGAGCACCTCCCGCGCGGTGATGCCCATACAGCTTCGGGCACCCATCGGTGTGTTCGACAGCGGCATAGGCGGCCTCAGCATCCTGCGCGCGCTGCGCGCGCTGATGCCGAACGAGGACTACGTCTACTACGCCGACACCGCGCACGCCCCCTACGGCGAACGTGAGGACGGCTTTGTCATCGAGCGGGCCCAGGCGCTCACCCGCGAGCTGGTCGAGCGTCTCCACATCAAGGCGCTGGTGGTGGCCTGTAACACCGCCACGGCCGCCGCGATCGCCCAATTGCGTGCCCAATGGCCGGGGCTGCTGATCATCGGCGTCGAGCCGGCCCTCAAACCGGCTGCAGCGCTTTCACGCACCCAACGCGTCGGCGTGCTGGCTACGCGGGGCACGCTGTCGAGCGAGAAGTTTTCTCAGCTGAGGACCTCTCTCGAGGGCCAAGGCCAAGGTCAAGCCGCCTTCATGCTCCAGCCCTGCGACGGTCTGGCCGCAGCCATCGAGGCGGGTGATAGCCGACGCAGTGACACCCTGCTGGCACAGTACATCGGCGCACTGGGGCCACTCGGTTGGCAAAAGGGCCAAATCGACACCTTGGTGCTGGGCTGCACCCACTACGCCTTCGCCATGGACGCGGTGCAGCGAATCGCTGGCCCTCAGGTGCGCGTGCTTGAAACCGGCGAGCCGGTGGCGCGGCGCACGCAGCGTCTCTTGGCCGATGCAGGCCTGCTGCAGTCGCGCACCGACACGGGGGCCATTCACCTGCGGTGCTCGGGTTCACCGGCCATGCTCGACGCACTGCGGGTAGCAGCCAAACGGTGGATACCCTAAGAGGGACAAGTTGCTCAAGCAGCAGCGACTGATCAGGCGCTGACCGAAGCGCCCTGGAGATGTCCAAAGAGCGAAGCGCGGGACGAAGGTCGCGCCTCTCTGCAATTAATGATTGCCACTTCATGCAAGGACTCTCCAGCCTCCGTGAGGCGTCGCGCCCCGCCACCTCGGCGGCGACAACGCTGCCTGCCTCTGCCTCTGCCTCTGCCTCTGCCTCTGCCTCTGCCTCTGCCTCTGCCTCTGCCTCTGCCTATGCCTCTGCCTCTTAGTCTTCGTCTTCGTCTGTGCCCGCGTCTGGCAACACACCCCGCCAGGAATAAGGCGATCGCGACAGCAGGGCCGCTCGCTGCCGGCCGCGCAGGCGCAGGCAACAGGCGAGCGTGCCCATTCGCTCTTTCAATGGTCTCTGAGAGACAACTGACCGGGCCACTGAAACAGGCAACGCCGACAACAGGACCCGACTACGCTGACGGCTCTTTCACAACAGAGGCCTCGCGCCATGTATCCAGCTTCCAACGCGGGCCAGGCCCGTCGCCCAGCCCCTCCCGCAGACGCCACACCAGTCGCGAGGACAGCCCCGGGTTCAGACCAGCCGAGCGCTCCTAGCTCCGGCACCGTGACGGGCCAAAGGGCGCAACGCCAACGCTGCGTCGAGGTGGTCACGGTTCGGGGTGGCACCCTTCACTTCGACTCGAGGGCACCCCATCACTTCACCGCGGTACCGCGAATTCCGGCGTCCTATTTCTCCCAACGTGGCCCTGTGCCAGGTGCGCCACAAAGAGCCGTCGCGGCACGTGGAGAAGCACCGGCACCGGTACATCCATCTCGCGCACGCGCCTTATTGCCAATGCCACGGTCAGCCGACCCCGAGGCGACGGAGGCCTCGCGCAAGCGTAAATGGACACCCTGGACGGGTCCATCGAGAGGCCATGTGGGCGAGTTGCTGGGAACGGACTGCGGCATGTTCGAACTGCTGGTCGCCATCGATTCCGCCTCGCGCCGCGCACAGCAAGAACAGGCGGTTCGGCTTCCCGCGGCGCTTCCCTCAGCCGGCGTCGAGCGCCGCCTCGCGGCCCCGCGTCATGTTCACACGGGTCAACAGGACCAGCCCCGCGATGAACAGGGCGGTGGTCGAGAGGATCGCCAAACGCTGGTTGCCGCCCGTCATCCAGGTGATGGCGCCATAACTCAGGGGCCCGATGATGGACGCCAGCCGGATGGCCACCGTCCACAGTCCAAAGAACTCGGCTAACTGACGCGGGGGTGCGAGCAGGCCGGCCATAGCGCGGCCGGCCGACTGGCTCGAGCCCATGCAAATTCCGGCAATGGTAGCCGCCCACCAGAAGTCGCCCTTGGTCGTGGACAGCGCGGCAATCACGCAGGCGGCCACCCAGGCCACGAGGGTCAGGCCCAGGGCCAGCTTGTGGCCGATGCGGTCTTGCAGGTGGCCCCAGGCCAGGGCGCCGACCATGGCGGCGGCGTTGAGCGCAAAAATCAGCACCATGGTCTCTTGCGGCTGGAAGCCGATCACCTGCTCAGCGTAGATCGCCGCCAGCGAAATGGCCACCGCCACACCGCCCTGGTAGCAGACGGCGCAAGCCATGAGCCACATGAAGTCGGGGTAGTGGCGCGCCTGGGCGAAGGTGCGCCGCAATTGTTGCCAGGAGGCCCGCAGGCCCTGCGGCTCGGCCGCATGGGCTCGGGGCTGGGCGTGCTCCTTGAGCAAGGCGAAGGTGACCAGGGCGGGCAGGCCATACATCACCGCGGTCACAAGCATGGTCACCGGCACGAACTGGCTTGCGGGAATTCCCCGCCCCTGCGCCCACAGCACATAGGCCAGGCAGATGCCCAGAGTGAGCATGCCGCCCAGGTAGCCCAGCCCCCAGCCCCAGCCGCTGACACGGCCCATGGCCTGCGGCCGCGCCAGCTCGGGCAGAAAGGCGGCGGTGAGCGACTCACCCCAGGAATAGAAGGTGTTGGACACCACGATGAGGACCAGCGCCAGGGCCACCGTACCCGGCCCCACCAAGGACAAGGCGGCGGTGCTCAGCACGCAGCCGGCCGTGACGATCATCAGTAGCCGCTTCTTGGCGGCGCGCATGTCGGCCCAGGCACCCAAGGTGGGCATGGTCAGCATGACCAGGGCATAAGAGACGCTGAGTGCTGCGGTCCAGGCAAAGGTGGCCCAGGGCGCCTTGTCGGCCACGCCGCCCACGAAGTAGGCCGCAAACACCGCGGTGATGACCACCGTGGTGTAGCCCGAGTTGGCGAAGTCGTACATCGCCCAGCCGAGCACCTCGCGCTTGCGCACGCCGGGGTTGAGGGTGGAGGAAGTGTCCATCAGTGCAAATGTCGCGGCCGGCGGCCACCGCCATGGCCCCCACCACCCCCACCGCCGCCGCCTGAGCCGCGCGGGGGCTTGCCCAACTCCAGTGAGCTGACCAAGGCGTCAAAGCGCTGGTTGAACAGCTTGTCGATCTCAGCCACCACGCCGCCGAGTTCGGCACCGTCAAAGTGGCGCTCCATCAGGTGCACCACATCCTCGACGAGCAGGTCGCGCTGCACCTGCATGATGGCCGCCGGCGTGGGACCCACGAAGACCATGAGGTAGTCGTCGCGCGCCTCCTCCTCGGGCTGGGCTTCTTCCTCATCGAAATCGGTGTCGTAGAAAGAGACCTCCAGCGCCGCGCCCTGCTCGGCCAGTTCGTTGAGGCCCATGCACATTTCGTCAACGGCCTGTCGGAAGTCTTGGTCACCCGGAACAGTCCAGCACAAAGTCAGCAGGTGCTGGGGGGCGTCGAAGCGAATGCCCGGCTCCTCCTCGTAGGCGCTCTCGGCGGCATCGGCGAGCGACCGGGCACCGGCGTATTTCCACAAGGGCTTGAGCGCCTCCTGCAACTGCGCGTAGCTCACATCTGCGCGTAGCGGCACCTCGCCGTGCAGGTGGATCTCGAAGGGAGCGTTAAATTGCGACATGTTGGGTCGGCCGCCATGAACGGACGGAAAACTGCGGACCGGAAACTGCGTGACTGGCGAGGCGCTGGCACACGAATGGGCCCCGCTGGTGCCCCGGGCCGGACTTGAACCGGCACGCCGCCTTTCAGCTAGCGGCGGATTTTAAGTCCGCTGTGTCTACCGATTTCACCACCGGGGCGACAAGCCCTATTGTGCCTCGCCTGGCCCCGGGCACGGTCACCCGCAGCTGCCCGGAGCCAAGGCATGGCCCTGATCAGGCTCGCAGGGCGAGGATGTAGAGGGAAACAATCAGGCCGTGACCGACCATCCATACCAGCGACCGCAGGCTGGCGCGGTCTGCGAGGTAGCAGGCGATGTAGGCCAGCCGCACGATCACGAAGGCACTGGCGATCTGGTCGACCCAAAAGCCATCCACACCCGAATGCCAAGCTGCCAGCACACCGGCGGCGAAGAAGGGAAAGGCCTCCAGGCTGTTGCTCTGCGCTGCATCAGCGCGCGCTCGCCAGCCCGTCAAGCCACGGAACCACGCGCGTGGGTGGTGGTTGTCGTACTCGCTGAGCCTGGACTTGGCGATACCGGCGCAAAGAATGGGCAAGAGACCAGCCACCAGGACCATGAAAAGGGACAGCTTCATCTGGAACTCCTCAGTACACAGGGAAAGAGGCGGGAGTATGGCCCAAGGCCTCGGCCCGATCCACGGGGGACTCCAACGCAAAAAGGGAGTCCGAGGGGACTCCCTTTTGCTGAAATTGGAGCGGGAAACGAGACTCGAACTCGCGACCTCAACCTTGGCAAGGTTGCGCTCTACCAACTGAGCTATTCCCGCGGACCTCAAAATTGTACCCGATCAAAAACCGCTTCCTGGCGGTGCGCAAGGTCCTGGCGCGGTCGCTATTTCGGCGCCAGGCCGATCAACCACTAGGGTTTGTCTGGACCCGCCCGCCCGGCGGGGTTGACGAGCGAGAAAGACTCATCAGTACACTGGTGTATTGACCCCCCTCAAACGGCCGGACCCGCATGGAAAGACCCTGGATTCAGAGCTACCCGCCCGGCGTGCCGGCGGACATCCCGCTGGAGGATCTTGTCTCCATTGGCGACTACTTTCTGGAAGCAGTCGCGCGCTACCCGCGCCGGCATGCGTTCATCAGCGGCTCCACCGGGGCGGCAATGGACTATGCCGAGCTCGAGGAACTGACCCGCAACCTCGCCGCCTGGTTCCAGAAGGAGATCGCCCTGCCCCTCGGCAGCCGGGTCGCACTGATGATGCCCAACCTGCTTCAGTACCCGGTCTGCCTGTTCGCGCTGCTGCGGGCCGGTTACGTCGTGGTCAATGTGAACCCGATGTACACCCCGCGCGAGCTCGCCCACCAGCTCAAGGACAGCGGCGCCACCGCGATGGTGGTGGTGGACCTGTTCGCCCATGTTCTGGAACAAGTCATTGCCAGCACTCCGGTTCGGCATGTGGTGGTGACCGGACTGGCCGACATGCTCCCCACCTGGAAGCGCCACCTCGCCCACTTCGTGATCCGCCGGCTGCGCAAGATGGTTCGCCCTTACAAGCTGCCGGGCCATGTGGGTCTGCGGCAGGCTCTGGGCCGTGGCAGCCTGCACACCCTCGAGCCGGTGCCGGTGGGGCCGAATGATGTGGCGTTTCTTCAGTACACCGGCGGCACCACCGGCGTTTCCAAGGGCGCGATGCTCACGCACCGCAATATCCTGGCCAATGCCCGTCAGGGCAAGGTCTGGAGCGACCCCTTCCTCGAGCCCGACGAGGCGTTGGTGAGCATCACCGCGATTCCGCTGTACCACGTGTTTGCCCTCGGCAGCTGCCTGTCCTTCATTGGCATGGGCGGCACTAATGTGCTCGTCTCCGATCCGCGTGATACCGCCGGGTTCATCAAGGTGCTGGCCCGTTATCGCTTCACGGGGATGCCGGCGGTCAACACGCTGTTCAACGACCTGACCTTGCACCCGGACTTCGCCCGGCTCGATTTCAGCCGGCTGCGCTTTGCCATTGGCGGCGGTGCTGCCATTCAGCAGGCGGTGGCGCAGCGCTGGCAGCAGCTGACCGGTAAGCCCCTGGTCGAGGGCTATGGGCTGACCGAGTGCTCGCCCACCGTCACCTGCAACCCGCTGGACCTCTCTGCCCACAACGGCTCCATCGGCCTGCCCATGCCCTCGACAGAGGTCTCAATCCGGGACGACGCGGGCCAGCCGCTGCCTTTGGGGCAAGCGGGCGAGTTGTGCGTGCGTGGCCCGCAGGTGATGGCCGGCTACTGGCAGCGGCCGCAGGACACCGCACGGGTGATGACAGACGATGGCTTTTTGCGAACCGGCGACGTGGCGGTGATGGACGAGCGTGGCTTTATTCGCATCGTGGACCGCCTGAAGGACATGATTTTGGTGTCCGGCTTCAACGTCTATCCCAATGAGGTCGAGGAGGTCGCCATGCTGCACCCCGGCGTGCGGGAGGCGGCGGCCGTTGGCGTGCCGCATCCGCACTCGGGCGAGCGGGTGAAACTTTTCGTCGCCCGCACCGACCCTGCCCTCGAGGCAGCGGAACTCATCGCGCACTGCCGCCGTAACCTCACCGGGTACAAGGTGCCGTCGGAGGTAGAGTTCCTGGCAGAGCTTCCCAAGAGCCCGGTCGGCAAGATCTTGCGGCGCGAGCTGCGCGAGGGAGTCATCTCGCGGGACGCCTGAGGCAGTGGGCCGGCCGACCGGATTCGCGCAGCGGGGGCGTAACAATTGACGACACAAGGGGTTCGCGCACAGTGCGGGCCCATGAAAAGCAAAAAATGAAACTCAAACGCACCCTGTTGTGGACGGCTCTGACCCTGGCGGTCCTGGGCGGGCTCGCCTACGCCAACCGCATGACGATCCTGCAGTACTCCCTGGGCTGGTACACCGACATCGTCAACCCGCGCGGGCCTTATCAGCCGACGTCCTGGCAGGCGGGCCCCGCGGAGCCGGGGCAGCCGGTGGGAAAGCGCCCGCCCAACATCATCGTGATCCTGGCCGACGACCTGGGGATCAACGACCTGAGCATGAACGGCGGCCATGACGGCATCACCACGCCGAACATCGATGCCCTGGCCAAGGCCGGCGCCAGTTTTGACAATGGCTATGCCGGCAGCGCGGTCTGCACCGTCTCGCGCGCCGCATTGATCACGGGACGTTACCCCTGGCGCTTCGGCGTTGAATTCACCCCCACCCCGGGCGCGATGGCCCGTGTGGCGGTCAAGTTGTACGACAGCGATCCGCCGCCCCTCATTGACCAGCGATTAGCGAGCCAGGCCAAGCCCCTCAATGAACTGGGAATGCCGGGGTCAGAGGTCACCCTGGCCGAGCGCCTCAAGCCCCAGGGTTATCACAACGTCCACATCGGCAAATGGCACTTGGGCAGCACACCCGAGATGCGCCCCAACGCCCAGGGCTTTGACGAAACCATCTTCATGGAGAGTGGGCTGTACCTGCCCAAGAAACATCCAGACTCAGTCAACGCCTACCTGGACTTCGACCCGATTGACCGCTTTCTCTGGCCCAACATGCGCTTTGGCGTGAGCTACAACGGCGGCAAGTGGTTCGAGCCGAACAAGTACCTCACCGACTACTTCACCGACGAGGCGGTCAACGCGATCCGCGCCAACCGGAACCGGCCCTTCTTCATGTACCTGGCCCACTGGGGCGTGCACACGCCGCTGCAAGCCACGAAGGCCGATTACGACGCGATGGCGCACATCCCTGACCACCGCCGCCGGGTCTACGGCGCCATGGTGCGCTCGGTGGACCGTAGCGTGGGTCGGGTCATGCAGGCCTTGCGCGAGGAGGGCCTGGACCGCGATACCCTGGTCATTTTCAGCAGCGACAACGGCGCGCCGGGCTACACCGGTATCCCCGAGACGAACCGTCCCTACCGGGGCTGGAAGCTGTCCTTCTTTGAGGGTGGCATCCGGGTGCCGTTCATCGCGCACTGGCCGGCGCGCATCGCCGCCGGCACACGCCATCAGGCGCCAGCGCACCACACCGACATCGTGCCGACTGCCATGGCAGCGGCCGGCCTGACTCCGCCCAGTGCGCCCGCGGTAGACGGCGTTGACCTGCTGGCGCAACTCAAGAACCCCAAGCCGCCCGGGCGGCCCCTGTTCTGGCGCGATGGTGACTACCGCGCGATGCAGGAGGACGGCTGGAAGCTCATCTCCGCCAGCCGGCCACGTAAGGACTTCCTTTTCCACCTGACCCAGGATCCGACCGAGCGCCGCAACCTGGCGCAGGAGCAGCCGCAACGCCTGGCCGACCTGAAGGCCAAACTTGCCCAGCACCACCAGGGCATGCCCACGCCGCTGTGGCCGTCGTTCATCGAGGTGCCGATCTTCATCGACAAGACCTTGGAGCAGCCCCGCACGCGGGATGATGAACATGTCTTCTGGATCAACTGAGCCCCGGCGCAGGCGGACGGTCGCACGCGCCCTGGGCGTGACCGCCGCGCTGGCCGGCGGGCTCGCCGTGGTCGTGGCCGTGGCCGTAGGCTGGCTGCCTGGCTGGCGAGACTGGGGCCTGCCCGGCAGCGGTTCCAATCTCGGCGTGCACGGGGTGATGGGCAAAGCCAACACCGGTGCCTCACGCATCGCTTGCGCCCTGCCGCCTCTGGCAGCCCAGCGGTCCGACGCGCCCGAGGGCATGGTTTGGGTTCCGGCCGGTCGCCTGACGCCTGGTGACAGCGTCTACCCCGAAGAGGCGGGTGGCAAGCCAGTGCAGCTCGCAGGCTTCTGGATGGACCGCACCGAGGTGAGCAACGATCAGTTCGCCCGCTTCGTCGCTGCGACCGGCTATGTGACCGTCGCCGAGCGCGCGCCGGACCCCATCCGCCTGGCCGGCGCGCCGCCCGAATTGCTCAGGCCGGGGGCGCTGGTGTTCCAAGTGCCGCGCAAGCTCGAAGGGCCCCCTGACCCGCTGCAGTGGTGGCGCTACCTGCCGGGCGCGAGTTGGCGCCAGCCCGGAGGACCCGGCACTCATCTGGAGGGACGGGGCAGCCTGCCAGTGGTGGCGGTCACGCTCGAGGATGCCCAGGCCTATGCGCGCTGGGTCGGGCGGCAGCTACCCACCGAGGCGCAATGGGAGTGGGCAGCCAGGGAGGCGCGCGACCAGGCCACTCCGCAGCACGAGCAGCCACGCCAGGCCAACACCTGGCAAGGGCGCTTCCCGATGGAAGACGCAGCCAGCGACGGCTTCGCCGGCATCGCTCCGGTCGGCTGCTACGCCAGCAACGCGCTCGGTCTGCACGACATGATCGGCAACGTCTGGGAGTGGACCCGCGACGCCTGGCGACCCGGCCACGAGGACGCGCCGCCGCCCGCACTGCAGGCGGCGCGGGCGGCCGCGGCCGGCAGCCCACTGGCGCAGGGCGTGATCAAAGGCGGGTCGTTTCTGTGCTCGCCCGATTGGTGCATGCGCTACCGGGCCGGCGCCCGCCAGCCGCAGGACCTCGACCTAGCCACCAGCCACCTGGGATTTCGCACCATCCTGGAGGTGAGGTGAACGGGCACGCCGGGCAACGCGCTGGCCGCCTCGCCCGGGTTGCGATCTGGGTGCTCGCCCCGGCACTCGCCCTGGTGTTCGCAATTGGCAGCCTGCTGTGGCTGCAAAGGGAAAAAATCCAGCTCGGCGCCGAGGCCTACCTCTACGGCCTGCCCCTGGTCTTGATGGACCTGACCCGCGCCGAGTTCGGCGCCCAGCAACCCGCGACGGATCCGCTGCGCCGCGTCCGCCAGCCGCCCAATGCAGCCTTCCGCGAAGTGGTGCGCCCCACAGTCGATCTTCTCTACACCACGGCCTTCATCGATCTCGACGCGGGCCCCTGGGTGCTGCGCCTGCCGCCCAACCCCGAGCACTTCGAAGTCTTCTCGGTGCTCGACGCCTGGACCGATGTCTTTGCCGCACCCGGCACCCGCAGCCATGGCGGCGCCGGTGGTACCTACCTGATCGCCGGTCCCCGCTGGCAGGGCCAGATACCCGCGGGCATGACGCTGCTGCGCGGGGGCACCCGAATGGCCTGGCTGATCGGTCGCACCCAGATCCGTGGGCCGCAAGACCTGCCCGCGGTGCACCAGCTGCAAGATGGGATTTCGCTGGAACCGCTCGTGGCATCGGGCGTGCCCGCAACATCCGATACATCGGTCATGCCCACCACAGCGGTGCACTCCAGCGCACCGCCGGCCGCCGAGGGCAAGGGCATGGCCAAGATGGCAACGGCCAAGGGCGCAGCGCCGCTCGCACACTTGCGGCAGATGTCCGCACGCGACTTCTTCCAACGCCTGTCCGCCCTGATGGTGGACAACCCGCCACGAGCAGCAGACCGACCGATGGTGATGAAGCTCGAGCGTCTGGGTGTGGCGCCCGGCCAGGCGCCTGCCTGGGGTTGGCTGGACGGCCGCAGCGTGGCACTGGGACGCTGGCTCGCGGACTTCCAGGTGCGACGGGAACTGGCCAAGCCGCGTGACACGGTACAGGGCTGGCAGACGCCGCCCGACCTGCTCGGTCGCTATGGCACGGCCTACAACATCCGAGCCGCGGTCGCCCTGGTCGGCCTGGGCGCCAACCTGCCTGAGGACGCGATCTACCCGAGTGCCCGGGTCGATGGCGAAGGCAAGGCCCTGGACGGTGCGCAGCGCTATCGCATCCGCTTTCTGCCGGGGCAGTTGCCGCCCGCCCGGGCCTTCTGGTCGGTCACCGCCTATGGTGCCGACGACTTCCTGCTGGACGTGCCCGAGGGCCGCCATGCGGTAGGCAGCCGCCAGCCGCTGGCAGCCAATGCCGACGGCTCGGTGGACCTGCTGGTGCAGGCCGATCCGCCGCCGCCCGCGATGCGCGCCAACTGGCTGCCGGTACGCGCTGGCGAGCCCTTCCAACTCACCGCCCGCCTTTATTGGCCCGAGCCAGCTGCGCTGCAGGGCCGATGGCATATGCCGGCCATCGAGCGGGTGCGCTAGCAGCACGCCACCTCCTGACGGACAATTGACCCCATGGATACACTGGCTCAATGGACACAGGTGCTCGTGGTCGCCTCGGTGATGGCGGCATTCGCTCTGGCCGAGTGGACCACCGGCAGGCTGTTCCCGGCGGAGGCGACGCGCGAGGACAAGCGCCTCGATCTGGTGGCCATCTTCATCCTGCCCGGTGTCACCGGCTCGGTGCTGCTGGCCTCTGGCGCTGTGTCCCAGTGGCTGGTGCCAGGCTGGCGCGACGCGCTCTCGGGGTGGTCCTGGTGGCAGATGCTGGCGCTGCTGCTGCTGGCCGATGACTTCACCCAGTACCTGTGGCACCGTCTGTCGCACACCTCGCTCATGTGGCCGCTGCACCGGGCTCACCATTCAGCGGCCTACATGAGCGTGCGCATCGTGTACCGCAACAACCTGCTGTACTACGCGCTCATGCCCGGCCTGTGGCTGTCCGGATTGATGCTGCACCTGGGCTTTGGCTGGGTCTATGTGGTCTATTCCATCATCAAGATGACCGTCATCATGGGCGCCCACTGCGCCATTCGCTGGGACGAGGGGCTGTACAGCCGGCCCTGGCTGCGGCCGCTGGCCTGGCTCATCGAGCGCACCATCTCCACACCGGCCACCCATTTCGCGCACCACGCCCTGGTACAAGACGACGGCATTGGCCACTACACCGGCAACTACGGCAATCTGCTGTTCGTGTGGGACATGTTGCTGGGAACCGCGCGCATCACCCGCCGTTACCCGCCGGCGTATGGCCTGCAAGACGACCGCCGCCATGGGCCCGAACACTGGCTGACCCAGCTGACCTTTCCGCTACGCAGGTCCCAGCGCGCAGAGACGGTGTTCGGGCGCGGAAGCCACCGGCCGCTTGACTGAGTGCCTGTAGGTCTAGGGGTCTTGCTGCGCGTCCACCAGGTAGCCTGAAATCAAGGCCACCAGCTGGGCCTTCACCCACTCGTCGGCCCCGGGCCGGCTCAGGGCCTGGTAGCTGCCCACAATCGCCAGGTAAAAGAGAGCTGCAAGTTCGGCGGCCTTTTTGCGGCTACGAGTCAGTCGCCGGAACTTGTGCTCAAAGAGCGCCATGCGCTCTTGATCTACCTCGGCCAGCATGCGCGCCACCGAGGGGTCGCGACGCCCCAGGCCGCGCAGCGCCAGTTCGAACCGCATGTTCTCCAGGTCAGGGCCGGCATGCGCCAAGGCGGCCTCCAGCACCTGGGCCAGGTCGGCCCGCGGATCCTGGCTCTCCATCGCCAGCAGCCGCTGCTGGGTCTCCTGCTCCAGCTGGCGCCAGCGGGCCAGCATCACCTCAATCAACTGCGCATGGTCACTGAAGTGCCAGTAGAAACTGCCCCGGGTGACCCGCAGGCGCTCGGCGAGCAGCAGCACCCGCACTTTGTCGAAGCCGCCCTCCACCACCGACTGAAAGGCCGCCTGCAACCAGTCCTCCTGGCCGAGCCGCGCTGCTGCGGGGGCTTTGCGGGCAGTGCCCGGTTGAGGCATCTTCACGGCTGGCTTGCGCGGCTTGGCGTCCAGCTGGCTCGCCGGTTTGACGCCTGGTCTGGCCGCGGGTTTGGCCGTGGTTTTGGCCGCAGGTTTAGCCGTAGATCCGCGGGCTGTGCCCCGGGCGGGACCGCTGGCGGGCCGGGACGGGCGAGTAAGACGGGAAGAAGGCGCGGGCACTTGGCGATACTGTACGAAAAATGCCCTGATTCTAGGCACGGCATCCGCTCGTCGAGGCCTCGCTGCCCATGGGGAAAATCCTGCCGTAGCGCCACTGGCAAAGGCGATACCATCAATGCCATACATCACTGTATTGTGCGGCGCAGACCGGAGGCGCTGCGCCCACCCACTCGCCTGCACCGGTCCATGTCGCTTCGCACCCTGCTCACGCCCCTGGTCTCCAGTTGGCTGCTGTCGCCGCAGCGGCAGGCGTCAGCCCGCGCCCGCGCCGAGCGGCGCCGGCAGGCGCGCGGGCTGGCGCACGAGGTGCATTACTTCCATCAGGTCGACGACCCCTACAGCGCCCTTGCCTGCCAGGCCCTGGCCGGGCTAGTGGCGCGCTATGACATCCGGCTGCTGCCGCACCTGGTGAGCCCACCGGCCGACGCGGCGGCGCCCGACCGCGCGCGGCTGGTGGCCTACAGCCGGCGCGACGCCGCCGTGCTCGCCGTCCGGCATGGTCTGGCGTTCACAGACCCAGGGCATCAGCCAGCGCCCGAAGCCATTGAGGCCTGCGCGAAAGAACTGCTCGCAGCGATGGACAAGGGGCGCTTCACGGAAGCGGCGCCGGCCCTGGCCGCAGCCCTATGGGCGTCGCCTGCCGATGGCCCCGGCTCTCTGAATTTTCCGGAGCCCGGGTTTCCTGCTACGACAGACGCCCGCTCACCCGCCGAGGTGAGCGAAAGACCCAAGGACCGCGATGTGGCCAAGGCGCTGGCAGAAGGGGACGCCCTTCGCGAGCGCTTGGGCCACTACCTTGGTGGCACATTTTTCTATGGCGGCGAGTGGTACTGGGGCATTGACCGCCTGCACCACCTCGAACGCCGCCTGCAGGACCTGGGAGCAGCACGCGCCGGCGTCGCGGGTACGCTGGCCTTTGCGCCGGATCTGGCGCCAGACCAAGCCCCTCACCTACCGCAGGATCTGGCACCGCCTTCGGTCAGCGACCTGCAACCAGGGCTTTCATCCGCGAAGAGGGCAGGCGCCACGGAAGCGCCGCTGCAGTTGGTTCTCGATGAGCCGGTGGCGGAGGGTGATGGCGACGCGCGCCAGACCATCAGCGCTGGCAGCAAGGGCAAAGACAACCGAGCGAGCCGCGCCACCAGCAACAGCAAGGTTGGGGCCAGCGGTAGCGTCACCCAAACTGCGTCGGCGCCCACCATCGACTTTTTCTTTTCCCTGCGCAGCCCCTACTCGGCCATCGTCATGCCCCGAGTGTTCGCCTTGGCGCGCGCGCAGGGCGCGCCGGTGCGCCTGCGCTTCGTGCTGCCGATGGTGATGCGCGGGCTGGCAGTGCCGGCAAGTAAAAGGCGCTACATCAGCCTTGACGCGGCCCGGGAGGCAAGGCTACACCGCATTCCCTTCGGACGCCTCAACGACCCGGTAGGTCGGCCCACCGAGCGCGGTCTGGCGCTGATTCCCTTTGCCCACGCCCAGGGTCGGGCCGAAGCCTACTTGTTGGCGTTCATGCGAGGCGTCTGGTCCGAGGGCCTGGACGCCGGCAGCGACAAAGGGCTGCGCGTGATCGTGGAAGCCGCCGGGCTGCCCTGGGCCGAGGCCCGGGAGGCTCTGGCCGATGCAGGCTGGCGGGAGATCGCCGAACGCAACCGGCAGGCGCTTTTGAACCTCGGCCTGTGGGGCGTGCCGTCCTTCCACGTGGCCGGCACATCGACCTGGGGCCAGGACCGGCTCTGGCAGGTGCGTGAAGCCCTGATGCGTGAGACGCTGGCGCGTGACGGGCTCGTGCCGCAGGCTCGAACGCAGGAGAGCCAGGAATGAGGGCCTTGCATCACAAGACCGCCATGTACGCGGGCCTGGCATTGGCAGCACTGATGGCGATGTTGGCGCAGCCTGCGGTGTCGGCACCCGCCGGGGCAAACCGACCGGCGGCTGCTGCTCCGGCCTCCGCCCCGCGCCCACCCAACATCGTCCTCATCGTCGCCGACGATCTGGGCTTTTCCGACCTCGGTTCCTTCGGCGCGGAGTTCGCCACGCCGCATCTGGACGCGCTGGCTCGCCGTGGCGCACGCTTTACCAACTTCCATGTGGCGGCGTCCTGCTCGCCCACCCGCGCGATGCTGCTCACGGGTGTCGACAACCACCTGGCGGGCGTGGGCAATATGCGCGAGACCATTCCGCGCGAGCACTTCGGGAAGCCCGGCTACCTCAGCGTGCTCAACGACCGGGTGGTCACCTTCGCCTCCTTGCTGCAGGACGCGGGCTGGCGCACCTATGTGGCCGGCAAGTGGCATGTGGGCAAAGAGCCGCACAACCTGCCCGACCAGCGCGGCTTCGATCGCTCACTGGTGCAAGGCGACAGCGGCTCGGACAACTGGTACACCGCGCAGCGCTATCTGGATCTGGCGGACAGGGTCGACTGGTTTGAGAACGGCAAGCCGGCGAAGATGCCCGAGCGCTACTACTCCTCCGAGTACTTCGTCGACCGGCTCATGGGCTGGCTGCGGGCCGACCAGGCAGCACCCGGTCCCGCCTCGAGCAGCAGTGCCCCGCGCCGCGACCGCCCCTTCTTCCTCTACCTGCCCTTCCAGGCCAACCACCTGCCGGTGCAGGCGCCCGCCGAGTTCATCGCCAAGTACCGTGGCCGCTACGACGCCGGCTGGACCGCACTGCGCCAGGCCCGGCGCGACCGCGCGGAGGCATTGGGCATCGTCCCGCCGGGCACGCCCCTGGCCGCCACACCGGGCACGCCCGACTGGTCGAGTCTGCCGCCTGCCGAGCGCGCGCTGCGGGCCCGCCACATGGAGGTCTACGCCGGCATGGCCGAAGCGATGGACCACCACATTGGCCGGCTCATCGCCTACTTGAAGGAGATCGGCGAATACGAGCGCACTGTTTTTGTCTTCCTCTCGGACAACGGCGCCGAGGGCTCTGACCCCTACAGCGTGCTGAGCGGCCGCCTATGGCTGCGGTGGCAGTACCGGGGTGACATCGCCCAACTCGGCGGCCCCGACACCTACGGCGTCATCGGACCGCACTGGGCCAGCACCGCAGCGGCGCCGCTCGCAGGCTACAAGTTCTACGCCACTGAAGGCGGCATACGGGTGCCTCTGGTCATCTCGGGTGTGCCGGGCATGCAGACAGACCGCATTCACCCGGGGTTCACCCACGCCACCGACATTGCGCCGACCCTGCTCGCACTGGCCGGCGTGCCCCACCCTGGCAGCAGCTACCGCGGCAAGCCTGTCGAACCTTTGGCCGGGCGCAGTTTGCTGCCGGTGTTGCTCGGTCAGTCCGATCAGGTGCGTACGCCCCATGAGCCGGTGGGCTACGAGCTCTCGGGCAACGCCGCGCTGTTCAAGGGCAACTTCAAGCTGGTGCGCAATTTGCCACCCATGGGCGACCAGCAGTGGCGTCTGTTCGACATCGTCCGGGACCCCGGAGAGACGCGTGACCTGAGCGCCGAAATGCCTGACCTGTTCCAGGCGATGCAGGCCGACTACCAGGCCTACGCCCGCAGCCACGGCGTGCTCCCCATGCCCCCCGGCTACGACCCGGTGCGCCAGGTGGAGATCAACGCCCTTCTGAATGTCTACGTCCCACGCTTTCAGTGGCCAGCGCTGGCGCTGCTCGCGCTGCTGATCACGGGCGGCTACCTCTGGTGGCGACGCCGCGCATGAACTGGCACGCCGAGGACGGTGGACCCGCGCGCCTCCAGCAGGTGCCTGGCCGCCTGCTCGGCAACCACGACGACGCAGACGCATCGCAGACACCGCGCCTGCAGGTCCACGCGCGCCGCACCTGGTTGTCGACGATGGTGGTGCGGGGCGCGCCGGGCGAGGTTTACCTTCTGACCCACTCCGCCCTGCGGGGGCGCCTGGGGCTGGCCACCACGGCCCAGGTCGAGCGCATCGACCCCGTCACGCTCGACCCACTGGAGCGCTCGCCCCGGCTGGCGGGCGGCCCCCTGTGGCCGGGGGGTATGGCACTGCATTCCAGCGGCGATTTACACGTCGTCTATGGCAACCATGTACACCGGCTCGACCGTCACTGCCAGCCCCTGGGCAGTCGACAACTGTCCGGCCAGGACCCCTACAACGGCTTCGTCACCCTGCCCGGTGGCGCGCTGGTCACCAAAAACCTTTCCCGCACCCAGCCGGCTCGCCTGACAGTGCTGAATCCGCGCACGCTGGACCCGATCGGCCCGCCCGTGCTTTGCCCCGAGCCCAGCGTCGCACGCCTGAGCGCCCAGGGCGACACCGTGTATGTCGCCGGCATGCACAGCGTCATGCGCTACCACTGGGATGCCGCCAGCGCCCGGCTGCGGCCCGACACCGGCTGGCGCTGGGACTACCTCGCCGGCACCCCTAACAGCTTTGCCTGGGACATGGTGCTGACCGACGACGACGCCTGGTTCATGGACAACGGCGACCACGGCTACATCTGGACAATGCGCGGCGCCGGCAGGCGCTTCAGCGCCAACCGGCTGCTGCGGGTGTCGCTGCGCGACGCTCGCGACCACGGCGCCTGGGAGGTGAGCGGGCTGCCCGGGGGCTGCGTGACCAACCCGCCGCTGGTGGACGTTCGCCGCGGCATCGTCCTGGGCTACGACTCTGGTAACGCCTTCCTGCGGGCCTGGGACCTGTTGCCCGGCGGCCAACTTCGCCCGCGCTGGGAACGCCCCGGCCTGGGCTGCGCCAGCCACATGCTGCTCTATGAGGACAGTGGCGAGGTGGTGACCAATGACCACCAGGGCCTGTCAGAGCAGGTGGTGGTGCTTGACATCACCACCGGACGCGAGAAGGCCCGGGTCGCCACCGGTGGCCGCATGCAGGGTGTGGTCTTCCCCTCCCCGGGCTGGGACCGCGACCTGTACTGGTGCTCCATGGACCGTATCGCCCGCCTGCATGTCACCGACAACTGAGACCCCGCATATGAAACTCCGACGCTCGCTCCTCATCGCCCTCCTGCTCCTGGGCGTGATCGCCGCCGGCGCCTGGCTGGCCCGCACCCAGATCTCGCTGGCCATCGCCGCGCGGGTGGTGCGCGTCCATCTTGGCGTCGACCTGGCCACCCAGTTGCCCGACGGACTGCATGTGGGCGTGTGCGGCGCCGGCTCTCCCTTCCCCGACGACCTGCGCCTGGGCCCCTGCACCGCAGTGCTGGCGGGCAAGCGCCTGTTCGTCTTTGATGCCGGCAGCGGATCGGCGCGCAATATCGGCAAGCTGGGCTTTCTCGCCGGCCAGGTCGAGGGCGTCTTCCTCACCCACTTCCACTCCGACCACATCGACGGTCTGGGCGAGCTGTTGCTCCAACGCTGGATCCAGGGCGGCCAGACGCGTCCACCGGTGGTGACGGGCCCCGAGGGGGTGGAACAGGTGGTGGCCGGCTTTGTGCAGGCCTACACACCCGACCGGGGCTACCGGGTCGAACACCACGGTGACGCCACCGTGCCTGCCAGCGGCTTCGGCGCGACGGCCCGGGCTTTCAAGGGCGGCGAGACCACGGTACTGCTCAAGGAGGGCGACCTGGAGATCAGCGCCTTTCCGGTGCAGCATGACCCCGTGCACCCCTCGGTGGGCTACAAGATCCGTTACAAGGACCGTAGCCTGGTCCTGAGCGGCGACACCCGCAAGTCGCCCGCGGTCCTGGCCGCTGCCCGCGGCGTCGACCTCTTGGTCCATGAGGCGCTGTCGGCACCGATGGTGGACGTGCTGCGCGACGGCGCCAAGGCCAGCGGCCGCGACCGGATGGTCAAGCTCTTTGACGACATCAAGGACTACCACGCCTCGCCGGTCGAGGCCGCCGAGACCGCCCGCGACGCGGGCGTGCGCTATCTGCTCCTGAACCACATCGTCCCGACCATTCCGCCCTTACCGGGGCTGGAGGGCTATTTCCTGGGCGAAGCACCGAAGGTGTTTGGCGGCCCAGTGCGAGTAGCCAGGGACGGCGACTTTCTGTCCCTGCCCGCTGGCACGCAGGAAATCCGGGTCACTCGTCGGTTCTGAGCTTTGCGCATGACTGCTACTCCACCGGTACACGCCGCCTCCCTGCTCCACCCGCCGCTGCCCCAACTGAGGGGGCCGGTGCTGCGCACGCCCGATACCCGCTTCGATCACCTGGCGGACTTCCCCTACGCCCCTCGTTACCAGACGGTGGGCGGCCTGCGCATGGCCTGCATTGACGAGGGGCCTCGTGATGGTCCGGTGGTGCTGCTGATGCATGGCGAGCCGACCTGGGGCTACCTCTATCGCACGATGATCCCGACGCTGGTGGCGGCCGGGTGCCGGGTGGTCGCGCCCGACCTGGTGGGCCTGGGGCGCTCGGACAAGCCGGTGCGCCGCGAGGACTACACCTATGCCCACCATGTGGCCTGGATGAACGCCTGGCTGGAGGCCATGGACCTGCGGGGCATCACCCTGTTCTGCCAGGACTGGGGGTCGCTCATTGGTCTGCGCATGGCCTGTGCCGCGCCCGAGCGCTTTGCCCGCATCGCGGTGGGCAACGGGGGCCTGCCCACCGGCACCGAAAAGATTCCGCGCGCCTTCCACCTGTGGCGCGCCTTCTCCCGCTACAGCCCGCTCTTTCCCATCGGCCGCATCGTCGCCACCGGCTGCGCCAAGGGCTTGTCCGCCGACGCGCGGCGCGCCTATGACGCGCCCTTTCCCACCCGGCATCACATGGCCAGCGCCCGCGCCTTTCCGTCCCTGGTGCCGATCACGCCCGACAACCCCGAGCGCGCTGCCAACGAAGCCGCCTGGCGGGTGCTGGAAAACTGGCACAAGCCCTTCCTCACCCTCTTTAGCAACCGCGACCCGATCACCCGCGGCATCTGGCGCGTGTTCCAGACACGAGTGCCCGGCGCCCAGGGCCAGGCCCATCGCAAAATCGAGGGCGGCGGCCACTTCCTGCAAGAGGACTGCGGGCCTGCGGTGGCACAGGCGCTGGTCGAATTCGTGCGCGTGGAGGCTTGACCATGCCCCGCACCCACATCCTTTATGGCTGGCATCTGTCCTACTTCGCGGGGAAAGCCCGCTGCTACCTGAAATACAAGCGCCTGCCCTTCGTCGACCAGGAAGTGAATCTGCCCACCCTGATGTGGCGAATCCCGCGCAAGACCGGCGTGCGGGTGATGCCGGTGCTACGCACGCCGGACAACGAGTGGATCCAGGACACGCACCTCATCATCGAGCGCATTGAGGCCCAGATCCCCGACCGCCCGGTGGTGCCGGACACGCCCTGGCAGCGCTGGCTGGCCTACCTGCTGGAGGCCTGGGCCGACGAGTGGTGGATGCCGATCGCCATGCACACGCGCTGGAGCTACCCAGAGAACTTCGCACTCTTCCAGCACGATGCCGGCCGGGCGCTGCTGCCGGGCTTTCCGCGCTTTGTCCAGCACAAGGCGGTGGACTACGTCGCTGGCTACCTGCGCAGGATGCTGCCGGCGGTGGGGATCCGCCCCGAGCAAAACGCGGTGCTGGAGGCCTGGGCCCACGCAATGATGGCCCAGCTCGATACGCACTTCGCCGCCCACTCCTACCTGCTGGGCGGGCGCCCCACATTGGCCGACTTTGGTCTGGTGGGCACCATGTACGGCCACCTGGGTCGCGACCCCTGGCCCCGGCGCGAAATGGTGGCCCGCTACCCGCACCTGCGCGCCTGGATCGAACGCATGGCCAACCCGCCGGATCGGCGCATGGGGGCGCTGTTTCCGAACGACGAGATCCCGCCGACCTTATTGCCCATCGTGCAGCAGGTGGTGCAGGAGTGCGTACCCTGGTTCGACGGCATCGCCGCCGAAATCAATCAAGTGCTCGCCGAACGGCCCGGACGCTTCCCGCCGGGCAAGCCACTGCCGCGCAAGCTGGGCGACCAGATCCTGCCCACAGCCCAAGGCACCTTCAAGCGCGCCGCCCTGCCCTTCACCCTCTGGCTGGCGCAACGGCCGCGCGACGTCTTCACTGGCCTTGACGCGGCGGGTCAGCAGCGGGTGTATGCGCAGTTGGCGGCGCTCGGCGGGTTGGGCCTGCTGGCGCATGACTGGCCGCGGCTGGCCCGCCATGGCCTGGGCGCGACGCTGGCGGGACAGGCCTGAGCGGGGCAGACCTGCCGGAAACCCTGCCCCGAAAACACTGTTCGTTTAGGTCACAATCCGGCCTGCAAGCTGAAGCAGGCCTGCCAGGAGGCGGATCTGCCATCCATGAAACGCAAACCCAGGAGACCCTCATGAGTCGTCGTGACTTTCTCGCCCAAGGCGGCGCCGCCGCCGTTGCTGCCGGTGCCACCGCGCTGTCGGCACCTGCCCTCGCCCAAACCACACCGGACACCATCCGCTGGCGCATGGCGTCGAGCTTCCCCAAGACGGTGGAAGTGCTCTTCGGCACCGCTGAGTTCATTGCCAGGCGTGTCGGCCAACTGACCGGCGGCAAATTCCAGATCAGCGTGCACGGTGCCGGCGAAATCGTCCCGCCGCTGCAAGTGCTCGACGCGGTCGAAAAGGGCACCATCGAGTGCGGCCACACCGCCCCCTATTACTTCATCGGCAAAGACCCGGCCTGGGCCATCGGCACTTGCGTGCCCTTCGGTCTCAACAGCCGCCAGTACAACGCCTGGTGGGTGCACGGCGGCGGCGAGAAGATGTTCAACGACTTCACCCGTGAATCCGGCGTGGTCAGCCTGCTGGCCGGCAACACCGGCTCGCAAATGGGTGGCTTCTTCAAGAAGGAGCTCAAGTCCCCGGCCGACCTCAAGGGTCTCAAGTTCCGCACCGGCGGCATGGGCGGCCAAGTGCTGACCAAGCTGGGCGTGGTGGCCCAGCAGTTGGCTGCCGGCGACATCTACCCCGCGCTCGAAAAGGGCACCATTGACGCCGCCGAGTTCACCGTGCCGGCCGACGACGAGAAGCTGGGCCTGGCCAAGGTCGCCAAGTTCTACTACTACCCCGGCTGGAATGAGGGCGGCGCTGCCCTGTCGCTGCAGGTCAATGCCAAGCAATTTGACGCTCTGCCCGACGCCTACAAGGCCGCCCTGCAGTCTGCCACCGCCGAAGCCAACACCTGGATGCAGTCGCGCTACGACGCGCTCAACCCTGCTGCCCTCAAGCGCCTGGTTCAGGCGGGTGCGGTCCTCAAGCCCTTCCCGCAAACCATCCTCGACGCCTGCTACAAGGCCAACAAGGAGCTCATGGAAGAAGCCTCTGCCAAGAGCCCGGCCTTCAAAAAGATGTTCGAAAACCAGATGGCCTTCCAGCGTGACCAGGTGGCCTGGTTCCGCGTGGCGGAAGGCGGGTTCGACAACTTCATGAGCCGTCAGAAGCTCTAACCAGGCCACCGCCCTGTAACCCATTCGAGAGGGCCTCCCAAGGGAGGCCTTTTTCGTAAAGAACCCTTAGGACACACATGCCAACACGTCGAGACTTTCTGGCGGCTGGAGCTGGGCTGGCATCCGCGCTGGGACTGCCAGCGCGGGCCCAGACGGTCTTCCCGCAGCGGGCCGTGAAATTCATCATCCCGAACGCCCCTGGCAGCTCGGTCGACACCATCGGTCGCCTGCTCATGGCAGAGATGGCCAAGGCCTGGTCACAGCCCGCGGTGGCCGACAACCGGGCTGGAGCCTCGGGAGCGCTCGGCATGGATGCGGGGCGTGCCTCACCCGCCGATGGACATACGCTGATGATCGGATCGACCAGCGCCGTTTCAACTGCACCGCTGCTACAGCGGGCAGTCCGATACGACCCAATGAACGACTTCGACCTGATCAGCCTCGTCGCACTGCTTCCCAATGTGCTGGTCTGCAACCCCGCACTGCCGGTCCGCAATACCCGTGAGTTCATTGACCACCTGCGCAGCAGGGGTGGCAAATCCAACATGGCGTCCGCAGGCATTGGTTCGGCCAGTCACTTGGCAGGCGTCGCCTTTCAGACGGCAGCTGACTTCAGGTCGCTGCATGTGCCGTACAAGGGCGGCAGTCAGGGGGTGATGTCAGTGGTAGCTGGGGAAACCGATTGGGTGCTGACGCCAGCGCCAGCCGCTATGTCCTTGGTCAGCAGCGGGCGGCTGCGTTTGCTGGGTCACAGCATGCCCCAGGATTCACGGCCTCTGGGCGACACGCCGTCCTTGGCAACCGCTGTTCCTGGCTTCGAATTCTCGGGCTGGATAGGCTTGATGGCGCCGAAAGGCCTGCCCGCCGTATTGACGGCAGACCTTGCCGCAAATGTAGCCCGCGCCCTGCGGGGGCAAGAGTTGCTCAAGGCCTTCGACACCAACGGTGCTGTGCCCCGCGCCTCGTCCCCGCAAGAGTTTCGCGCCTACCTCGCGCGTGACATCGCGCAGAACAAGAAAGCAGTCGACACCGCCGGTGTGCAGCCAGAGTGAGGCCCTGCCCTGCTCTGACGTTCCCGCCCTCGGTTCAGGCATCCTCGGGCTGGAACCCTGTGGTTTTGACAACCTGCGCCCAGTAGGCGTGCTCTTG
>JAURKV010000276.1 GCA_030831585.1 Ramlibacter sp. | reverse complement strand
GCCCGGCGGCTTCGATGCAGGGGCCCTTCGGGCTCCCCTGCGGTACTCGGTCGCCAAGGGCACGCGAGGCAAACTCGCCCTTTCAGGGCTCAAACATGCCTCGCTCTTCGGCCCCCAGCGCCCTGCGTTCCTCGGCCCCGCATAGGCGCCGCCGAACCCCTGCCACACACCCGACGCTTACCTCTGGCGCTAGGTTTCTCGGCGCTGCCTTTGGTGACCGCGTTGGAATGGGCTGCCGGCAAGAAGTCTTTCGAATGAGGGAAGCGACGGGTGTGCGGTGCGGGGGCAGCGGCGCCTATGCGGGGCCGAGCAGCGCAGCGTCGGGCGGAAAAAGAGTCGGGGCATGTCTGAGCCGCCGAAGGCGGCGAGTTTGCCCCGGCTCCCGCACGGCGCGAGCAGCGCAGGGAAGCCCGAAGGGCCCCCGCATCGAAGCCGATGCCCCCGTACCGCATACCCGCCGCGCTCTGGGCCAAGCGACAAACACCGAGCACAGATATTCGGCTCGACCGACGCCACTCCAAGCGCTGCGCCAACGCGAGATGACCACGAGGTTCGACACCTCTCTCAAAAACCCCAAGGACGCGCGGACATGCCCAAGGCTGAGCAGAACACGCTGGCCGCGCAACTGGTAGCTCAACCGATCGAACAGTGGCCGAGGCCCTCCTGACCCGCGCCTGAAGGGGCGCGAGATTTCATCGAGGCGACATCAGCGAGGAGGAGTCTGGCGGTCTTTCAACGCCAGCCCACCCATGCCGCAGCTCGTCCGCCTCCACCTGCCCCCCGCGCATCAGCGATCTGTTGCGCAGCCGACCGTTCAGTCGCCATCGCTTGATCTACCCTCTGTTGACCTTGAGGCCGCTGTCGCTGCCAGCGAAGCCGAATCCACCTGCCCCGCCCTGCGCGCCCGCACCAGCGCCCTACGGGAGTTCCTCGCCCAGGCGACCGGATCGCTGGTGGCCAGCGGGGTGCGGCATGCCTTGCAGGCCGCAGGCCCAGCCGGCGCCCTCGCGGGAGCAGCCTGGGTGGGTGCGGGCCTGGCGGCTGCCGGCTGGCGGGCGTATTCGCTTTCGGAGCGTGCACTGGCCGGAGGGCCGGGGCGCGCGCACTGGGCCTGTCGTCTGGCGTTGGCCGCCCTGCCCGTGGCCATCGCCAGCGCAGTGACAATGGCCGTGGCCCCGGCGCAGGCCCCGGCAGCGGTACTCCTCTTCGCGAGCGGACTCGTCGAGCGGTCCGTACGCGACCTCAGCAGCCACGGCCTGGCGGCCTGGCTGCCGCGGGGCGAGATGGTGAGTCCTGGCGGAAGCGGCGTGGTCCCGGCGCTCAAGGTCCATATTGAATGGGCGCGGGCGCTGCAAGCCATGCCGCGCACCCTGGCCTGCACCGCGCTGCAGACAGGCCTTGGGTTCGCCGTCGGGCCATGGCTCGACGACAGCCCCACCGCCTGGGCCGTGGCGTCCGCAACAGGAAGCGGGCTGCTGGAAGCTGCGCGGGCCGTCATCAATCACCGCGCCACCGAGGATCAGGCCCATCTGCATGGCCTGGTGATGAGGCCACATGTCGGCCAGGGGGTGCAGCATGGGCTGGTCCGTGCGGCGGATGTGTGCAGCCTGCGTGAAACCCTGGCCCTGCCCGCAGATTGCATTGCGGCGCTGGCGGGGACGCCGGCCACCCTGGGAGGTCAAGCGGCCATGACGCTGGTCTTGGGCACGCTCAAGGGGATCGGTGAGGCGCGGTCGGCCCTGGTAAACCTGGGACGGGCGCCGGGCGGAGTCACCCAGCACCCCGGACCGTCAGATCCACCACCGCCTGCGCTGGCCCTGGAATCGCCGCTGCAGACGGCCGAGTCCGACCTCAGCCCGGTGCCCCCGCCGGCGTGACCTCCCAGTGCTGGATCACGCGCTCCTGCGCGTCCACACTTTCGAGCCGCACACGGAAGCCCCACAGCCGTGCCAGGTGTTTGACCACCTCACGCGCGCTCTCGCTCAGTGGGCGGTCGTTTTGCCGCAGGTGCCGCAGCAGGAGGGACCGGTCACCCCGCTGATTGACATTCCACACCTGGATGGCGGGCTCGCGCCAGTTCAGGTCGTACTGCCGGGCCAGCGCCTCCCGCAAATGCCGCCAGCCGGACTCGTCGTGAATGGCGGAGACCTCCAATTCGCTCTGGTTGGCGTCGTCCACCACAGAAAAAAGACGCATCTCGCGCATGAGTCGGGGCGAGAGGTACTGCCCGATGAAGCTCTCGTCCTTGTAGTGCCGCATGGCATGGTCTAGCGTGGCCACCCAGTCGCTGCCTGCAATGTCCGGGAACCACGCCCGGTCTTCGGCAGTGGGCTGCTCGCAGATGCGTCGCAGGTCGGTGAACATGCCGAACCCCAGCGCGTAGGGATTCATCCCGCTGTAGAGCGGGTCCCCCACGCTGGGCTGGAAGATGACATTGGTGTGCGAGGCCAGGCACTCCATCATGAAGCCGTCGGCCAGCCGGCCGTCCTCGTAGAGGGTGGTGAGCAGGGTGTGGTGCCAAAAGGTGGCCCACCCCTCGTTCATCACCTGAGTCTGGCGCTGGGGGTAGAAATACTGCGCGATCTTGCGCACGATACGCACCACCTCCCGCTGCCAAGGTTCGAGCAGGGGTGCGTGTTTTTCGATGAAATACAGCAGGTTCTCCTGCGGCTCGGCCGGGAAGCGCTTTTCCTCGGGCTGAGACTGCCGGTCGGGTGTGCGCGGCAGGGTACGCCACAGGGCGTTGACATGCTGCTGCAGGTAGGCCTCGCGGTCCTTGCGCCGCGCCTCCTCTTGGGCGAGCGTGATTTTTTGCGGCCGACGATAGCGGTCAACGCCGTGGTGCAGCAGGGCGTGACAGGCGTCGAGCAGTTCCTCGACGTCATCGACCCCATGGCGCTGCTCGCAATCCGCGATGTAGTCGCGGGCATAGACCAGGTAATCAACGATGGAGCCTGCATCCGTCCACATCCGAAACAGGTAGTTGCCTTTGAAGAAGCTGTTGTGGCCAAAGCAGGCGTGGGCCATCACCAGGGCCTGCATCGGCAGGGTGTTCTCCTCCATCAGGTAGGCGATGCAGGGGTCGGAGTTGATGACGATCTCGTAGGCCAGCCCCATCTGGCCGCGCCGGTAGCGCTTTTCGGCGGCGATGAGCTGCTTGCCATAGGACCAGTGCCGGTAATGCACCGGCATGCCCACCGAGGCATAGGCGTCGAGCATCTGCTCGGCGGAAATCATTTCCAGTTGAACCGGGTAGGTATCCAGGCGGTAACGTCCCGCCACCTCCCGGATCGCGTCGAAGTAGGTGTCGATCAGGTCAAAAGACCAGTCTGAGCCCGCAGGCAAGCGGCGTCCGGGATCGTGGGGCAAATCACCGGGGGGGCGCGCAAGCCAAGCCGGCAGGGCGGGTACGCCATAAGGGGAAAGACCTTGCTTACTGGGCATGCTGCGCGCTCCCTGCGGGTGCCTGGCGAAACAGTTCGCGAAAGACCGGGAAGATCTGCTCGGCGGCGGTGATCTTTTGCATCGCAAATTGCGGATGGTCGGCACGAAGACTGCTGTACTCCTCCCACAGGTTCTGGTCCTCGTCTGCCACCTGCACATAGGCAAAGTAGCGGACCAGGGGAAGCAGATCGCGCGCGAGGAGTTGCCGGCACTTGGTCGAGTCCTGCTGCCAGTTGTCACCGTCGGAAGCCTGCGCGCCGTAAATATTCCAATCGCTCCCCAGGTAGCGCTCGCGCACGATCTGGTTCATCAGGGTCAGCGCGCTCGAGACCACGGTACCTCCGCTCTCGGTGGCACCGAAGAACTCCTCCTCGTTGACCTCCGAGGCCTGGGTATGGTGGCGAATAAACACCACCTCGGTCTCCCGGTAATGGCGCGCAAGAAAGAGGTAGAGCAAGATAAAAAACCGCTTGGCCAAATCCTTGCGGGACTCATCCATCGAGCCGGAGACGTCCATGAGGCAAAACATCACCGCCTTCGAAGTGGGCAGGGGATCGCGAACCCGATGCCGGTAGCGTAGGTCGATCGGGTCCAGAAAGGGAACGCGGGCAAGCCGGGCGCGCAGCACGTCGACCTCGGCGCGTGCGCGCTCCACGTCGGCTTCCAGGGTGTCCGCGGCGCCTGAGGTGCCTGCGGTGTCGAGCAGCCGCGTCAATGCGGCCTGCGCCTCGTGGAGCGCCCGGCGCCCCTCGCTGCCCATGGCGATGCGCCGCCCCAGGGCGACGCGCAGCGAGCGCACCACATGCAAGCTGGTGGGGTTGCCATCGGAGACGAACCCGGCGTTGCGCACCCTCCACTCTGGCACCTCGGCCAGCAACTGGGTGCGGATCATCCGCGGCAATGCCAGGTCGTCGAAGAAGTGGTTCATGAACTCCTCCCGCGTGATGCGGAAGGTGAAGTCATCATCGCTCTGGGTGTCGGGTGAGCCTTCGCCCTGGCCGCTCCCCTGCCCGCTGCCCCTGGGGCGGGCTATGCGGTCACCCCGCAGCCACTCTTGGTTGCCGGGGTGTACCAGTTCCCGGCTGCCGCCCGGCCCATGCGCAAACTCGGGCTCGGACAGATCCCGGCGGGGAATCGTGATGTCGGCCCCCTGCTCGATGTTGTGAATGCTGCGGTCGCCCACCGCCTGGCGGACGGCCTGCCGAATCTGTTCGCGATAGCGGCGCAGAAAGCGCTCACGATTGCCCACAGACTTGTTCTTGCCGGACAGCCGACGGTCGATCACCTGCTGGAGAACGGTGCCTGGTGGCGTGACGGCCATGGGGTCTTCCTGGGTTACTGCGTGCCTGAGCGTTGGGAGGTGCGGGAGGGGGCTGGCGTGGTCAGGTCACGAGCTCTTGCGAACACGCAGGTACCACTCGCACAGCAGGCGGACCTGCCGGTGGGTGTAGCCCTTCTCGACCATCCGGTTGACAAAGTCCTCGTGCTTCTTTTGCTCGTCGCCGCTGGCCTTGGTGTTGAAACTGACCACGGGCAGCAGGTCTTCGGTGTTGGAGAACATCTTCTTTTCGATCACTGCGCGCAGCTTCTCGTAGCTGCTCCAAAGCGGGTTCTTACCGCCGTTTTGGGCACGCGCCCGCAGCACGAAGTTGACGATCTCGTTGCGAAAGTCTTTGGGGTTGGCCAAACCCGCTGGCTTTTCGATCTTCTCGAGTTCGGCGTTAAGCGCGGCACGGTCAAAACTCTCGCCGGTGTCGGTGTCGCGGTACTCCTGATCCTGAATCCAGAAGTCGGCGTAGGTGACATAGCGGTCGAAGATGTTCTGACCGTACTCGGAGTAGGACTCTAGGTAGGCGGTCTGAATCTCTTTGCCGATGAACTCGGCGTAGCGGGCCGAGAGATGGTCCTTGATGTAGGCCAGGTACTTTTGCTCGACCTCGGGCGCGAACTGCTCCCGCTCAATCTGCTGCTCGAGCACGTACATGAGGTGCACCGGGTTGGCGGCGATCTCCTGGGAGTCGAAGTTGAAAACCTTGGAGAGGATCTTGAAGGCAAAGCGGGTGGAGATGCCGGTCATGCCTTCATCGACACCGGCGTAGTCACGGTACTCCTGGTAACTCTTGCCTTTGGGGTCGGTGTCCTTGAGATTCTCGCCGTCGTAGATTTGCATCTTGGAGAAAATGCTGGAGTTCTCCGGGTCTTTCAGCCGCGTGAGCACTGCAAATTGCGCCATCATCTTGAGCGTGCCTGGGGCGCATACCGCCTCTTTGAGGGACGAGTTGTGCAGGAGCTTGTCGTAGATCTTGACCTCCTCCGAGACCCGCAGGCAGTAGGGCACCTTGACGATGTAGATGCGGTCAAGAAAGGCCTCGTTGTTCTTGTTGTTCTTAAAGGCCTTCCACTCGCTCTCGTTGGAGTGGGCCATCACGATGCCGTCAAAGGGAATGGCGCCAAAGCCCTCGGTCCCCTTGAAGTTGCCCTCCTGGGTGGCGGTCAGCAGCGGATGCAGCACCTTGATGGGCGCCTTGAACATTTCAACGAATTCCAGCAAGCCCTGGTTGGCCAGGCACAGGCCGCCGGAATAGCTGTAGGCATCCGGGTCATCCTGGGCAAATTGCTCAAGCTTTCGGATGTCGATTTTGCCGACGAGCGAGGAGATGTCCTGGTTGTTCTCGTCCCCTGGCTCCGTCTTGGCAATGCCAACCTGGCGCAGGATACTGGGGTAGCGCTTGACGACACGAAACTTTCGGATGTCGCCACCAAACTCCTGGAGACGCTTGACCGCCCAGGGGGACATGATGCGTTGCAGGTAGCGCGGAGCAATGCCGTACTGCTGATGCATCAGCGGGGCGTCCTCGGCGTTGTTGAACAAGCCCAGCGGGGACTCGTTTACGGGCGAGCCCTTCAGCGCATAAAAAGGCACCTGCTCCATCAAACTCTTGAGCCGCTCGGCAATGGAGGACTTGCCGCCGCCCACGGGGCCCAGCAGGTAAAGAATCTGCTTTTTTTCTTCCAGCCCCTGGGCGGCATGGCGAAAGCAGGAGACCACTTGTTCGATAGGCTCTTCAAGCCCGAAAAAGTCACGGAAGGCGGGATAGATGCGCACCTTCTTGTTGCCGAAGATGCGCGAGAGCCGAGGCTCATGCCGGGTGTCGATGACCTCAGGCTCGCCAATCGCGGCCAGCATGCGCTCGGCAGCGGTGGCATAGACCAGAGGGTCGTTTTTGCACTGTTCGAGATAGTCTTCGAGCGACATCTCTTCCTCGCGTGTCTGTTCATAGCGGGCGAGGAAATTGCGGACAACATCCATGTGGGTCCCCTTCATGCCAAACATGGCCACATGCTGTGTGCTGCGGCCTGTACCGTAAGTACCCGCCGGCGGGAACTAGGTTCCCGGTCTTGTGTGAGCAGACGTAGATGAGAGCTCCCGGATTCCGGCAGGGTTTTTCCTAGGCAAAAAAATATTTTTTTTGCACAAAATTGTGTTGATGCAAAAAGTAACAAGCCCACCCGGGTCCGAAACAATTTCGGAACTGGCGTTTCGCAAGCTGCGCCACGACATCCTTCGCGGCGGTCATGCACCCGGGACTAAGCTCAAGCTCGAGCTTCTGCAAGCCCACTACGGCTACTCCAGCAGCCCACTGCGCGAGGCGTTGAACCGCCTGAGTCAAGAGGGGCTGGTGCTCTCCGATGAGCGGCGGGGATTTCGCGTCGGCCCGGTGTCACTGCAGGATTTCGCCGATATCACCCGCATGAGGCTGATGCTCGACCTGCAAGCCCTGCGCGAATCGCTCACGCGTGGCGACGACGCCTGGGAAGCACGCCTGCTGGCCCGCTTCCACCAGCTCGAACTCCTGGAGGCCCGCATGCCGGACGGCCCGGTAATCCTCGACGACGAATGGTCTGCCCGACACAAGGCCTTTCACATGGCGATGCTCGAAGCCTGCACCTCCTCGCGGCAACTGGACTGGTGCGAGAGCCTATTCGACCAGGCCGAGCGCTATCGTTACCTCTCGGCCAGTTTCCGTCCCGCGGGCCGGCGCAAGAGCGAAGAGCATCGTCGCCTGCTGCAAGCCGCTCTGCGGCGTGACGCGGACACCGCCTGCGCTCTGCTAGACGACCATATACGCAGCACCGAGCGCAACGTGCAGGCTGCCCTCAAGCGCCTCGAGACCGTCGGCCACTGACACCACGGTACCGCACGCCCAATCCCTCCCCCTCACCCAGCAAACCAGGAGACACCTCATGCTGCAGGTTACGCGGCCTACCCCCGCACATTTCGGAATCTATGTGACCGACGTCGAGCGGATGGTCGCCTTTTACAAGACGCTGTTCGGCCTCACCGAGACTGACCGTGGCGTCGGCAAGACCTTTAAGTTTCCTTTGACGTTCCTCAGCGCCAGCCCTGACCAGCATCACCAGCTGGTGATCGCGGGCGGCCGTCCGCCCGAGGCGACTTTCAGCACAGTGATGCAGCTGTCCTTTGTCTTCCCAGACATCGACGGCCTGCGCGAGATCGAGCGCCGCGCCCCCGAGCTCGGAGCCACCGACATGAAGTTGATGAACCACGGCAATGCGCTGTCGGTCTACTTCAAGGACCCAGAGGGCAACATGCTTGAGTGCTATGTCGACATGCCCTTCTACGTTGCCCAGCCCCATGGCGACCCGCTGGACCTGAGCAAGGACGACGCCACGCTGCTGCGGGAGACCGAGGAGAACTGCCGCAAGGACCCCACCTTCATGCCGGCCGATCAATGGCGGGCGCGCTTCGCCCAAAACGCCTGACCCGCGCCCCGTTCAACTCCCCTTTTCTACGAACACCAGAGGACATCCATGAAGCTGCTTTCCTTTCTGCAACAAGGCCGTGAGACCTGGGGCGCCGTCGTAGGCGACGGCGTGGTCGACCTGGGCGCCGCCATGCCCCAGTACCCGACGCTGATCGACTACATCGCGGCAGGCGGCCATCTACGCGCAGCAGCCGACGCCAGTGGCAAGCCCGTCGCGGCCAAATTGACCGCGATTACCTATCTGCCGGTGATTCCCAAGCCCGAGAAGATCGTCTGCGCCGTTCGCAACTACATGGACCACCACCAGGAGGTGCTGGCAGCCGGCATGCAGCGCGAGCTGTCCGAGCAGCCTCCCATTTTTCTGCGTGTATGGCGCTCGCAGGTAGCGCACCAGCAAGGCATCGTGCGGCCTGATGTTTCCGAGTCGCTGGATTGGGAGGGCGAGCTGGCTGTGATCATTGGTGAGGGCGGCCGCAACATCGCCGAAAGCGATGCGTGGAACCACGTCGCAGGCTACTCTTGCTACAACGATGCCAGCGTGCGCGAATGGCAATTTCACGCCAAGCAGATTGCATCCGGCAAAAACTTCGAGGCCACCGGCGGCTTCGGCCCTTGGATGGTGACTGCCGACGAGATCGAGCCGGGCGCCGAGCTCAAGCTCGTGACCCGACTCAATGGAGAGGTCGTTCAGTCGAGCCATACCGGGCACATGATCTTTCCCATCCCCCGCCTGATCGCCTATGCCTCAACCATCTTCACCCTGGTTCCTGGCGACCTGATCATCACCGGTACTCCGGCCGGTGTGGGCTGGAGCCGTAAACCCCCACGATTCATGAAGCCGGGTGACATCTGTGAAGTCGAGATTGAGCGTATCGGCACCCTGGTCAACCCCATCGTCGCGCAGGCCTAAGCCCTTGGCCACGATGCGAGCTATCCAGGTCGAGGTGCCCGGCGGACCCGAGGCCCTGCGGGAGGTCGACCTCCCACTGCCCTCGCCCGGGCCCGGCCAGGTACGGGTGCGGGCTGGCGCGATTGGCGTGGGCCGCCCCGATGTTCTGATCCGGACGGGGACCTACAAATGGATGCCACCCCTGCCCGCCATCCCGGGCGCAGAGCTGGCGGGCACGATCGACGCCATCGGCGAGGGGGTGACTCAATGGCGCAGCGGTGACCGGGTCCTTGTCAGTGCGCGGGACCTGCCTCAGCGCGGCGGTTGCTATGCGCAGGCCATCGTGGTCCCGGTGGATGCGCCTTACGCGCTGCCAGATTCGGTGAGCCTGATCGACTCGGTCAGCCTACCCAATCTGCAGTTGGCGCAGGCCTTGTTGCTCGGACTGGGTGGTGGTCGGGTAGAGGCCAAGGACATTCTGGTCACCGGTGCCGCCGGTGGCGTGGCGACCATGCTCGCCAGCCTAGCCCGGCACCACGGCATTCGGGTGATCGGGACGGCGCGCTCGCAGGCCAAGCGTGAGTTTGCACTCTCCCAGGGCTTCGCTGCTGTTCTCGACCCCGCGGAACCCGACCTGCCAGGCCGGGTGATGGCCTTGACGGGCGGAAGAGGCGTGGATCTGGCTTTCGACCCCATCGGCGGGACGCTCTTCACGGATTGCCTGCACACGCTTGCCCCATTGGGCACCGCGGTCTCCTACAACGTCGTGACCGGCATGCCGTCGGAGGACGTGTTCAAGGTGCTGCGCAAGCTGCTGGGGCGCAGCCTGGCTGTGCGTTGTTTTTCCATGCACACCTTCGACGAAGACCGCAGTGCCCGCCGACAGTTGATGGCGTCGGCCATCGACCTCGTCGCGGCCGGCCATGTGCGCATACCGCCGGCGAGCACGCTTGCCCTGGCCCAGGTCCGGGAGGCACATCGCATCCTGGACCAGGGCGACACCCTTGGAAAGATCGTGCTGATTCCCTGATCCACAACTCACCGCGCGGGGCGAGCGCCATGACGCGAGCCGCTGCGGAATTCATCCACCACGAGGAGACGAGACTCATGCAACGCAGGACATTCATTCAAGCAACCAGCGCCCTGGCGGTCACCGCCCTGCCCCTGCCCCATGCCCTGGCCCAGGCTTGGCCCGACAAGCCGATCCGCATCCTGCAGGGCTTCGCGCCCGGCGGCAACGCCGACAACATCGCCCGCGTGGTGAGCGCGGAAATGGCCAGGGGCCTGAACCAGTCCTTCGTCGTGGACGCGCAAGCCGGCGCGGGCGGCACCATCGCCGCGACCACGGTAGCGCGCGCCAGGCCCGACGGCTACACCCTGCTCTTGGCAACCGGCGGGCATGCCGTCGCCGGCGCCCTCTACAACAGCCTCGCCTACAAGACGGTGCAGGACTTCGAGATGGTCTCGACGATCACCTACTTCCCCTTCCTGCTAGTCACTTCGGCCGAGAGCAAGATCAACAACCTCCAGACGCTCCTCGCGCAGGCCCGCGCCAACCCGGGGAAGGTGGCCTATGGCTCGGCGGGCGTGGGCTCAACCCAGCACCTGACAGGCGAGCTGCTCGCAAGCATGTCCAAGACGCAAATGCTGCACGTGCCCTACCGGGGAGACTCGGCCGCCCTCACCGCCCTGCTCGCCGGGGACATCCCCTTCATGGTGGCGCCGCCCACTGCGGTCCTGGCCAACATCAAGGCTGGAAAGCTGCGCGCCATTGCCGCCACCGGCCCGCAGCGCTGGGCTGGCCTGCCGGACGTACCCACCGTCGCCGAGCAGGGCGTGACCGGCTTCGACGTTCGCTCCTGGGCCGGCCTGATGGCGCCCGCGGGCACGCCCCGCCCGGTGGTCGACCGCCTCAACGCCGAGGTGCAGAAGGCCCTGCAGGTACCCGCCGTCCGCGCACGCCTGGAGGAAATGGGTGGCGAGGTCCGAGGCAGCACCCCCGAGGAAATGAAGGTGATGGTCACTTCAGAGACAAACAAGTGGATTCAGGTCGTGGACGCGGCCAAGATCCCCAAGCAGTGAGCCATCACAGGAAAGATTTTCGCCCATGTCTCTGATCCAAATCCGCAAGCGCAGCCTTGCCATAGAGTCCACATTCCACGAAGGCGGCCCGGTGGCTGCTGTGCCGGTGAAGATGGCGGCCGCCTGCGCTGTCATCCGCAACCCCTACGCGGGCCGCTACGAGCCGGACCTGATGCCCTTCATGGCCGAACTGCGCAGCCTGGGCACCACCCTCGCACAGGAGCTGGTGGACACCTTAGGCAAGGAGAACATCGAGGTTTACAGCAAGGCCGCCATCGTCGGTGTCAACGGCGAGATCGAGCATGGCGCGGTCTGGCACGAGGCTGGTGGCTGGGCCATGCGCGCCTTGCTGGGCGAGCCCAAGGCCATCGTGCCCGCCAACAAAGCCGTGGCGAACGCAGGCTACCGGATGATGGTCCCGGTGCACTACATCCACGCCTGTTATGTCCGCAGCCACTTCAACAGCATGGAAGTCGGCATCCAGGATGCGCCAAGACCCGACGAGATCCTGTTCGCCCTGGTCATGGGCACCGGCGGCCGGGTCCACTCACGTCTGGGCGGTCTGACCAAGGACAAGGTCTCGGTCCACGACGGCCAGCGCTGACGCAACCGGCCAATTAACACGAACAAGAGGAGACACACATGACCCCAACCCTCGCCCGCGCAGGTGCGGGCCTGCTGCTGGCGCTTGCCGGCACCTCCGTAAGCACCCAGGCCTGGGCGCAGCCCAAGCTCGGGATCTGTGCCGAACTGGCCACCCAGTTCAAGCATCCCTCCACGCGGATCACCAGCGCGCAGCCGGTGGCCACTGGCGCGCTGTCGAACGCGGGTGCGCCGATCGGCGCGCATTGCGTGGTTCTTGGGCAGATGAACGAGCGGGTGAGCCCGGTCGACGGCCAGTCCTACGCCATCGGCTTCGAGGTCCGGTTGCCAGAGGCCTGGAACGGCCGCCTCTTCTACCAGGCCAACGGCGGCACCGACGGCATCGTGGCCCGCGCCGACGGCGGCTTCGTGGGAGGTGGTCCCCTGCGCAACGCCTTGCAAAAGGGATTTGCCGTGATCAGCACCAATGGCGGCCACACCGCGGCCCAGAATCCGCTGTTCGGCCTGGACCCGCAGGCTCGCATTGACTATGGCTACGCCGCGCCGCGCGCAGCTGCACCCATGGCAAAAGCCCTGGTCCAGGCCGCCTACGGCCAAGCCCCGGCGCGCAGCTACATCGGGGGCACCTCCAACGGCGGCCGCCTCGCCATGGTCTCCGCCTCGCGCCACGCCGACCTGTTCGACGGATTCCTGGCGATCGCGCCGGCCCTGCGCATGCCCGCGTCCTCGGTAGGTGGCCTGCTGGGGGCGCAGCTGTGGCACGCCATTGCGCCGGACAAGACCAAGCTCGAGTCGGCCTTTCCGCCCCCCGCACGCGCTGTCCTGGCCCGCGCCATCCTTGCGCGCTGCGATGCCCTGGATGGCGCCGCCGACGGCATCGTGGAGGACCAGGCGGGCTGCCGCAATGCCTTCGACCTGGCGCGAGACGTCGCCACCTGCACGCCGGCCCTGACCGAGGAGTGCCTAACAGCCGCCCAGAAGGAGGTGCTGGTCAAGGTGCACGCCGGGCCAAAGAATCGCGCCGGCCAGCCGATCTACACCACCTACCCCTACGACCCGGGCGTGACTTCCCCGATCTGGGCAGACTGGAAGTTCGTGCTGTCGATCAATCCGACCCGAAACCCGGTATCGGTGGGCTTCATCTTCTCCACGCCGCCGCAAGACAAGTCGATGCTGCAGGACACCCAGCGTTTCGCCCTGGGCTTCGACATCGACACCGACGCACCCAAGATCTTCGCCACCAACAGCACCTTCACCGAGAGCGCGATGTCTTTCATGGCGCCGCCCGATCTGCCCCGCTTTGGCGCGCTGAAGGCTCGTGGCGGCAAGATGCTGGTGATCCACGGGACCTCGGACCCGATCTTCTCCGTGGACGACACGACCGCCTGGTATGACGAGTTGAGCCGCAACCAGGGTGGATCGACCGGCGACTTCGTTCGGCTGTTCCGCGTCCCGGGCATGAGCCATTCGCGCGGCGGTCCCTCCACCGACCACTTCGACGCCATCGACGCCCTGGTAGCCTGGGTGGAAAACGGCGTGGCGCCCCAGCGGATCACGGCCATGGCGCGTGGCCCGGGACATGCGGGCGGCGTGAACGCCGAAGTGCCTGCCAACTGGTCGGCGACCCGCACAAGGCCCCTGTGCCCCTATCCCACCCTGGCCCGCTACGTGGGTGGAGACATCGAGCGCGCTGAGAGCTTCGCCTGCCGCCCCTAAAGGGGCGCAGGCGCGGCCAGGAGGATTACGCGAGGCCTAGCAGCCGCACCGCGTTGTCCTTGAGGATGCCGGGCATGACCTCGGGCTTGAAGCCGGCCTCCTGGAAGTCCTTCATCCAGCGCTCAGGGGTGATGAGCGGGTAGTCGCTGCCAAAAAGTACACGGTCCTTGAGCAGCGTGTTGGCGTACTGCACGAGTTGCTTCGGGAAATACTTGGGGCTCCAGCCCGAGAGGTCGATCCAGACATTGGGCTTGTGCGTGGCCACCGACAGCGCCTCGTCCTGCCAGGGGAAGCTCGGGTGGGCCATGACGATCTGCATGTCTGGGAAGTCGATCGCCACGTCATCGAGGTGCATCGGGTTCGAATACTCGAGCCGCAAACCACCGCCACAACGCATGCCCGAACCGATGCCGCTGTGCCCGGTGTGGAAGATGGCTGGCAGCTTGTGCGCGTTGATCACCTCGTAAATCGGCCAGGCCATGCGGTCATAGGGGTGGTAGCCCTGCACCGTGGGGTGGAACTTGAAGCCCCGCACCCCCTCCTCTTTGATCAGGCGCTCGGCCTCGCGCGCACCCATCTTCCCTTTGTGCGGGTCGATGGAGCCGAAGGCAAGCATCATGTCGGAGTTGTCGCGCGCGGCCTGGGCGATCTCCTCGTTGGGGATACGCCGGCGCCCCAATTGCGACTCGCTGTCCACGGTGAACATCACTAGGCCGATCTTCTGTTCGCGGTAGTAGGCGATGGTCTCGGCAATGGTCGGCCGCCGGCCGTTCTTAAAGTACTTGTCCGCCGCGCGGTCGTACTCCTCCCCGTAGTTGTCGAAGGGGTTCCAGCAACTCACCTCGGCGTGGGTGTGGATGTCGATGGCGATGAGGTTCTTGTGGTCCATGGCAGATCTCCTCAGGGTTTTTACTGAGCCAGCAAGGGGGCCGACTTCCTAAACTAGATATGTTTTATAGCTTTATAGCAGGAACCTATGGCCCGCCTCCCCCACGTTATCCCCAGTCTGGACGAAGTTCAGGTCGACATCCGCGGCGCCATCGCCATCGTTCGTCTGTGCCGACCCAAGAAGCGTAACGCCATCAACGACGGCCTGATTGCTGCCATTGCGCAGCGCTTTGACGAACTGCCCGAGACCGTGCACGCGGTGGTGCTGCACGGCGAGGGCGACCATTTCTGCGCTGGCCTCGATCTGGGCGAGCTCAAGGACCGCGATGCGGCCGAGGGCCTGCACCACTCCCGGTCCTGGTACTACGTGCTGCGTGACATCGAGCAGGGCCGCCGGCCGGTGGTCGCCGCCCTGCACGGCGCCGTGGTGGGCGGCGGCCTGGAATTGGCCACCGCCTGCCACATCCGGGTGGCCGACGACAGCACCTTCTTCGCCCTGCCCGAGGGCAGCCGAGGCATCTTCGTGGGCGGTGGCGGCTCGGTGCGGGTGCCCAAGCTCATTGGCGCCCACCGCATGCTCGACATGATGCTTACCGGCCGCGTCTACAAGGCCGCCGAGGGCGTGTCCATCGGCATGGCGCAGTACCACGTGCCCACTGGCGAAGCGCTGGCCAAGGCGATCGACCTGGCAGAGCGCATTGCGCAGAACGCGCCGATGACCAACTACGCCCTGATCAACGGACTGCCCCGCATCGCCGAGCAGCCCGCCGACCATGGCTTCCTCACCGAGTCCTTGCTGGCGGGCATTGCCCAAGCCGCGCCCGAGGCCAAGGCTCGGGTTCGGGCCTTTTTGGACGGCACGGGCCCCAAGGTCAAGGCCTGAAGGAAGGGAGCCCCCCATGAGCCAGGCCCAAGCCCCCGTCTTTCGCCCCTACACCTTCGGCGTTAACCGCGCCCGGGTGCGCACCGAAGGTGCAAACACCTACGTGATGGCCGACGTGCCGCTGGGCGACTACCCACCGCGCATCACCGACCAACTCGTGCGCTGGGCGCGCGCCACGCCCGACCAGACCCTGTTTGCCCAGCGCGACCCGACCCTGGGCGGTGACTGGCGTCGCATCAGCTTCGCGCAGGCTCTCGACAGCGCGCGTCGCATCGGCCAGGCACTGCTCGATCGCGGCCTGAGCGCCGAGCGCCCCCTCGTGATCTTGAGCGACAACAGCCTCGGGCACGCGCTCTTGGCGCTGGGCGCCGTGTACGCCGGCATCGCCTTCTGCCCTGTCTCACCCGCCTACTCCCTCGTAGGCAGGGACTATGACAAGCTGGGCCATGTGCTGAACACCTTGACCCCCGGGCTGGTGTTCGCGGCTGACTGGCAGCAATTCCAGGCGCCGATCGAGGCCTTGGTCGACGCAGGCGTCGAGGTCATCCTCGACCAGGCCGAAGGCGCGGTCAGCACCCGCGGCCACCGGATCACCCCGCTGGCGGCCCTGCTGGCCACCGAGCCCACCGCCGCCGTCGACGCGGCGATGGAGGCCACTGGCCCCGACACCATCGTGAAGTTTCTCTTCACCAGCGGTTCGACCAAGCTGCCCAAGGCGGTGATCAACACCCAGCGCATGATCTGCGCCAACCAGCAGCAGATGGCGCAATCCATGCCAACGACCGTCGAGACACCGCCAGTGCTGGTGGACTGGCTGCCCTGGAACCATACCGCGGGCGGCAATCACAACTTTTTCATGTGTGTGTCCCACGGCGGCTCCTTCTATATCGACGAGGGCAAGCCGACCCCAGCGCTGATCGGCGAGACCATTCGCAACCTGCGCGAGATCGCGCCCACCTGGTACTTCAACGTCCCCGTGGGCTACGAGGCGCTGGCCCGGGCAATGGAGAGCGACGACATACTGCGCCGCAACTTTTACTCGCGCCTGCGCTCCATGCTCTACGCCGGCGCTGCCTTGTCGCAGCCGGTGCAAGACGCGCTCTACGCCCTGGCCGAGCGCGAGTACGGCGAGCGTATTCCGATGACCGCGGGCCTGGGCATGACCGAGTCTTCGCCCTTTGCCCTGTTCGTCACCAACCCGCATTCGCTGGCTGGCCATGTAGGCCTGCCCTCGGCCGGCATGGAGATCAAGCTGGTCAAAATGGGCGACAAAGAGGAGATTCGCTACAAGGGCCCCAACATCACCCCAGGCTACTGGCGCAACCCCGAAGCCACCGCCGAGGCGTTCGACGAAGAGGGGTTCTTTTGCACTGGCGATGCGGTGCTGTGGATCGACGAGGGCAACAAGCATCTGGGCCTGAAGTTCGACGGCCGCATCGCCGAAGACTTCAAACTGGCTACCGGCACCTTTGTGAGCGTGGGTCCACTGCGCGGCAAGATCATCTCGGCGGGCGCGCCCTCTGTGCAGGACGCCGTGATCACCGGTCTCAACATGAACGAGGTCGGCGCCCTGCTCGTGGCCACGCCGGCGATTCGCCAGCTCGCCGGCCTGCCCGTCACCGCATCGATGGAGGAGGTCGTCACCAGCGCCCCGGTCGTAGCCTGGCTACAGGACCTGGTGAACCGCCTATCCGCGCAGGCGACCGGCAGCGCCACCCGCATCGCGCGGGCCCTGTTGCTCACCGAGCCACCGCACCTAGACAAGGGGGAGATCACCGACAAGGGGTCCCTCAACCAGCGGGCCGTCCTCAAGCACCGCGCGGCGCTGGTTGAAGCCCTGCATGCTGGCACCGCGCCCCATATCGCCACCCCCCAAAAGAAGGGAGCTTCCGCATGAACATCCAAGGACAAGCCGCTATCGTCACCGGCGGCGCCTCCGGCCTCGGTGAGGCCACCGCCCGCCTGCTGGCCGCCCGTGGTGCCAAGGTCGCCGTGTTCGACCGCAACGCCGAGGGCGCCCAGAGGGTGGCGAGCGAGATCGGCGGCATCGCCTGCCCCTGCGACATCACCGACGAGGCCAGTGCCTCCGCAGCGATCGCCCAGGCGGCCGCCGCGCATGGCCCAGCGCGCCTCTTGATGAACGTGGCCGGCATCGGCAGCGCCAAGCGCATCGTGCAGCGTGACGGCAGCCCCGCGCCGCTGGCCGACTTCACCCGCGTGGTGAACGTCAACCTGATCGGCGGCTACAACATGGCGCGCCTGTTCGCCGCGCAGTGCGCGGCCCAGCCGGCTCTCGAAGACGGCGAGCGCGGCGTGATCCTCTTCACCGCCTCGGTCGCCGCCTTCGACGGCCAGGTGGGTCAGGAGGCCTACAGCGCCTCGAAGGCGGGCCTGGTGGGCATGACGCTGCCGATGGCGCGTGACCTGGCCCAGCACGGCATCCGCGTGTGCACCATCGCGCCCGGCCTGTTTGCCACGCCGCTGATGAACGAGCTGCCCGAGACGGTGCAGCAGTCGCTGGCTGCGTCCATCCCCTTCCCGCCGCGCTTGGGCAAGCCCTCGGAGTTCGCCGAGCTGGCCTGCCACATCGCCACCAACGTGCACCTCAATGGCGAGGTGATCCGCCTGGACGGCGCCTTGCGCATGGCGCCGCGCTGAAGCAGCGAATCCGCCGCCTCAAGGCTTTCCGACACAGACTTTCCACCTCAGGCATCCGATGTCCCTCGACCACCGCCCCGACGCTGGCGCCCTCGGCCATGTCCTCACCGAGGTGCTGCATGCGCCAGCCGTCCTCGCCGCGCTCCCGCCGCACACCGCCTATGACGCAGACCTGCAGCGCCAGGTGCTCGAAGGCGCAGCCGAATTTGTCGGCGGCGTGATCGCACCCCTGACTCGGGTCGGCGACGAGATCGGCGCCCGATTCGAGGCTGGCCAGGTCACCATGCCACCGGGCTTCCGGGCAGCCTATCAGTCCTTTTGGCAAGCCGGCTGGCCCGCGCTCGCGCACGCCGAGGAAGATGGCGGCCAGGGCCTGCCGGTGATGCTGGAGATGGCGCTCTACGAGATGCTGAGCGCCGCCAACCACGGCTGGACCATGGCCCCGGGCCTGCTGACCGGCGCCTACGAAACACTCAAGCACCACGGTGACGCCACCGTGCGCGCCCTGTTCCTGCCGCGTCTGGCCACCGGCGAATGGCTGGCCACCATGTGCCTGACCGAGCCGCACGCAGGGAGCGACCTGGGTCTGGTGCGCACCAAGGCCACCCCGCAGCCCGGGCCCGATGGGGCCACTCATCGCCTGGACGGCGGCAAGATTTTCATCTCTGGCGGCGAGCACGACCTCACCGACAACATCATTCACCTGGTGCTGGCCCGCCTGCCCGACGCGCCGCCCGGCCCCAAGGGCCTGTCGCTCTTCGTCGTGCCCAAGTTCTTGCCCGCAGGCGATGGCATCGGCGCGCGCAACGGCGCTTACTGCGACCGCATCGAGGAGAAGATGGGCCTGCACGGCAGCCCCACCTGCGTCATGCGCTTCGAAGCCGCAACAGGCTGGCTGGTCGGCGAGCCGGGCAGGGGCTTGGCAGCCATGTTCATCATGATGAACGCCGCCCGCCTGCATGTGGCCCTGCAGGGCATCGGCCTGCTCGAAGCCGCCCACCAGCGCGCCAGCGCCTACGCCCTGGAGCGCCGCCAGATGCGCGCGCCCGGCGCGAAAGACACCAGCCTCATTTCGGACCATCCCGCGGTGCGCCGCATCCTCTCGACCCAACGCGCCTGGATCGACTGCGGCCGGGTGCTGGCCTATCACACCGCCCTGGCGCTGGAGGTGGCACGCAGCCACCCCGACGCCGCGCGGCGCGAGGCCGCCGCGAGCTGGTGCGCATTGGCCACGCCCATCATGAAAGCGGCCTTCACCGAGCAAGGTTTCGCCGGCGCCAGCGCCTGCCTGCAAGTCTTTGGCGGCCACGGCTATGTGCGCGAGTGGGGCATC
>JAURKV010000024.1 GCA_030831585.1 Ramlibacter sp. | reverse complement strand
TGGGCCGGAAGTCCCTGGCCCGCACGCTTCCTGCGACACCTCAGCCTGCAACACCTCGGCCTGGAACTTCGCCAGCCGCTCTTCGTCGATGTCTTTGTCGAACCACTGCTGGTCTTTCGCGAAGGCGTCGATGAGGCGCGCGTCGATGCCCAGCGCCATGCCGGCGTCACGCAGCGCCATGCGCGGGCGGTAGCGCACGACCACCGCGGCAATGGCGGCGCGGTCGCGTCCGTACTTGCGGTAGATGTACTGAATCACCTCCTCGCGACGCTGGTGCTCAAAGTCGACGTCGATGTCTGGCGCCTCGTGGCGCTCCATGCTGATGAAGCGCTCGAACAGCAGATTGGAGCGCTCGGGCGAGACCTCGGTGATGTGGAGGCAATAGCACACCAGCGAGTTGGCCGAGGAGCCGCGCCCCTGGCACAGGATGCCCTGGCCGCGGGCGAAGCGCACGATGTCCTCCACCGTGAGAAAGAACATCTCGTAGCGCTTGGCCTGGATCAGACGCAACTCCTTGGCCAGCTGCGCGCGGTGTGTGGGCGTGAGCCCTTGAGGATAGCGGCGGCGGGCACCCTGCAGGGTGAGGCGCGTGAGCTGGCTGATCGGGCTGCGACCCGGCGGCACTGACTCCAGCGGGTAGTTGTACTGGATGTCGTCCAGCGCGAAGCGGCAGCGCGCAGCCACCGCACGGGTGGCCTCGAGCAGCGCGCGCGGGTAGAGGCGCGCCAGTTGCGCCCGGTAGCGCAGGTGCCGCTGCGCGTTGGCTTGCAGCGCGAAGCCGCAGTCGGCCACCGACCTCCCCTCGCGCACCGCGGTAAGCACGTCCTGCAGAGGCTTGCGTGAGCGCCGGTGCATCAGCACCCCACCCGCCGCCACTGGGCGCAGACTGGCCGCCTCGGCCAGGGCGAGCATCTGCGCCAGCCAGAGGTCGTCTCCGGCCTCGCCCGCCAGTTCCACCGCCAGCCACAGGCCTGGCCCCAGGTGTTCGCGGGCGCGCAGGGCGTCGCGGTGCAGGCAGTCGGCGTCGAAGGCCAGGGACGAGATTCGGTCAGGCACCCAGAGGCACTCGCAGCCGGCCAGCAGGGACCAGTCACCGCCGGGCACGCAAGTCGGTGACGATGAAGGTGGCGGCGAAAGTGAATCAGCGACATCACTCTCGGCCGGGCCCGGGTGCTCCTGCGCGGCGGCGGCGCCACTGCCCGCGCCTTGCCAACTCAGGGCGTAACCTCCCTTGGGCGCTGCGCGGCGCGCTGCGGTGATGAACTCGCGCGGGTCGCCCCAGCCGAAGACGTTGCGGGCAATCGCCACCAGCCGACCACCCGGCAGCGCGAACTCGGCGCCATGTAAAAGGCCAAAGGGCCGCAGGCGCGGCAGCCCGTCATCGGCCTCCAGCGCGCGGGCGCGGGCCCGGTGCTCCTTCAGGGCCACATGGGCCTGCACCACGCCCGCGACCGAGCACTCGTCGGTGAGCGCCAGGGCCTCGTAGCCCAGGTTCCAGGCCCGGCGCACCAGCTCGCCCGGGTGGGAGGCGCCACGCTGGAAGCTGAAGTTGGACAGGCAGTGAAGCTCGGCATACGCAGGCAGATCGCCGGCGCAGGCCTCGGCGCGCGGCGGCGGGTCGTCGTCCTCCGGCGTGATCGGCGGCATGCGTGGCCGCGCGGGTGCCTCAGGCATACAGCCCCTGCAGGTACCAGCGTGGCGTCCGGCTGTCCGCCCGCCCTGCGTGCTCGCAAAACACCCACAGCAATCCAGCACGCGCGCTGCGGGCGATGCAGTAGTCGCGCACCACCACGCCACCGGGCTCCCACCACCCGGTTTCGATCCGCTGCCGGCGTGTGAGCAGCTCCAGCCGGCCCTGGTAGCAGGGCTGCTCGCCTTCCATCGAGAGCAAGAGCGGCGGCTCGACCAGCCAGGGAGCACTCAGTGCGCCCGCGAACGCATGCGACGGATATGGTGCCGCCGCGTCGCCGGAGCCGGCCGATGGCGATGGCGATACTGGTGCAGGCGCTGGTGCTGGTGCCGAGGCGGATCCCCGCCCTGCCCCCACCGCCTGCGCTGGCTCCCAGCGCTGCATCGCCTCGGGGCGCCAGTCGGCTTGCAAGCGCGGACGCTGCACCCGCGCCGGCCCCAGCCGCGCGGACAGGCGCTCGACCAACTGGTGCAGACGGTCGCCCTCCCGAACCTCCTCGGACAGCAGGGTGCGGGCGGCGCCGCCCCAGGGCACAGTGTCGATGCTGTACAGGCGCAGGCTGCGCGCTGGCGCGGCCAGGGTGGTGCGGGCCAGCTGCTCGCGCAGCAGGCGTCCCAGGTGGTCCATGGCCTGCACCGGCTCCGCGGTGCGCACCACCAGGTCGCCGGTGGGAGGCAACGCCACCCCGTCGAGGCGACGCAGGTCCAGCCGCCACTCCAGGCCGAAGGCCAGCACCCCACGTTGACGCGCCCGCAGCCACAGCTGCAGCTGACCCAGCAAGCGCCAGGCCGCGGCCATCAGCTCGGGAGCGCTGCTGGCGATGGCCGGCAGTTCCAGCGACTGCTCGAAGACCTCGGGCAGCACCTGCCACACATAGGTCTCGGGTGCCTGGCCCCAGGCCTGGTCCAGCGCCAGCAGCAGCTCGCGGCCGAAGCGGCGCGCCACCGGCGCACGCGGCAGCGCGCGCAACTCGCCCCAGGTACGCAAGCCGCTGCGCGCCAGCAGGGGCAGGTGGGGCCGGGCTGCGCTCAGCAGGTCCAGGCGCAGCGCATCGGGGCGCTGGGCGGCCGGCGGCAGCGGCTCGCCAGCCGCGCGCAGGCGGAGCAATGCCAGGGCCACCAAGGCGGTGGGGCCAGCAGCCCAGGGCGGGGTGACCCAGCCCTGGGGCAAGTCATCCCGCAGGAGCGCGCGGCGCAACGCTGCGCGGCCACCGAACAGGCGCCAGCTGGCCGAGAGCTCGAGCAGCCAGGCCTCTTCCACCCGCGCCACGCGCGGGGTGAAGCGCAAGGCCTGCCAGCCCCAGGCTGGCATGTCCTCAGGCGCGGGTTGGAGCGCGATCCAGTCCATGGGGGGGCCGCGATGGGAAGGACTCGGGGGATGAGTCGTGGAAGGACGCAGGGAATGACGCGGGGAAGGACTCTGGCAAGGACTGTGCGAAAGCCCCGCTCGGCGCGGCTGACAAGGACGTGCCTGCGAGCACCTCCAAGGGCCAGGCAGCGCCCCGGCGCGACCGCAGCAGGCGCGCCAGCAGCGGGGGCTGCGCGGGCAAGCGCAGCGGCGACACCAGGGGTGGCCCGCGGCGCTTAAGGACCTGCACACGCAAGGAGGGAGGCGTGCCCGCCTCGTCGACCATCAGCCGCAGCCGCGCCGGCGAGGCCTGGTCACGCGCCGACAAAGGCCGCATCACGAACAAGAGCTGCCGATGGCGCTGCGCGGCCAGTTGCAACCGGCGCAGGTCGGACGCCTCGGTCTGCGGCAACCAGGCCAGCACCGCCGCCACCTCGGCGCAGCGCAGGGCCTGCTCGGTGGCCCACAGGCGCGCGGCGGCGGTGCTGGTGTCGACCCGAAGCCAGCGGTCGGCCGGCAGACCCTGCGCAGCCAGCGCAGGCACGAAGGGCGCGCGCGGCGGAGACACCAGCACCACCGGCCCCGGCTGCCGGGCCAGGGCCAGCACCAGCCCGGGCGCCAGCAGTCGCCACAGATGGGCATGCGGCTGCGGCTGCAGCAGCTCGGTGAGCGCGCCCACCGGCCAGCCCCCGCCGGGCAGCACCGCATCAAGGGCCGCCTCGCCGGTGGACAAGGTGAGCTCCTCGGCCAGAGGCAGTCCCTCGGCGTGCCAGACGCCGGCGGGCAGCCCCTGCGGCAAGGGCCGAGAGGCGCGGCGCGAGCGCTCAGACGGCCGGCCAGACGCCAAGATGGAGGAGGACAGGGAGGGTGACGCCCCCCCCTGGGAGACGGCCACGGTGTGAGCGGTGTTCATGACACAAGCGCCGGCAAAGACTGTTTATTCATACAGTACTTTAACCCAGCCTTTTGGGCTTGACCAGCTCTGCAAGGAGTCCCCAGGGCTGAAGTGCGGCTGTCGGCCTGCGCGCGAAACCTTCCGCCAGCGCCCAACACGCGCTGCAATCGCGCCTTTCGTCCGCCACCTCCCTCCCCTACGACCACAGGAGTTCCCACACCGTGCCTGCATTGCTCGCTTTCGCCCGCGGGGTCGACTGGCTCACCGACCGCTTCGGTAACCTGGCCCAGTGGGCCGCCATCCTGGCCTGCGCCATCAGCGCTGGCAACGCCTTCATCCGCTACGGGTTCGACATCTCCTCCAACGCCTGGCTCGAAATCCAGTGGTACCTGTTCGCCGCCTGCGTGATGCTGGGCGCGTCCCAGGTGCTGCGGCTCAACGAGCATGTGCGGGTCGACATCCTCTACGGCAAGCTCTCGACCCGCGGCAAGGTCTGGGTGGACCTGCTGGGGCTGATCTTCTTTCTCCTGCCCGCCATGGGCGTGCTGCTGTGGTACGCCGCTCCGCTCTTCCTGAGCATGTACCAATCCGGCGAGATGTCCAGCAATGCCGGTGGCTTGATCCGCTGGCCGGCCATGCTGATGCTGCCGCTGGGGTTCGGCCTGGTGCTGCTGCAGGGCGTGTCGGAAATCATCAAGCGCATCGGCTGGCTGCAAGGCCTGCATGAGATGGCCTTCCAGTACGAAAGGCCGCTCCAATGAGCCTGCGTCTGGACCTCTTTCCCCCGGTCATGTTCGCCGGGCTCATCATCATCATGCTGATCGGCTTCCCGGTGGCCTTCTCCCTGGCCGCCCTGGGCTTGATCAGCGGCGGCTACGCGATCAGCCAGGGCTGGTTTCCGGTCCACTTCATGGCCAACCTGCCGCTCAATGTGTTTGGCATCCTGTCCAACGAGCTGCTGCTGGCGATTCCCTTCTTCACCCTCATGGGCGCCATCCTCGAAAAATGCGGCCTGGCCGAGGACATGCTCGACGCCATGGGCCAGCTGTTCGGCCCGGTACGGGGCGGCCTGGGCTACTCGGTCATCATCGTCGGATTCATCCTGGGTGCCATCACCGGCACGGTGGCCGGCCAGGTGATCGCCATGGCCATGATTGCCCTGCCGGTGATGATGCGCTACGGCTATGACACACGCTACGCCACCGGCGTGCTCGCAGCCTCGGGCACCATCACCCAGCTGGTGCCGCCCTCGCTGGTACTGGTGGTCATGGCCGACCAGCTTGGCCGTTCTGTGGGCGACATGTACAAGGGCGCCTGGGGCCCGTCCATCCTGCAGGTGCTGCTGTTCGCGGCCTACACCTTCGTGCTCACCCGGCTGCGTCCGGAGGCCCTGCCCGGGGTGCCTGCGAGCGCACGAACCCTGCAGGGCTGGGCGCTGTGGCGCAAGTGCCTGCGTGGCATCGTCCCCTCGGCCATCCTGATCTTCACCGTGCTGGGAAGCATGGGCGGGCTGCCGGGGATCGACCACGCCATCGCCACGCCTACCGAGGCTGGCGCCATGGGTGCGGTGGGCGCGCTGGTGCTGGCCCTGCTACACCGCCGCCTCGACTGGTCGCTGTTCAAGCAGGCGATGGTGGGCACCATGCGGATCACTGCCATGGTGGTGTTCATCCTGATCGGCTCGCGGGTGTTCTCCCTGGTGTTCCAGGGGGTGGACGGCGCGCGCTGGATCGAGCATTTGCTGTCTGACCTGCCGGGCGGGCGCATCGGCTTCCTGCTGCTGGTCAACGCCTTCATCTTCTTCCTGGCCTTCTTCCTCGACTTCTTCGAGATCGCCTTCATCATCTTGCCGCTGCTCGCGCCGGTGGCCGAGAAGCTGGGCATCGACCTGGTCTGGTTCGGCGTGCTGCTGTGCGTGAACATGCAGACCAGCTTCATGCATCCGCCCTTTGGCTTTGCCTTGTTCTACCTGCGCGGCATCGCCGACACGCTGCACAAGAACGCAGCCTTGCCCAAGCCCGTGGCCTCGCGCGATATCTACCTGGGCGCGATTCCCTGGCTGGTGCTGCAACTGCTACTGGTGGGCATCGTGATCTTCGTGCCAGAAACAGTGACGTTCTTCCTGGACAAGGAGGTGGCGGTCGATGTGGACAAGGTCATCATCGAGATGCCGCCCGAGGAAGGTGCCGGCCTGGCTTCACCCGGCGCCAGCGGGCCCTCCTCCGCCGACGACGCCCGGGCGCTAGAGGAGTTGATGCGCCCGCTACCCGATCCGGCTGCCGCGCCGCAACTGCCCGCTGGCAACAGCCGCTGAAGGCGGGCATATCGGGCGGGATGTCGCGGGCGGACAGGGCACACCGCGGGGCGGACAGCGGCGCCGGGCACGACCCAGCCCCGCGCCCGCGGCGCTCTGGTAAGGTGCGGGGCTGTTGCAAGCTCCCTCCTTTCAAGTACCGCCACCATGACCCTGGCCCGCCTCACCTCCCTCGCGTTCCGCCCTGCCCGCGTTCTGCTATTGCCCCTCGCCGCCGCTCTGGCGCTGGGCCTGGCCGGGTGCAAGGACAGCCCCAAGCCCGAGCAGGTCACTGCACCCAAGGCCGCCGCCCAGGCGGTGAGCGTGGAGACGCTGGCCGCCGAGGGCAAGGGCTTCAGCGTCGGCTCCACGATGGCCGCACGCACCGTTTACGTCTTCTTCGACCCGCAGTGCCCGCATTGCGCCGCGCTGTGGGTCGCGGCCAGACCGCTCAAGTCGCAGGCCCGCTTCGTCTGGATGCCGGTCAGCCTGATCAACCCGACCAGCACCACGCAAGGTGCCGCGCTGCTGGCGGCGGCCGACCCGGTGACGGCCATGGACCAGCATGAGGCCTCCATGGCCGCCAAGCAGGGCGGCATCATGGCCAAGGGGGACGTAGAGGCGCAAAAGGCCCAGGTCATGGCCAATACCGCGCTCATGAACCGCTACGGCTTCGGCAGCGTCCCGGTCATCATCGGCAAGCACGCCACCACGGGCGAGCTGGTGGTCAAGGAAGGCGCGCTGCCCACACCGGCGCTGGCCAATGCGCTGGGGCTGCAGGTGCCGGCAGGCAACTGAGCGGCCGGCGTTGCCGCGACGCATGCGCGGCGGCAGGCGGTCGGCGCGGGGCGCGCACCGATCACCGCACCCGCTCGCTCAGGCGAGCAGCTTCACGCCAGTCTTGGCCTGTAGCTGGTCCATTGTCACGTCGGGCGCAAGCTCGATCACCTTCAGCCCTTCAGGCGTGACGTCCATCACCGCCAGGTCGGTGATGATGCGGTCGACCACGCCCACACCGGTGAGCGGCAGGGTGCACTGGGGCAGGATCTTGAGGTCCTCGCCGCCATCTTTCTTCCGGGCCACATGCTCCATCAGCACGATGACGCGCTTGACGCCGGCCACCAGGTCCATGGCGCCGCCCATGCCCTTGACCATCTTGCCGGGGATCATCCAGTTGGCCAGATCGCCCTTCTCGGAGACCTGCATCGCGCCCAGGATGGACAGGTTGATCTTGCCGCCGCGGATCATGGCAAAGGACTGGTCGCTGCTGAAAATGGCCGAGCCCTTCATGGTGGTCACCGTCTGCTTGCCGGCGTTGATCAAATCGGCGTCGACCTCGTCCTCGTAGGGAAAGGGGCCGATCCCCAGCATGCCGTTCTCGCTTTGCAGCCAGACCTCGACATGGTCGGGCACATGGTTGGCCACCAGCGTCGGGATGCCGATACCGAGGTTCACGTAGAAGCCGTCCTGCAGCTCCGAAGCCGCGCGCGCGGCCATCTGGTCTTGGGTCCAGGGCATGAGGGCTCTCCTTATTTGCGGTCGCGGGTGGTGCGCTTTTCGATGCGCTTTTCGGGGGTCGGGTTGTGCACGATGCGGTGCACATAAATGCCTGGCAGGTGAATGTCGTCGGGCGCCAGCTCGCCGGTGGCGACGATGCGCTCGACCTCCACGATGCAGATCTTGCCGGCAGTCGCGGCGGCGGGGTTGAAGTTGCGCGCGGTGAGGTTAAAGCGCAGGTTGCCCGAGCGGTCGGCCACGTCGGCCTTGATCAGAGAGACTTCGGGCACCAGGGCGCGCTCCATCACATAGGTTTCGCCGTCGAACTCGCGCAGCTCTTTGCCCTCGGCCACCAGGGTGCCGACGCCAGTCTTGGTGAAGAAGGCCGGAATGCCCGCGCCGCCGGCGCGCAGCTTTTCGGCCAGCGTGCCCTGCAGGGTGAACTCCAGCTCCAGCTCGCCCGCCAGGTACTGGCGCTCGACCTCCTTGTTCTCGCCCACGTATGAAGAAATCATCTTCTTGATCTGGCGGGTCTCGAGCAGCTGGCCCAGGCCGAAGCCATCGACACCGGCGTTGTTCGAAATGGCGGTGAGGTTCTTCACGCCACTGGCACGCAGGGCGTCGATGAGGGCTTCGGGAATGCCGCACAGGCCGAAGCCA
>JAURKV010000275.1 GCA_030831585.1 Ramlibacter sp. | reverse complement strand
GAAGCTGCGGTGGGTGAGCGCCTGCGCCATAAGCGCCGCGTTGGCAAAGTGATGGCCCAAGCGCCGCTGCAGTGCCTCGTGCAAAGCAGAGGGTGCGTCGGTGGGGCCGCTCATGGCGCGTCCCCTGAGAGCTTGAAGACCAGGTAGGCAGACCCGGCCAACGGAATCTCGCGCTGATAGGCAAAGCGCACCCGCAACCCGGCTGCGCCCCCCTCGATCGCGAGGTCAGTGCCCTGGACCGAGCGAACGCCCTCCACCAGGGCGACACGATCAAACTCGGCCCGCGCCTCGGCAGCGGTCACAGCCCGGGCGGCACGATGGGCCGCCTTGGTCACGCCTTGGTACTCCAGAAGCACAGGCAGGCAACGAGCGCCAGTGCCCAGAGACAAGGCGCCCAGCCCGAGCAGCACCAGCCATGACCAGAGCGTCAGGCCAGCCAAGCGACGGGGGCGACCGATCCGGCTGGACGCGGCGGCCCGGCTGCGTAAGCCGAGCGCGGACGCGGCGTGTGACGCAGAGTTGAGCGGGCGGTGGGCCGTGTGCATGGCGGGCAGGGTCTGAGCGGCAGTGCTGAGCACAAGAGTACTGCGGACCGGCAATTACTGGAAGCTTCCGATGCGCTTTAAATCACTGAAGTTCATCCAGACGAAGACGGCCTTGCCCACGATATTGGCCTCAGGCACAAAGCCCCAATAGCGCGAGTCGAGCGAGTTGTCGCGGTTGTCGCCCAGCATGAAGTAGTGGCCAGCAGGCACCTTGCAAGTCACGCCTTCGACGGTGTAGCTGCAGTTCTCGCGGAAGGGGAAATTCTCGGCGCCTGGCACGAAGGCGGGACGATCTGCGTCGTTGAGGAGGCGATGACGCTTGTCGCCCAGAAGTTCCTCGAACTGCTTGGAATAGCGCATGCCGTCCTTGTCGAAGAAGTCGGGCAGGTTTTCCTTGGATACCGGCTGGCCATTGATGGTGAGCCGCTTGTTCAGGTAGGCCACCTCGTCGCCTGGCAGTCCAACCACCCGCTTGATGTAGTCGAGGCTGGGACGCGGCGGGTAGCGAAACACCATCACGTCGCCACGGGCCGGGGGCGTGCCCTCGGTGATGCGGGTGTTGGCCACCGGCAGCCGCAGGCCGTAGGTGAACTTGTTCACCAAAATCAGGTCGCCCACGAGCAGCGTGGGGATCATGGAGCCCGAAGGAATCTTGAAGGGCTCAAACAAGAAGGAGCGCAGCACAAAGACCGCGACGATCACCGGAAAGAGCCCGGCGGTCCAGTCCAGCCACCAGGGCTGGGCCAGCAGCTTGTCACGTGCGGCTGCCAGGTGATCGGCGTTGTCGGTCTGTGTGATGCCCTGGGCAGCCAGGCTGGCGCGGCGGGCGGCGGCCTCCGCCTCCAAGCGGGCCGCGGCTTCGCGCCGACGGGGCAGGAAGTAAAAGCGCTCGCCAAGCCAGTAGACACCGGTGACGGTGGTGGCCAGCAAAAGCAGCAGCGCGAAGTTGCCCTCGATGACACCGGTGTACCAGGAACCGGCGTAGGCAACGAAAGCGGCAAGGACGATGGCGGTCAGCAGCGGCATGAAATGACCTTCAATCCTCGACCTGCAGGATGGCCAGGAAGGCCTCCTGGGGAACTTCAACCGAGCCAATCTGCTTCATGCGTTTCTTGCCTGCTTTTTGTTTCTCAAGGAGCTTGCGCTTGCGGCTGATGTCGCCACCGTAGCATTTTGCCAGCACGTTCTTGCGCAAGGCCTTGATCGATTCCCGCGCAATGATGTTGGCGCCAATGGCCGCCTGAATGGCCACGTCAAACATCTGCCGGCTGATGATCTCGCGCATCTTGGCCGCCACCGCACGGCCGCGGTATTGCGACTGGCTGCGGTGAACGATGATGGACAACGCGTCGACTTTCTCGCCGTTGAGCAGAATGTCAACCTTCACCACGTCCGAGGCGCGGTACTCCTTGAATTCATAGTCCATCGAGGCGTAGCCCCGACTCACCGACTTGAGCTTGTCAAAGAAGTCCAGCACGATCTCGCCCAGGGGGAGCTCATAGGTCAGCATGACCTGGCGCCCGTGGTAAGACATGTTCAGCTGTACGCCGCGCTTCTGGTTGGCCAGGGTCATGACTGGCCCCACATATTCCTGCGGCATGTACAGGTGCACGGTCACGATGGGCTCGCGGATCTCCTCGATGCGACCCTGGTCGGGCATCTTGGAGGGGTTCTCCACCATGATCACTTCACCGTCGCCCTTGACCACCTGGTAGACCACGCTGGGGGCGGTGGTGATGAGGTCCTGGTCAAACTCCCGCTCAAGGCGCTCCTGCACGATCTCCATGTGAAGCAGACCCAGGAAGCCGCAGCGAAAACCAAAGCCGAGGGCCTGACTCACCTCAGGCTCGAAGTGCAGCGAGGCGTCATTGAGCCTCAGCTTTTCGAGACTGTCGCGCAGGGAGTCGTACTGGTTGGCCTCGGTCGGGTACAAGCCGGCGAAGACCTGGGGCTGGATCTCCTTGAAGCCAGGCAGCGCCTCGGTGGCCGGGCCGGCGTTGTTCGGCAGCTTCTTTTCCAGGGTGACGGTGTCGCCCACCTTGGCGGCG
>JAURKV010000023.1 GCA_030831585.1 Ramlibacter sp. | reverse complement strand
CTGCTCCAGCCAGCCAGCGTCTTGCCGGGCGGGGCCGGTCTTCAGACTCAGGCTGACATCGACGAAGGCGCGCGCCAGGGCATTGGCGACCCGCGCCACCTGCGCCGCGTCGGGTCCGCGCCACTGCATGTGGATGATGTGGCTCTCGCGCGCCGGCCGTACCGTCTGACCGGCCTGCAGCGCGGGCACCGTCAGGGCCGCATCGGGCCCGCTCGCGCCGCTAGCCTTCAGCAACTGCTTGGCGCGTTCAGCCACCGCATCGCTGCGGGCGACGTCGATCTGGGTGGCGATATAGCTGCTGAGGAGGGCCGGCGCGTAGCCGCCGCCGACATCACTGGCCTGTACATCGACCATGACCGGAACCTGGGCCAGGTAGCTGGCCGGGCGCAGGAGCGACCAGGCCAGCGAAGCGGCCAGGCTGGCCAGGAGAATCAGCGCCGCGGCGGGCCAACGCGCACGGAGTATGGATAAAAACTGCTGCAGGCTCACGTGGACTCCTTGTTGAAGGTCTGTTCAGAACAGGCTCTCACGCACGTAGATGACATCGTCGGGGTGCACCGCTTCGGTCAGTGCCGGCGCGCTCTGCACCACCTGCCCGTCAGCCCCCTTGCGGTGCAGGCGCAGCCGGGTGGCGCTGCCACGTGGCGTCGGCCCGCCGCCGGCGGCCAGGGCCTGCATCAGCGTCATGCCACGCTCGATCCGGTAGGGGCCGGGCCGCTGCGCTTCGCCGTAGATGTAGAAGACCGGCGCGCGCGGCACGAAGAGGGTGTCGCCGCCCATGAGGACCAGGTCCTGGTCGGCGGCGCCGCCGGTGAAGAGCGCCGGCACGTCGATCAGCCGGCGAACGGGCTGACCCTCGCGCTGCCCCGAGATGATCACCACCTCTTCGCCCTGCGGGGTGATGCCGCCGGCCGCCGCCAACAACTCGCTGGCGCGCATGCGGGTGGTCTCGAGTGCAAAGCGTCCCGGGCGAGCCACTTGGCCGAGCACCGCCACTTGGTGGCCGCGCGCCTGCATGAGCTGTACCGTGACCTGCGGCGACCGGAGAAACTGGCCCTGGCGCAAGGCGTCGGCGATGCGCTGCTGCGCCTCCACCAGACCCAGGCCACCGACGCGTACCTCTCCCACCAGGGGGTAGCCAATGCTGCCGGCCTCGGAGACGCGGGCCTCGACGGTCAGGTCGGGGTTTTGAAACACCTGGACCCGCACCAGGTCGCCAGGCCCAAGCCGGTAGTCGTCATGGACTGCAGGCGCGGCCTGAAGCAGGGCCGGCAGCAGGAACAGGAGCAGGAGAAGCAGCGTGACCAGCGCCTGGCGCGCGGGCAGGGGGATGCGGGAGAGAAGGTGGTGCGGGGTGTTCATGGCGTCGTCCCTCAGATCGAGATGCGAATGGCGAGTGAGCCGAAGGTGGCGCGAAAGTGCGCGCCGGCGAGGTTGCTGGCCCGGTGCTCGCTACGCACCTGGGCCACCATCTGCCACCAGGACCAGGGCTGCCAGTCCAGCACCAGGCCGGTCGCCCGGGTGCGGTCCTCGCGGCCGGCGTCTAGCGCGAGCGCGTCCACCGTGGACCAGTGCCGCAGCTCCTGGGCATGACGCAAGGACAGCGTGGTACGCGCGCCCACCTGCCAGGCTGGCGCGAAGAACACGCGGCTGGCACGTACATGGCCGCCGGTACCCGGTTCGTAGCCCCCGAGTTCATGCTCGAGGCCAGCCTCGACGCGGGTGCGTGCGCCGCTGTCCCAGGCGACACGGGCCCGGCCCACCGCGCCGTCGAAGTCACGTGCGGCCTGTGTGTCATGCCGACGCTGAAACTGGCCCAGGCGGGCGTCGAAGGCCCAGGCGGCATGGAGAGGCAGTTGCAGGGCCAGGTCGATCTGCCGGTCATGAAAGTCAGGACCGGATCCGTCGGGGTAGCGACCTTCGCCCTCGCGGGCCTGCAGCGCCAGATCCAGCCCCGACGGCCGGCGATGGCCCAGGCCCAGGCGCAGGCTGTCGATGCGGGCGTTGGCCTCCAGCGTGCGGGCCTGGCCGCTCTCGGCGCGCAGGTGCCCAGCGCCGGCCTCGACCCGCCATGGACCGACACCGCCGAAGGTGAGGTCCACCAACTGCTCGCGCTCGGTGCGCAGGTCGACCCGGGTGGGCGCACCGTCGGCGCCGGAGAAATCCCGCAGCTGGGACTGGCGTGAGGACAGCGTGCCAGTCAGGCGCGGGGTGAAGGACGCCAACCAGGCGGCGCGGTAGTTGACCAGTTCGTGGTCAAGCGCGCCCCATTCGTCGAAGCGCAGCGCGCTGCCCTCAGCGTCGAGGGTAAAACGTTGCAGCCCGTAGCGTTTGTCCAAACGCAGGCCGGCGGTGAGGATGGCCAGCCGGTCGGCGCGCGCCTCGGAGGTGCGCATCACGTTGGAGTCATGTGCCAGGGCTGCGGAAAGATTCAATGCCAGCGGCTGTTCCGACCGCGGTAGCCGGGCAGCCTGGGCCAGAGGTACCAGAGGCTGCTGGCCGATCAGGGGCTGGGCCATCAGCGGTGCGGCGATGCGTTGGCGCAGCGCGTCCAGATCGGATGCGTCGGCTGGCGCCTGCGCCTGTGCGGCCAGGGACAGGGACAGCGCCATCACGCACAGGGTTGGCAGGGTGAGGCGATGGCAGTCGGCAGGCTTCATGGCGGTGTCTCGGTGGGCGTGGACGTTTGGAATCAGGGCGCTGGCAAGGCAGAGGGCCAGAGAGCCATCGACGAAGGGCTGCACCATGGTCGTTGACCTGGCCCAGCGGCGGCAATGGCCCGCTCGGGTCCGGCCTGTCTGTGTACGGCCGGGTCCATGCTCAATACGCCCTCGGGTCGCCCATGAGCACGCGGACGGTGCGCAGGAGGATGTAGAAGTCCAGCCAGGGCGACCAGCGGCGCAGGTAGTCGATATCCAGGCGGATTCGACCCTCCATCTTTTCCAGCGATTCGGTCTCGCCGCGAAAGCCGTGGACCTGGGCCCAGCCAGTGATTCCGGGGCGGACCTTGTGGCGAACCATGTAGCTGCGTATCTGCTGCCGGTACATCTCGTTGTGAGCGACCGCGTGGGGGCGCGGACCGACCAGGCTCATGCGTCCCTGCAACACATTCACCAACTGGGGCAGCTCGTCGAGGGACAGCCGTCGCAGCCAGGCGCCGATGCGGGTGACACGCGGATCGTTACGGCGTGCCTGCGGCACCTCGGGCCCGTCCTGAGCCACACGCATCGAGCGGAACTTGTAGACCGTGATCTCCTCACCGTCGAGCCCATAACGCCGCTGGCGGAACAGGACCGGGCCGGGTGAATCGAGCCGGATCGCCAGCGCGATCAGCCCCAAGAGCGGCAGCAGCAGCACCATCAGCACACTGGCCAGGAACAGATCGCCCAAGCGCTTGGCCACGCCCCCCCAGCCCCGCAGCGGCGTGTCGCAAACCGAGATCACAGGCAGGCCGCACACCGCGCCAGGACGGCCGTGAATCCAATCGCTGACAAACAGATCGGGAACGAAGTAGACCGAGGCGGTGGTGTCCTGAAGCGCCTGCAGTAGCTCGCGGACGCGGGGCTGCGAGGCCATGGGCAGACACAGGTAGATCAGGTGGATGTGGCGCTGCTTCGCATAAGGGCCGATGTCAGCCAGGCGGCCCAGCATGCGGTGCTGGCGCGGGCCAGCCTGGCGCGGGTCGACACGGTCGTCGAAGCAACCGTCCAGCACAATGCCCGCGCCGTGCGCTGAGCCCTCGGCCCCGCGTAGCCGGTCCGCCAGCGCCAGACCCTGGGCGTTGAGACCGGCGACCACGGCGCGCAGCGGCGGGCCCTGCAGCCGCACCAGATGCGGCGCAGCCCAGCGCAGCGCCAGCTGGGCCAGGCACTGCGACAGCGGCGCAGCCCAAAGCCAGTGCTGCCACACCGGCGCTGGCAGCTGCGAAAGCAATCCCGTGGCCAAGCCTGCCACCATCAGCAGGCCTGCTACCCAGACCCAGCCGGCCAGCAAGGTCACCACCATTTGCCGCAGCGGCGCATGCAGCAGCGGGCGCGCCGGATAGGACAGAGCGAAGGCCAGGATCGAGACCCCCAGCCAGGCTGGCGAGACCAGGCCCTCCTGCCAAAAGGCCACCGCCCACAGTGAGAGGGCTGTCGCCAGCGGTTCCAGCAGCGTCTCCAGCCCACGCACCAGCGGGTGGCTGCTGCCACGCGGCGGCGGCAAGGGCAGCGGGCTCGGTGATCCCTCAGGGCTGCGGAGCCAGCCAGCCGGGGACTCGCCAGCCTCTGATGCGGAGTCCGGCGCAGGCTTGACGTCTGCACGCCGCAGCGGCGCGTGGACCAGCCCCTCAGGCATGGAGGGCCAGCCGGCTCATGCGGGCCACGGCTTGGGCGCGATTGGTCACGTCCAGCTTGCTGAAGATACTTTTCAGGTGGTTCTTGACGGTGAACTCGCTGATCTGAAGGATGCAGCCGATTTCGGGATTGGTCTTGCCCTGGGCCACCCAGGCCATGATCTGCCGCTCGCGCTCACTCAGGGCCCCCGCCGCGCAGCGGCGCATGGTGATGCCCGGGCTGGTCGGCGCCTGCCAGGCACCCTCGCCGGCCAAAGCACGCGACGCCGAACCGCCTGCTGGCAGAGCCGGCGCACACTCGCCCGCGCCCCGGAGGGCCGCGTCCAGCAGCGGCACCAGTAAGGCGAGCGATTGCCGCACCGTCTCCTCGGCCCGGCCGTCAACGGCCACTGGCACACCGAAGAACGCGAACAGACGCCGTCCCCGCAAGCCGTGGACCCAGCAGCCCTCGCCCAGACCCTCGGCGCGCGGCAGGTCGGCCGGCGTGACCTGGCAGGGCCGGTGGCCGTTGCTGGCCCAGGCCAGTGCCAAGGGTGCGGCCAGGGCGCAGGCGGCGGCCTCGCCGCGCCAGGGTGCATCCCCTAGCCACTGCGGCACACCGGCAGGTGCAGCATGGTGCAGCGGCGTCACGAGCAGCGCCCGATGGGCCAGCAGGGCCTGCAAGACGCCGCGCCACCAGCGTGCCAGCGCAGTGGGTCCATCGACCTCCACCGCCTGCTGCGCCAGACGCAGATACAGGGCCGAGTCCGGTGCAAGCTCGGACTGCGGGCCAGCGTCCAGGGCGTCCAGCGCCCTGGACGTGACTAAGGGGCCCGGCGGAAGAACCGCGGCAACCGGCACAGCCCCAGGCAAATTCGATAGGCCGGCCTCCATAGGAAAGGTGGGCGGAAAAACAGAGGGGACAGAAAAGCAGACCGACATGGCGGACTCCAACGAGGCTCATACAGGGCACGGATGCTGCTGGAGCCGGACAGAGCCCCCCTGTAGGTGCCAAGCGGCGACCCCTGTCGGCACTCCCCGCGCAGGCGGCCGTGTTGCTCCAGGCGGACGCACCGACACACTGCGCACCGACAGCAGGGACGGCCCCTCGGACTACACTGCCTCTCGCTATGGAGCCGTCAGATCCCACCGCCGCAGCGCCTGCCACGTTTGGATTGGTCTTGGGCCGGGCGCACGCCCGCCGACTGCGCGACGTCTACCGCTCGTCGGGCTGGCCCTGCCAGGACGCGATGGAGTTGGAACTGCTTGCGGCTGGCCTGCTCACGCGGGTGCGCGACGCAAGCGGCCACGAAACCCTGCGACTGACCGACACCGGCATTGCCTTCGTCGCCCGCTTCCGCGAGCAGCACCGCGCCAACTTCGACTCCCATGAAGCCCTAGTGGCCCGGGTTGCGCTAGAGATGGCCCGCGCCGGCCGCATCGCCTGGCGCGGCCTGCGGCTGCGCGCGCAGGTGCCGGGCGAGGACGGCCAGCAGCGATGGGCAGTGGCCAAGCCCGACGTCTTCTCGATCCGTCACACCACGGTGCCCACCTATGTCGAGCCGGTGGTGCACGAGATCAAGGTGCGCCGAGCCGACCTGCTCGGCGACCTCAAGCGGCCGGCCAAGCGGGCCGCCTATCTGGCGCTGGGCGAGTGCTGGTACGTGCTGGGCACCGACGCGCGTGGGCGGCCGATCGGCGAGCCCGAGGAAATCCCTGCCGAGTGCGGCGTACTGCTCCTGCGCGGCGAACGGCTGGAATTGGCCCGTGCTGCCCACCGGCCCGCGCGCGAGGCGCTTCCCTTTGATGTCTGGATGGCACTGGCCAAGGCAACACCGGCGGTCCCGGTGGAAGAACCCCCGCAGGCGCGTTTCTGAGCCCACTGCCGGGGCGGTCCGGAGCAAATCAGCTCAGACGCCTTCTTCGGCCCGTCGCAGCGCCTCTCGTCGCACCACTGTGCTGGGCTGATGGGTAAAGGGCAGCCGCGGCAGCCCCATCAGCGCCTGCAAGCGGGCGTGCGCCCGGTCCATATCGGCGCCGATCATCGCCAGGGCCACCTCGTGGCCCGGTTCGTTGCGCGCCACCTCCAGGTAGGCCGCCCGCAAGCGCTGGTAGTCAGACTCGGCGCGGGCGATGTCCTGAGGCGAGGCCATGGTCATGGATGGAGCGTCGGTCGTACGCGGTGAAGACTGGCGCGCGTCCGACACCGCTCCAGCAAACGGCGGGCGCAGCTTGGCGGGTGCTCCAGCAAGCGGCGAAGCCAGCGCGTTCGTTCGCGCCAGTGGGGCAATTTCGGAAGCAGACGGTCGCATAGGGACACCATAGGACGGCTCGTGCCGCACGGGTGTTCGCCAAATGCAACAAGCGTGGCAACATCCCCGAGTGACGCGAAGGCTGCTCCCGAGCCAGTCCTGGGTAACGCCCCTGCCGCTCCCGAGCCACTACCATCCGTCCATGCGGGACCGGAGACCCCGCCGAACCCGCAACGGAGACACCCCATGGACGGCTACATCCTCGCCCTCGACCAAGGCACCAGCAGCTCGCGCGCCCTCGTTTTTGACGCACACGGACAGGCCGTCGCCCTGGCCCAGCGCGAGTTCCGCCAGCACTTTCCCCAACCCGGCTGGGTCGAGCATGACGCGCAGGAAATTTGGCAAACCCAGCTGGAGGTGGCGCGCGCAGCACTGGCCCAGTTACATGCCGCCACACCTCAGGCCCGGGTGCGGTCGGTGGCGATCACCAACCAGCGCGAGACCTGCCTGCTGTGGGACCGTACCACCGGAACACCGGTGGGCCCAGCCATCGTCTGGCAGGACCGTCGCACCGCCGGCTGGTGCGACGCGCTGCGCGCCGCGGGACATGCGCGGCGGGTACAACGCAGGACCGGCCTGGTGATCGACGCCTACTTTTCTGGCAGCAAGCTGCGCTGGATGCTGGACCACCTGCCGGACCTGCGTGCTCGCGCCGAGCGCGGCGAACTGGCCTTCGGCACCATCGACACCTGGCTGCTGTGGCAGTTGACCGGCGGTCGGGTGCATGCCACCGACGTGAGCAACGCCTCCCGAACCATGCTGTTCAACCTGAACACCCTGGACTGGGACCCGGAGATGCTCGCGCTGTTGGACGTCCCGCGTGCGCTGCTGCCTGAGGTGTTGCCCTCCAGCGGCTTTTTCGGCGAGACCGAGTCCCACCTGCTTGGCGAGGCGCTTCCCATTACCGGCGTGGCGGGCGACCAGCAGGCCGCCACCTTCGGCCAGGGATGCTTCGCACCCGGAATGGCCAAGAACACCTTCGGCACCGGTTGCTTCATGTTGATGAACACCGGCAGCCGCCCAGTCACCAGCCGACATCGGCTGCTCACCACGGTGGGCTGGCAGGCAGCTGCCGACCCGGCGCGCCCAGCCTACTGCCTGGAGGGCTCGGTGTTCATGGCCGGCGCCACGGTGCAGTGGCTGCGCGACGGACTGCAGATCATCGAGCGGGCCGCCGACGTCGAGCCCCTGGCCGCCAGCGTGCCCGACACCGGCGACTG
>JAURKV010000274.1 GCA_030831585.1 Ramlibacter sp. | reverse complement strand
GGCGACGAGGTCAACCTGCCCCAGGCCGGCCGAAACTACGGCTGGCCGGTCATCACCTATGGCGAGCAGTACGGTGGCGGCAAAATCGGCCAGGGACTGACCGTGCAGGCCGGAATGGAGCAGCCGATGCATTTTTGGGTACCCTCCATCGCGCCTTCGGGGATGGCATTTCTCACCAGCGACCGCTACGGCGCAGCAATGAAGGGGCAACTCCTCCTCGGATCACTCAAGTTCGGCCGTCTGGTCCGCCTGCAATTGGAGGGAGGGAAGGTCCGCAGTGAGGTCCGCGACGATCTGGCCGAAGGAGACCGTATCCGGGACGTTCGCCAAGGGCCCGACGGCTGGATCTACCTGCTGACCGACAACCCACGGGGGCGCTTGCTCCGGCTCTTGCCTGCTGGCGAACGACTCTCCTACCGCCCGCTTGAGTTTCCCTCTGACGGTCCGTGTCAGTTCGGAGACAGCGCGGGCGGCTCCAATCCGGCCCGATGCTTCTAGACGCTTCTGACTCCACCCTGGTGCTGGTTGATTACCAGCAACGGCTCATGCCCGCGATCGCCGACGCGTCCGCGGTTCTTCTCAATGCGCAGCGCCTCGCCCGGCTGGCGGCCTTGCTCGAGGTGCCCGTGCTGGCCACCGAGCAAAACCCTGCCGGCCTGGGCCCGACCACGCAGCCGCTTCGCAGCTTGATTGCCTCCGTCCTTCCCAAGTTCTCGTTTGGTGCCGGGGCTGAGCTGATGCCCCGTCTACGGCCTCCCTCCGCAGCGCCGCGCGGCAACTCTCGCAGCCTGCCGCGCCACCTGCAAAAGCCGGTGGAGGCTGCGCCCGAGCGGGGCAGCGTGGTACTTGCTGGCTGCGAGGCCCATGTCTGCGTGCTGCAGACCGCCCTGCAGCTGCTGGAGGAGGAGTTCGAGGTCTGGGTGGTCACCGACGCCTGTGGCTCGCGTACCGAACGCAACCGCGACGCCGCCTTTGACCGTTTGGCCGGTGCCGGCTGCGAGCTGGTCACCACCGAGATGGTGGCTTTTGAGTGGCTGGGCGACAGCCGCCACCCGCGCTTCAAGGAGGCGCTCGCCCTGATCAAGTAGTGCCCGCCCCATGCCTAGATACAGGGCGCGGGCGGAGAGAGACAACAAGGACCCGAGGAGAACAATATGAGCAAGTACGAAGACTTCTACCGTCAATCGGTGGAGCAGCCCGAGGCCTTCTGGGCCGAGCAGGCCCGGCTCATCGATTGGCAAACCCCGCCCCAGCGCATTTTGGATAACGACCAAGCCCCTTTTACCCGCTGGTTTGTGGGTGGCAAGACCAACCTTTGCCACAACGCGGTGGACCGTCATCTGAAGGACCGTGCCGGCCAGGCCGCCCTGATTCACGTCTCGACCGAGACCGGCATCGAGGAAACCTATTCGTTTGCGCAACTCCACGAGCGGGTACAAGTTGCCGCTGCGATGCTTAAGAAGCTGGGTGTGGTCAAGGGCGACCGGGTCCTGATCTATATGCCGATGATTCCCGAAGCGGTGTTCGCCATGCTGGCCTGCGCCCGACTTGGCGCCATCCACTCGGTGGTTTTCGGCGGCTTCGCTTCGGTGTCTCTGGCCACGCGCATCGAGGACGCCTCGCCCAAGGTCATAGTGAGCGCAGACGCAGGCTCCCGCAGTGGCAAGGTGGTGCCCTACAAGCCTTTGCTCGATGAAGCGATTCGCCTGTCTGCGCACAAGCCCGAGTCGGTGTTGATGGTCGACCGCGGACTGGAGAAGTTCGTGTCTGTCGCAGGTCGTGACCGGCACTGGGAACAGATGACCCAGGAATGCGCGGGCGTCCAGGTGCCCTGCGAGTGGGTGGATGCCACCGATATCAGCTACACCATGTACACCAGTGGGACCACCGGCAAGCCCAAGGGTGTGCAGCGCGACGTGGGCGGTTATGCGGTGGCCCTGGCGGCCAGCATGCAGCACGTCATGATGGGCGAGCCTGGCGGCACCTACTTCTGCACCAGCGACATCGGCTGGGTCGTGGGCCACAGCTACATCGTCTACGGCCCGCTGATCGGCGGCATGGCCACTATCCTTTACGAGGGCTTGCCGATCCGCCCGGATGCGGGAGTCTGGTGGAGCCTGGTTGAGAAGTACAAGGTCAGCGTGATGTTCAGCGCGCCCACTGCAGTCCGCGTGTTGAAGAAGCATGACCCCGCCTTCCTCAAGAAGTACGACCTGTCCACCCTCAAGGCACTTTTCCTGGCCGGCGAGCCGCTCGACGAGCCGACCGCACGCTGGATCAACGACGCCCTGGGCGTGCCGATCATCGACAACTATTGGCAAACTGAGACCGGCTGGCCCATCCTGACGATTGCCAACGGGGTCGAGAAGAAGGCATCCCGGTTTGGCAGCCCGGGCGTGCCCATGTATGGCTGGCGCGCCAAGGTTGTTCACGAGTCGACCGGCGAAGAGCTCACGCAACCCAACGAAAAAGGCGTGGTGGTGATCGAGTCGCCTACGCCACCGGGCTTCATGCAGACCATCTGGCGTGACGATGCCCGCTACAAAAAGACGTATTGGGAGTCCATCCCCGGCAAGATGGTCTACAACACCTTCGACTGGGGCATTCGCGACGCCGACGGCTACTTCTTCATTCTGGGCCGCACTGACGACGTCATCAATGTGGCAGGCCACCGACTGGGCACCCGTGAAATCGAGGAAAGCATCTCCAGCCATCCGGCAGTGGCCGAGGTCGCCGTTGTCGGCGTCGCCGATACGGTCAAGGGGCAGGTGGCGATGGCCTTCGTTGTTCTGCGTGACCCGGCGGCAGTCCCAGATGAGCTTGCCCGAATGAAGGTCGAAGGGGAGATCATGAAGGTGGTCGACGGCCAGCTCGGCGCGGTCGCCCGCCCTTCGCGGGTGCGTTTTGTGACCCTGCTGCCCAAGACCCGCAGCGGCAAGCTGCTGCGCCGGGCCATCCAGGCGGTCTGCGAGGGCCGCGACCCCGGAGACCTGACCACCATCGAGGACCCCGGTACGCTCCAGCAGATCAAGGATCTGGTTCTGGCCGGTTGATTCTTTAGGCCTACATGTCGGATCGCCCTGGGTGCAAGGACGCGAAAAGCGCCGCGCCCTGTCACACTTCAGTGGCACAATCGCGCTGACACTTTGGTCCTTCCAGCCACAGTCGCATCCGCCAACCGGTTCAGCCGTGCCGCGGAAGGTTTTTGCAACCAGCAGATGCTCCCTGAAGGGGGGCAGAAAGTAGCGAGATATGAGCGAGACGAACGTCTACGCTGCCTATCAGGGCAGCACGTACCTCTTCGGGGGCAACGCCCCGTATGTCGAGGAGATGTACGAAAACTACCTAGCCAACCCGGGCAGCGTGCCGGACAACTGGCGTGAGTACTTCGACGCCCTGCAGCATGTCCCGGCCGTCGACGGCACGGACACCAAGGACGTCCCCCACCTCCCTGTCATCAATGCCTTTGCCGAGCGCGCCAAGCAAGGCGGAACGCGGGTCGTCATGGCCAGCGCCGACGCCGAAATGGGCCGCAAGCGCACCGCAGCTCAGCAGCTGATTGCCGCCTACCGCAACGTGGGCCAGCGCTGGGCCGACCTCGACCCCTTGAAGCGCACCGAGCGGCCCGCGATTCCCGAGCTGGAGCCCTCCTTCTACGGTTTCGCCGACGCCGACCAGGAGACCGTCTTCGACACCTCGAACACCTTCTTCGGCAAAAACACGATGAGCCTGCGCGAGCTGCTCAATGCACTGCGCGAAACCTACTGCGGCACTGTGGGTGCCGAGTACATGTACATCACTGACCAGACCGAGAAGCGCTGGTGGCAGCAAAAGCTCGAGTCCATCCGCAGCAAGCCGGTGTTCACCACCGAGCGCAAGAAGCAGATTCTCGATCGCCTCACCGCAGCCGAGGGCCTCGAGCGCTACCTGCACACCAAGTACGTCGGCCAGAAGCGCTTTTCGCTTGAAGGTGGCGAGTCCTTCATCGCCTCGATGGATGAACTCATTCAGCTCGCGGGCGAAAAAGGCGTCCAGGAGATCGTGATCGGCATGGCTCACCGCGGACGCCTGAACGTGCTGGTCAACACGCTGGGCAAGATGCCCGGCGACCTGTTTGCCGAGTTCGACCACACCGCCCCCGAGGATTTGCCCGCAGGTGACGTGAAGTACCACCAGGGCTTCAGCTCTGACATCTCTACACGCGGCGGTCCGGTCCATCTGTCACTGGCCTTCAACCCTTCGCACCTCGAGATCGTCAACCCGGTGGTCGAGGGCAGCGTGCGCGCCCGCATGGACCGCCGTGGCGACCCGCTTGGTAAGCAAGTGCTCCCGGTGCTGGTCCACGGCGATGCTGCCTTCGCAGGGCAGGGCGTCAACCAGGAAACCCTGGCCCTGGCAGCCACCCGTGGCTACACCACCGGCGGTACGGTGCACCTGATCATCAACAACCAGATCGGCTTCACCACCTCGGACCCGCGTGACCTGCGCTCCACGCTGTATTGCACCGACATCGTCAAGGGCGTGGAGTCGCCGGTGCTGCACGTCAACGGCGACGACCCTGAGGCGGTGGTGCTGGCCACGCAGCTCGCACTCGAGTACCGCATGGAATTCCGCAAGGACGTGGTGGTCGACATCATCTGTTTCCGCAAGCTGGGCCACAACGAGCAGGACACCCCCGCGCTCACCCAGCCGCTGATGTACAAGAAAATCAGCGCGCACCCGGGCACTCGTAAGCTCTATGGCGACAAGCTGGTCGCCCAGGGCGTGCTGCCGGCGGATGGCCCGGATGCCATGGTCAAGACCTACCGCGCCGCCATGGACGCGGGCAAGCACACGATTGACCCGGTCCTCACCAACTTCAAGAGCAAGCACGCAGTCGACTGGGCGCCCTTCGTGGGCAAGAAGTGGACTGACAGCGCCGACACCTCGCTGCCTCTGGCGGAGTGGAAACGGCTGGGCCAGAAGATCACCACCATTCCAGCCCATGTCACGCCGCACAACCTTGTCAAGAAGGTGCTGGAGGACCGGGCCGCCATGGCCCGCGGCGAGGCCAACGTCGACTGGGGCATGGGCGAGCACATGGCATTCGCCTCCCTGGTGGCCTCGGGCTACCCAGTACGCCTGTCCGGTGAGGACAGCGGCCGAGGCACCTTCACCCACCGCCACGCTGTCATTCACGACCAGAACCGTGAGCGCTGGGACACCGGCACCTATGTGCCGCTGCAAAACGTGGCCGACAACCAGGCGCCGTTTGAAGTCATTGACTCCATCCTGTCCGAGGAGGCGGTGCTGGGCTTTGAGTACGGCTATGCCTCCGCTGAACCCAACACCCTGGTGATCTGGGAGGCACAGTTCGGCGACTTCGCCAATGGAGCTCAGGTGGTCATCGACCAGTTCATCGCCTCTGGCGAAGTCAAGTGGGGCCGCGTCAACGGCATCACCCTGATGCTGCCCCATGGCTATGAGGGCCAGGGCCCCGAGCACAGCTCGGCGCGCGTCGAGCGCTTCATGCAACTGGCGGCGGACACCAATATGGGCATCGTCCAGCCCACCACTGCCAGCCAGATCTTCCACGTGATCCGTCGGCAGATGGTGCGTGATCTGCGCAAACCGCTGGTCATCTTCACCCCCAAGTCGCTGCTTCGCAACAAAGAGGCAACCTCGCCCCTGTCCGAGTTCACCAAGGGCGGCTTCCAGACGGTGATTGGCGAGGTCAAGGAGCTCAAGGCCGACAAAGTCAAGCGCGTCATCGCCTGCTCGGGCAAGGTCTACTACGACCTGGTCAAGCGGCGCGAGGAAAAGGGCAGCGACGACGTAGCCGTCGTCCGCGTGGAGCAGCTCTATCCCTTCCCGCACAAGGCCTTCGCCGCAGAGCTCAAGAAATACCCCAATGCCACCGACGTGGTCTGGTGCCAGGACGAGCCGCAGAACCAGGGCGCCTGGTTCTTCATTCAGCACAACATCCACGAGAACATGCACGAGGGACAGAAGCTGGGTTATGCCGGCCGCGCCGCCTCCGCCTCGCCGGCAGTGGGCTACGCGCACCTGCACCAGGACCAGCAGAAGGCGTTGATCGACGCCGCGTTTGCCAAGCTCAAGGGCTTTGTTCTGACCAAATAAACCTGTTTGCGCATCCAAGTGCGCCCAGATTCAAGGAATAAAAAAATGGCTATCGTTGAAGTAAAGGTTCCGCAACTGTCCGAATCGGTCGCCGAAGCGACCCTGCTGTCCTGGAAGAAAAAGCCCGGCGAGGCCGTGGTCCAGGACGAGATCCTGATTGAGATCGAGACCGATAAGGTGGTGCTTGAAGTGCCAGCGCCCAGTGCTGGCGTGCTCGCCGAAGTCCTCGTCGCCGACGGCGGCACAGTGGTGGCCGAGCAGGTCATCGCCCGAATCGACAGCGAAGGCAAGGCCGGCGCGGCTGCTCCCGCCGCAGTTGCAGCGCCCACGGCCGCCCCCGCTGCTGCCGCAGCAGCACCCGCCGCCGGCGGATCGATGGCTGGCGTGGCCATGCCTGCAGCTGCCAAGCTGATGGCCGACAACCAGCTGGCGGCCGGCTCGGTTGCCGGCACCGGCAAGGACGGCCGTGTGACCAAGGGCGACGTGCTGTCGGCCGTGGCCGCTGGCCCTGCCAAGGCCGTGGCGCCGTCGGCTCCTGTCTCGGTGGCGCCCAAGGCGGCCTTGCCCCAGGTGGCCGGCCCCGCCACGCCCGACCTGGGCAGCCGCCCCGAACAGCGCGTGCCTATGAGCCGGCTGCGCGCCCGTGTCGCCGAGCGCCTGCTGCAATCCCAATCGAGCAATGCCATCCTGACCACCTTCAACGAGGTCAACATGGCCCCGGTGATGGAGATGCGCAAGCGCTTCCAGGATAAGTTCGAGAAGGAGCACGGCGTGAAGATTGGCTTCATGTCTTTCTTCGTGAAGGCCGCTGTCCACGCCCTGAAAAAGTACCCGGTGCTCAACGCCAGCGTCGACGGTAATGACATCGTCTACCACGGCTACTTCGACATCGGCATCGCCGTGGGTTCGCCCCGTGGTCTGGTCGTGCCCATCCTGCGCAACGCCGATCAGATGTCTTTTGCCGATATCGAGAAGAAGATCGCTGAGTACGGCAACAAGGCGCGCGATGGCAAGCTGGGCATTGAAGAGATGACCGGCGGTACCTTCTCCATCTCCAACGGCGGCGTGTTTGGCTCGATGCTGTCGACCCCCATCATCAACCCGCCGCAGTCGGCCATCCTGGGCGTACACGCTACCAAGGACCGCGCCGTCGTCGAGAACGGGCAAGTGGTGGTGCGTCCTATCAATTACCTTGCCATGTCCTACGACCACCGCATCATCGACGGCCGCGAAGCCGTGCTGGGCCTGGTGGCGATGAAGGAAGCGTTGGAAGACCCGGCCCGTCTCCTCTTCGACATCTGAAGCCAGGGATCTTGCTGCTGCGCGACGCGATCTCGAGCCTGCGCTGCTCGCCGTACGGGAGTACGGCTACGCTGCTCGACCCGACCTCGCGCCGCTCGCTTCGCAATCTTCCTGACTTCATGACAAATAAGGAATTCAAATGAGCAAGCAATTCGACGTCGTCGTGATTGGCGGCGGACCTGGCGGCTACATCGCGGCCATCCGCGCGGCGCAACTAGGCATGAACGTGGCCTGCATCGACGAGTGGAAGAACGCCAAAGGCGGCCCGGCTCCGGGCGGCACCTGCACCAACGTGGGCTGCATCCCTTCAAAGGCGCTGCTGCAATCGTCCGAACACTTTGACCACGCCAACCACCACTTCGCCGACCACGGCATTTCAGCCAAGGACGTGACGATCGACATCGCCAAGATGCTCGGTCGTAAGGATGCGGTGGTCAAGCAGAACAACGACGGCATCTTGTATCTGCTCAAAAAAAATAAGGTGTCCTTCTTCCATGGTCGCGGGAGCTTCGTCAAGGCTGCCGAGGGCGGCCACGAGATCAAGGTCGCAGGTGCCGCTGAAGAGACCTTGGTAGGTAAGCAGGTCATTGTGGCTACCGGCTCCAATGCCCGCGCGCTGGCTGGCGTTCCGTTTGACGAGAAGAACGTGCTGTCTAATGACGGCGCGCTTCGCATCGAAGTGGTCCCCAAGAAGCTGGTCTTGATCGGCTCGGGCGTGATCGGCCTCGAGATGGGCTCGGTCTGGCGCCGCCTGGGCGCCGAGGTCACCATTCTCGAGGGCCTGCCCACTTTCCTGGGCGCGGTCGACGAACAAATCGCCAAAGAGGCCAAAAAGGCCTTTGACAAGCAGGGCCTGAAGATCGAGCTGGGCGTGAAGGTCGGCGAAATCAAGAACAGCGCTAAGGGCGTGTCGGTGGCCTTCACTAACGCCAAGGGCGAGGCGCAGGCGATTGAGGCCGATAAGCTGATTGTGTCCATCGGCCGCGTGCCCAACACCATCGGCCTCAATGCCGAAGGCGTGGGCCTGCAACTCGACGAGCGCGGCGCCATCGTTGTCGACGCCGACTGCCGCACCAACCTGCCCGGCGTCTGGGCTGTGGGCGATGTGGTGCGTGGTCCGATGCTGGCACACAAGGCCGAAGAAGAGGGTGTGGCGGTGGCCGAGCGCATTGCCGGCCAGCATGGCCATGTCAACTTCAACACCATTCCTTGGGTGATCTACACCAGCCCCGAAATCGCCTGGGTCGGCCGCACCGAGCAGCAGCTCAAAGCCGATGGTGTGAAGTACAAGGCCGGCACCTTTCCCTTCCTGGCCAACGGCCGCGCCCGCGCGCTTGGCGACACCACCGGTATGGTCAAGTTCCTGGCCGATGCCGCCAGCGACGAGATCCTGGGCGTTCACATCGTGGGTCCCATGGCCTCTGAGCTGATCGCCGAGGCGGTGGTCGCCATGGAGTTCCGAGCATCCAGCGAGGACATCGCCCGCATCTGCCACGCTCACCCGTCGCTTTCGGAGGCCACCAAAGAGGCCGCGCTGGCGGTGGAAAAGCGCACGCTCAACTTCTGAGCGTGCGCAGCATCGCCGCAGCCGCAAGGTGAGTGCAGTTCTCCCTGTCACCGGCGTACGGGCGGCCTACGAGGCCGAGCTGAACTCGCGGGGCTATCTGAGCGACCCCGCGCAATTGCGTGCGGTGGACGCGCTGGAGCGTTGCGCTCAGGAGTGGGCGCAATTCAAGAGCGCTCGTTCCAATGCCCTCAAGAAGTTGATCAACCGCCCCGCTATTCCCCGCGGGGTGTATATGTACGGCGGTGTGGGGCGCGGCAAGAGCTTCCTCATGGACTGCTTCTTCAACGCGGTACCCTTAAAGCGCAAGACCCGGCTGCATTTCCACGAGTTCATGCGTGAGGTGCACCGAGAGCTCGCCGAGATGCAGGGCACACAGAACCCGCTTCAGGTCCTGGGCGAACGCATCTCCAAGCGCTACCGCCTCATCTGCTTTGACGAATTTCATGTGGCCGACATCACCGACGCAATGATCTTGCACCGGCTGCTGGATTCTCTGTTCGCACATGGTGTGGGCTTTGTCACCACCTCCAACTTTCGGCCCGACGATCTCTACCCCAACGGCCTCCACCGAGACCGCATCCTGCCGGCGATTGCGCTCCTGAACGAGCGGCTTGAAGTCCTGAACGTTGACAACGGCACCGATTACCGACGCCGCACACTCGAACGGGTTCAGCTCTATCACACACCCCTGGGGCCGCACGCCGACGCTGCAATGAATGCCGCTTTCAGCCAGCTGGCCGAGGCCCGGGACGAGTCCCCGGTGCTGCACATCGAGGGCCGCCAGATACAGGCCTTGCGCAAAGCCGGTGGCCTGGTGTGGTTTGATTTTCGCGCCCTGTGCGGAGGCCCGCGTTCACAGAACGACTACCTCGAGATCGCGAGCCAGTTCCACACAGTGTTGCTGTCCAACGTGCCGCAGATGCCGATGAGCATGGCGTCGGAGGCCCGGCGCTTTACCTGGTTGGTGGATGTACTCTACGACCGGCGGGTCAAGCTGATCATGTCCGCTGCAGTTCCGCCCGAGCAGCTCTATACCCAGGGGCCGATGTCGCACGAGTTCCCGCGCACCGCGTCCCGCTTGAACGAAATGCAGTCGGCCGAGTTCATGGCCGAGGAGCGGCGAGTGGTCGACACTCGGCTCACATGAGTGCCGTGTGTGCGTCGATTCGTCCCTGGCCCCGGCACTTGCTGCGCCCGATGCGTCACGTGCTGTTCGCCGGCCTAGCTCTCCTCTCTGTGGTCGGAGTCTCGGCCCAAGTTGTCAGCGGCCTGGATCTGACTTCTGAGCGAATTCGGCTCAAGGCCGAGCGTGATCGCGTCACTCAGGCTCTCGGCCAGGAAGAAGACGAGTGCCGGACCCGGTTCGTAGTCACTGGCTGTGTGGAGGGTGTGCGCAGGCGATGGCAGGTGCAATTGGCCGAGTTGGACCGCCAGGAGCGGGTCCTGAACGATCTGGACCGTCGGCATCGCAGCAGCGAGCAGCTGTTGCGGCTCGAACGCAAGGCCTCTGATGCGGAGGCGGATGCCGCCGAACGGCGCGCTCGTGCCGCCTCGGAGCAGGAAAGCCGCGAGGCTCGCGCCGCGGCGAAGGCGAGCGGGCCGCGCCCGAGCGGTGCCCCGCGACAGGCCCGGTCGGCGGAGCCTCAAGCTTCAGCGCCCGACCCCATAGCGGTGGCCCCCAGGGCGCGACCGCCCCAGGCTCGGCAGGCCTCCCCGTCCGGCAACGACCCGGAGCAAGCCCGTGCGAAAGCTGCTCCCTCCAGCAGTCCGGAGCAAGCCCGGTCCAAAGCCGCCCCATCCGGCAAACCGGAGCGAGCCCGCGCCCAGCCCGCCTCGGCACGTATCAGCGCGGAGCAGGCGCGTGCTAACGCGGCCGCCCACCAAGAGCGCATCCGCCAGGCGGAGGCACACAAAGCCGAGGTTCGCCAGCGCCAAGCTGCCCGAAGCAAGCCACCTGCGAGCGACCTGCCGCCGCCCCGCTAAGCGGCAGCCTCGCGCTACAGTCTGACTATGGCCCTGCCGCCTGATATTGCCTTTGACCTGCACTCGCCGCAGCGCCGGCTGATCGAGCTGCGCATGGAGCATGGCGATCTGGACGCCCTGATCGACCAATCGCTGGCGCAGGGCGGCGGAGATGAGCTGGCCCTGCGTCGGCTCAAGAAACGCCGCTTGGCCTTGCGCGACCAGATCGCCAGGCTGGAATTGGCTCTAGATCCGAAAGAGCCTGCATGACCGGGCAAGGCGCCGGCTTGCCCGGTGGTCCGCAGGTCTCGGTACCGCGAAGCCACCTGGCTGCGGAGGAGAGGTCCGCCAGTGGGGGAGTTGGCAGCGCCCGCGACAGCCTGAAGGCCTGGGTAGACGCGGTCTTCGCGGAGGGAGGTGTGCTGTCCCGGACAACCGAGCAGTTCCAGCCCCGTGCGGCCCAGACCGAGATGGCCCTGGCAGTGGCCCAGACCATTGAGGCCGGGGGAGCTCTGGTCGTCGAGGCCGGTACTGGCGTGGGCAAGACCTTTGCCTATCTTGTGCCGGCGCTCCTTTCTGGCGAGCGGGTGCTGCTGTCCACCGCGACCAAGACCCTGCAGGACCAACTCTTTGGTCGTGATCTGCCCCGTCTTGTCGACGCCTTGGGCCTGGCCCTGCGGATTGCGCTGCTCAAAGGGCGGGCAAGCTATTTGTGCAGTCACCGTCTCGCGCTGGCCCGGCAGGACGCCCACCTGCCGGATCGGCGGGCCGTGCAGACCCTGTCCCGGATCGAGACCTGGGCGCAGTCCACCCGCACCGGCGACCTGGCCGAAATTCCGGGCCTCGATGAGCGATCTCCCGTCATCGCACTGGTCACCTCGACCCGAGAGAACTGTCTGGGCTCCCAGTGCCCGGGCTTCAAGGGCTGCCATGTACATGCAGCGCGCCGTGAGGCCCTGGCCGCCGACGTGGTGGTGGTGAACCACCACCTGTTCTTCGCCGATTTGGCGGTGCGGGAGTCTGGCATGGCTGAACTGCTGCCCACTGTGCGGGTGGCCATCTTCGACGAGGCACATCAGCTGAATGAAACCGGCGTCCAGTTCCTGGGGGTGCAATTGGCCACCAGCCAGCTGCTCGACTTCTGCCGCGACCTGCTCGGTACCGGCTTGCAGCTGGCGCGCGGGCTCGTCGACTGGCAGCAGGTCGCGTCGCAGGTCGAGCGCGCCGCTCGCGACCTGCGC
>JAURKV010000273.1 GCA_030831585.1 Ramlibacter sp. | reverse complement strand
GGGATGCAGCGCAGAACATGAAGATCTTTCAAATGGGGTGGAAGGCGGCGCGATGATCCTTCGAACTTCCGCCGCGACCAAGCCATCCGTTTGCTTGGCTCAGAGGTCTGTCAGTCACCGCGGCGCCGTAAACGTCGGGCGGCGCAGCGACGCAGCGGCGGGGCGCAAGGGGCCTGCTCCAGTTGCAGCGGTTCGCAGGCCCGTCGCGTGGATTCACTGGCGCGCGGCCAGGTCCATCAGCCGCTGAGGGTCGACTGGCTTGGTCCAATGCTCGTCAAAGCCGGCATCGGCGGCCATCTGCTTGTCCTGCTGCTGGCCCCAGCCGGTGAGTGCAATCAGCTGCGGTGGGTGTAACTCGGGCAGTCGGCGGATGCGGCGCGCAGCCTCGTAACCGCTGATGTCGGGTAGGCCGATATCCAGCAGCACCACATCGGGACGGAAGGCCAGGGTCTGATCGACCGCAGACTGGCCGTCGTGGGCCACCGCGACGGCGCAGCCGGCCATCGACAGCAGCTCTGACACGGTGGTGGCGGCGTCAACGTTGTCGTCGACCACCAAGACCCGCCGTGCCTGCAAGGCATCGCCAGGGGCACGAGCCGCTGGAGGGGGGCGGCCAGCCACGCCCGGACGGGCCGGGGCCGCCGCGTCCGGCAAGCCCCGTGGGCCGGGCAGGCCCTGCGGCCCCGCAATACCCCGTGGGCCGGGCATACCCTGCGGCCCCCGCAGGCCCTGTGGACCCGGCGGCCCTTGCGGCCCTTGCGGCCCTGGCAGGCCCTCGGGCCCCGGCGGGCCTGGGGGCCCCGACCGACCCTTGGCGTCGGAGGAGCCGGTCCGGTCCCAGGGTGCCAACAGGCCTGGTTGCGGCAGGCGAACGACAAACTCGCTTCCGGTCCCCAGTCCGGCGCTGTGCGCTTCCACCCGGCCCCCATGCAGCCGCACCAGACCGTCGACGAGCGACAAGCCAATGCCCAAGCCCCCCTGCCGGCGCTCCTGCGGCTGCGGCAGTTGCGTGAACAAGTGGAACACGCGCCGCAACATGTCTTGCGCAATGCCGGCGCCGTTGTCACGCACCCGAACCACCACCTCTTCGGGCAGGGCCTGCAGCACCAGCTCGATACGCCCGCCATGGCGGGTGTACTTGGCCGCGTTATTGAGCAAATTGGCAAAGACCTGGGCCAAGCGAGGGCCGTCACCCCGCACCAGCACAGGGCCGGGCGGGAAGGCCTGCACCAGGTGGTGGTGGGCCGCCTCGATCAGGGGGCGGCTCATCTCAACCGCGGTCGCGAGCACCTCGACCATGTCGACCCGATCCCGCTTCAGGTCCAGCTTGCCGGTTCCGATGCGAGAGACATCGAGCAAGTCATCAACCAGGCCAGACAACTGGCCGACCTGGCGCTCGATCATGCGAGTGACCTGCTCGACCCGCGCCTGGTCGCTAGGGGTTCGCTGCAAGATGGTCAGGCCGTTGCGAATCGGCGCCAGCGGGTTGCGCAGCTCATGGGCCAGCGTGGCCAAGAACACATCCTTGGCCCGATCCGCCTCGCGCAAGGCGCGCAGCAAGCGGGCGTTCTGCAGCGCAACCGCAGTCCGCCGGGCCAGGTCGACCGCCAATGACAGTTCGGGCTCGCCATAGGTCCGGGTGTTACCGACGGTGGCAAAGCTGATCGCCCCCAGCGACTCGTTCTGAGCCTTGAGCGGTACCGCGATGTAGGAATGAATGCCCAGCACGAGCAGAGCCTCGCGACGCTCCGGCGAATCGACAGAGCGTTCGAGGATTTCACGGGTCATGCGCGGCACCAGCTGCGGCCGACCGGTGGTGAGGACATGCCAGGTACCGCCCCGGGTACGGGGGTCCGGCGGATAGCGCTCGTGCAGCCCCTCCAGCGTGGCCTGCCGCGAGGGATCGACGTGAACGGCCGCAACGCGACGCAGGGTGCCGTCGACCTCCAGCAGGTCGATGGCGCAGTAATCTGCGAAGTCGGGCACCGCCATGTGCGCGATCTTGTCCAGGGTGGTGTCCACCTCCGCGAGCGCGGCCAGCTCGTCGCTGGCGCGGGCGAGAAACTGCAGATCGAGCGCCTGACGTCGCTGCTCGGTACGGTCGCGCATGATGGCGAGAAAGCCCTCGGTCTGCCCTGGCGCGTCGTGTAACGGCAGGGTCTCGCCCGAGGCCCAAAAGCGGCTGCCGTCCTTGCGCAGATGCCAGCGCTCGTTGATGGCCCGGCCCTTCTCACTTGCCGTCTCCCTCTCGCGCTGCGGCACGCCAGATTCGATGTCCTCCGGTGTAAACAGTCGGGTCACCGGCTGGCCCACCATGTCGGTCGCAGTCCACCCCGTCAAACGCTCTGCGCCGCTGTTCCAGGTGGTGATGCAGCCATCGCTCTGCGTCGTGAGGATGGCATGGTCGACCGCACTGCCCACGATCTGGCGGTAATACGCATCGGACGGTTGTGCAAGCGCCGGACCGGTGGGCTCGGGAGCGGCGACGCTGTCGGACGCACCAGGGCCCGTTTCGGGCACGGTCTGCGCATTCTGTGTCGAGATCTCTGGGGCGGCGCCCGCATCCTCGGGCGCCGGCGGGGCCTGGGCGATAGGTTCGGACATGGGGCAAGGCCGGTGCTAGGGAAGACCTCCAGCGTAGCCACAAAGCCCCAGCCGTGTTGTGACCTGCGTCGCAGCTTCTTCAAGAAGCTGTAACGGAGATCTCGCGGCGCAGTGCTCAGTTGCAGCGATTACTGCGCAACCGTAGACAGCGCCGACCTCATGCAGGGACGAGGAAGTCCCTGCTGATGCGCACACCCAGCTCGTTGACCCGGTCGAGGAACTGAGTCAGGTAGGCGTGCAATCCGGTTGCCAGGATCTCGTCGATCTTGCCGTACTGCAGCTCGGCCAGCAGCCGGCCGGCACGTCGCCGGGTTTCCTGCGCGCTATCGCCGGCCACCATGGCCAGATTGCCCACGACCTCAGCCACGCTGGCGTGGAGCGAGCGCGGCATATCGGCACGCAGGATGAGCAACTCGGCCACCCGCTCGGGCTGGATCACATTGCGATAGACCTTGCGGTAGATCTCGAAGGCCGAGACGCTGCGCAAGATGGCGCTCCACTGGTAGAAGTCGTAGTCCTCGCCGTCGGCGCCTTGCGAGCCATCGCCGGCAACGGCACCGTGGTACTCGCTCTTGAGCGCGTTGAACTTCACGTCCAGCAAGCGCGCGGTGTTGTCGGCCCGCTCGAGGAAGGTGCCCAGGCGCATGAAGTAGAGGGCCTCGTCCATCAGCATGGTGCCCACGGTGACGCCCCGCGAGAGGTGGGAGCGGAACTTCACCCATTCGAAGAACTGCCCCGGGTCACGCAGATGCTCCTGGGCTGCAATACGCCGACCCAACTCGAGCCAGGTCTGGTTTTGCGTCTCCCACACCTCGGTGGTGAGGGTGCCGCGCACCGCGCGGGCGTTCTCGCGCGCGGCCTGCAGGCAGGAGACGATGGACGACGGGTTGCCAGGGTCGACGACCATGAACTCCATCACCGCGCCCGGGGAGATCTCGCCGTGCTTGGCCTGGTAGGCAGGAAGGAGCTCGCTGATGGACAGCAAACCCTGCCAGCCCATTTGCGCCGCCTGCGCAGACTGGGGCAGCAGCGAGGTCTGGTAGTTGACGTCCAGCATGCGGGCGGTGTTTTCCGCGCGCTCGGTGTAGCGGGACATCCAGAACAGGTGGTCGGCAGTGCGTGACAGCATGGTGGGTATCTTGTTCTTGCTGCAATCAGTCTTCAAGGATCCAGGTGTCCTTGGTGCCACCGCCCTGCGAGGAGTTGACCACCAGGGAACCTTCCTTGAGCGCGACGCGGGTGAGGCCGCCGGGCACCATCTGCACCTCCTTGCCCGAGAGGACAAAGGGCCGCAGGTCGATGTGCCGCGGGGCCACGCCGCTGTCGACGAAGGTGGGGCAGGACGAGAGCGAGAGCGTGGGCTGGGCGATGTAGCCGACGGGGTTGGCCTCAAGCACGCGACGAAAGTCGGCGATTTCCTGCGCGCTGGCGGCTGGGCCGACCAGCATGCCGTAGCCTCCGGCGCCATGCACCTCCTTGACCACCAGTTCGGGCAGGTGGGCCAGGATGTACTTCAGGTCCTCCGGGTCACGCCCCATATAGGTGGGCACATTGCTCAGGATGGGCTTTTCGCCGAGGTAAAACTCGATCATCTTGGGCACATAGGGGTAGATGGACTTGTCGTCCGCCACGCCGGGGCCGATTGCATTGCAGATGGTCACGTTGCCAGCGGCGTAGGCCTCGACCAGGCCATGGCAGCCCAGCGTGGAGTTGGGCCGGAAGACGGCGGGGTCGAGGAAGTCGTCGTCCACACGGCGGTAGATCACATCCACCCGGCGCGGGCCGCGGGTGGTGCGCATGTAGACATAACGGTCCTTCACAAACAGGTCCTGGCCCTCGACCAGCT